>NZ_DBHKYV010000034.1:45720-96873 GCF_057315035.1 Cupriavidus sp. | reverse complement strand
CGATCACGACGATTGCGATCAGGTTATTGATCTTGTGAGGTCACCAATATTTTGTAGCGCTGTTTGCGTGCCGCGGCGTCGGGCTGCGCAGGCTTGCGCAAAACTTCCGTGGCGGGGTGGGGATTACCCGGAAACGGGCGCAGGCTGAGGCTGGCGCCCCCCGGCCCGCGGCGCGGGAGAGGGGGCGGGGGGGCAGGGCTGGCGCCTGAACCGCGCCGCCCCAAAGATTACGCCACCAGCAGCTGGCGCAGCACGAACGGCAGGATGCCGCCGTGGTTGTAGTAGTCGACCTCGATCGGCGTGTCGATGCGCAGCAGCACCGGCACGCGTTGCGTGTCGCCATTGGCGCGGTGGATCACCAGCACCACATCCTGCTGTGGCTTCAGTTCGCCCTCGATACCTTCCACGTCGAACGTCTCGTTACCGATGATGCCCAGCGACTGCACGCTGTCGCTGCCCTTGAACTGCAGCGGCAGCACACCCATGCCCACCAGGTTCGAGCGGTGGATACGTTCGAAGCTGCGCGCGATAACGGCCTTGACGCCCAGCAACTGCGTGCCCTTGGCGGCCCAGTCGCGCGACGATCCCGTGCCGTATTCTTCGCCGCCAAACACCACGGTAGCGGTACCCTCGGCGATGTACTTCATGGCGGCGTCGTAGATCGACATCTCGTCGCCAGTGGGCTGATGCTGCGTAATGCCGCCTTCCACGCGCGAACCGTCGGCCTTGGGCGGAATCATCAGGTTCTTGATGCGCACATTGGCAAACGTGCCGCGCATCATGACCTCATGGTTGCCGCGGCGCGAACCGTAGCTGTTGAAGTCGGCCTTGAGCACGCCGTGTTCCAGCAGGTACTTGCCCGCGGGCGAGGTGTCCTTGATCGAACCGGCCGGCGAGATATGGTCGGTCGTCACGGAATCGCCAAATACGCCCAGCGCGCGGGCGCCGCGAATACTGACGGTCTCGGTGCTGGGTTCGATCGTGAAGTCCTGGAAGAACGGCGGCTCGGCGATATAGGTCGAGGTCGGCCAGTCGTAGACCTGGCCCTTCGTGCCCTTGATGTTGGCCCACAGCTTGCTCGGCTTCTTGACCTGCTCGTAGTTGCCCTTGAAGGTCTTGGCATCCATCGCGTACTTCAGCAGCGCGTGGATTTCTTCCGACGTCGGCCAGATGTCGCCAAGCCAGATGTCCTTGCCACCCTTGCCCTTGGCAACCGGCTCGGTCATCAGGTCGCGCGTAACGGTACCCGCGATGGCATACGCCACCACCAGCGGCGGCGAGGCCAGGAAGTTGGCGCGAATGTTCGGATGGATACGAGCTTCGAAGTTGCGGTTGCCCGACAGCACGGCCGCAGCCACGATATCGTTCTGCACGATGGCTTCGTTCAGTGCCGGGGTCAGGTCGCCGGCATTGCCGATGCAGGTCGTGCAGCCATAAGCCGTCACGCCAAAACCAAGTTTTTCCAGGTACGGCAGCAGGCCGGTGGCCTTCAGGTACTCGGTTACCACGCGGCTGCCCGGAGCCAGCGAAGTCTTGATATGCGGCGCCACGTTCAGGCCAGCTTCCACGGCCTTCTTGGCCAGCAGGCCGGCGGCCAGCAGTACGCTCGGGTTCGAGGTATTGGTGCACGACGTGATCGCGGCAATCAGCACGTCGCCGTTGTGGACCTTCACGCCGTCGGCGTTGACGTATTCCTTGCCCAGGTCGGCCGGATCCTTGTTGAAACCATTCTCGGCCACCGGCTTTTCGAACAGCGACGCGAACGTGCTCTTCACGTGACCGATCTCGATACGGTCCTGCGGACGCTTCGGGCCGGCCAGCGATGGGGCCACCGTGCCCAGGTCCAGCGTCACCGTCTTGCTGTAGTCGATCTCGCCAGCACGCGGCACCCCGAACATTTCCTGCGCGCGGAAGTAACCTTCGAACGCGGCGATTTCCTCGTCGGTGCGGCCCGTGCCCTGGAAGTAGTCGATGGTTTTCTCATCAACCGGGAAGAAGCCCATCGTGGCGCCGTATTCGGGAGCCATATTGCCGATCGTGGCACGGTCCGGCAGCGCCAGGCTGGCGGTACCTTCGCCAAAGAATTCGACGAATTTGCCCACCACCTTCTCGCGGCGCAGCATTTCGGTAATCGTCAGCACCAGGTCGGTGGCGGTCACGCCTTCACGCAGCCGACCCTTCAGTTCCACGCCCACCACGTCCGGCGTCAGGAAGTACACGGGCTGGCCCAGCATGCCGGCTTCAGCCTCGATGCCACCCACGCCCCAGCCCACCACGCCGATGCCATTGATCATGGTCGTGTGCGAATCGGTGCCAACCAGCGTGTCCGGATAGTAGACGCCATCCTTCTTGTGTACGCCGCGCGCCAGGTATTCCAGGTTCACCTGGTGCACGATGCCGAAGCCGGGTTGCACCACGCCAAACGTGTCGAATGCCTGCATGCCCCACTTCATGAACTGGTAGCGCTCGTTGTTGCGCTGGAATTCCAGTTGCATGTTCAGGTCCAGCGCTTTCTTCTCGCGGAAGTGGTCGACCTGCACCGAGTGGTCCACCACCAGGTCCACAGGCACCAGCGGTTCGATCTT
Organism: Cupriavidus sp.; assembly: GCF_057315035.1. Lineage (NCBI taxonomy): Bacteria > Pseudomonadati > Pseudomonadota > Betaproteobacteria > Burkholderiales > Burkholderiaceae > Cupriavidus > Cupriavidus sp. The sequence continues at coordinate 94,288 of NZ_DBHKYV010000034.1, read as the reverse complement.
CTTGGGGTTCTTGCCCATCTTCTCGGCCACGTTGCGCATTGCGGCCAGGTCGGCCAGCAGCGGCACGCCCGTGAAATCCTGCAGCACCACGCGTGCCACCACGAACGGGATCTCGTCCACGCGGTCGGCATTGGGCTGCCAGTTGGCCAGTTGCCGCACGTGTTCCTCGGTCACCTTCTTGCCATCGCAGTTGCGCAGTACCGATTCGAGGACCAGTCGAATCGATACAGGCAGGCGTTCGATCTTCACGCCCAGGGCCTTGCCGAGTTGCGGCAGGGAATAGTACTGGCCGCGGCCGCCGGTGCCGAGCTTGAATTCTTTCAGGGTTTTATTGAGATTGTGGGGCATTGCCTGACTCCAATCGAAGGATGACGCGGGACTCGATGCTCTTCTTCTTCAGACCCCGGTGCGCGAAAGGGTTCCGCCGCCATGCAGCGGCGCGGCCGGCAGACCCCGGACGCGCACCGTTACAACGATTCGGTGCAGCTTGGACCCGCGCGGCGCCTATCGCAGCGGCGCGCGGGGTAAGGCAAGGTAAGACTTTACTGCTTCGGTGCGGCTTGTGCAGCGTCGGCCGGCTGGGCAGCCGGTTGCGCCGGTGCCATCAGCAGCGGCGTGGTCACCGGAGCGCGCAGGGCGCCGGCTTGCGTCGGCGCCGAACCACCGGCCTGCATGTCGGCGCTCTGGCATTCGTCGGCCAGGCGCTGGCCCAGGTTCTTGTTGAACAGCATGGCCTTGCTCGGAATCACGACCAGATCCAGGCCCGAGCGTGCGTCGAAGTAGCGGTCGGCGCCGGTCACGGTGCTCTGGCGCGGCAGGCGGTAGTCCTTGCCTTCCCAGTGCACGGTCAGCACTTCGTCACGCTGCATGTTGCCGCTGATCCAGATCGCATGGCCCAGTTCGCACTGCCATTTTTCGCCCGAGGGCTCCACCGCGGCGGGCGCAGCGGCGGCCGTCTTGGTGGATTTCTTGGTCGACTTCTTGGTGGCGGCCGGCTTCTTGGCGGGTTCCTGGGCCAGCGCGGCGCCGGCAGAGGTCAGGGTCAGGGCGCCAATGCAGGCTGCCAGCACGAGTTGTTTCATGTGGGTTTCCTTCCGGATTGCTAAGTAGTCAATGGGGCTTGTTGTGGTGAACAGTCCGGGAGGCGATCCGCAATGGTGTTACGGGGACGCCCCGGCAACTTTCCGCCGCTATTCTCTACGATTTGCCTGACCGGGCGAAGCCCGTCAGGGATTGGTTACATAATCGCGCGGGAACGGTTTGTCATCGGCCACTTGGCCGAAAAAATGAGCAGCACTCGCGCTTCACCGCATTTATCAGTGGTGCTCAGTCAAAGAACAGCTCCTCTACCGGAGTCGGCAGGCCGGTACCGGTGGCATGTGCGCGCTGCAGCAATGACCAGTAATAGCGGTAGCTGGCGCGATCGTGCAGTTGGCCATCGTGGCGGATCGGTGCCCAGTTGTTTTCATGGGCGGCCAGCAGGATCTGGCTGGCTGCGCCGATTTCGCTGTCGCTCGGGCGGAATGCCTTCACGATTGGTTCGATCTGGCCCGGATGAATGCTCCATTTGCGCAGATAGCCGAATTCCGCACGGGCACGGCCTGCGTCATCGCCGGCGCGCTCCGGGTTCTGCACGTCGGTGCTCACATTGTGCGACGGCACCTTGCCATGGCGATGGCAGGCCGCGGAGATCTCGAGCATGGCGCGGCGGATCAGCGGATGCTGGAACTGCTCCGGGGAACGCATCGCCTCACCGGGGATTGCGCCATGGTGGGCCGATACAAAGTCCATCAGGCCGAAACTCAGGCATTCCACCTGCACCAGCGCGGCGATATCAAACACCTGTTCCAGTGCTGAGTGTGTCTCTATGAGCACATGGATCGGGATATGCCGTGCAATGCCGGCACTGCGGGCAACCTGGTTGACGTGATCGGTGACGCGGGCCACTTCGACGACATCGGTGACCTTCGGAATCACGATATAGGCCAGCTTGGCGCCGGCGGCGGTCACCAGCGTATCGATATCGTCGCGCCAGCTCGGATGGATCGGATCGTGGATCCGCACGCCCACGCGGTTGTGTGCGTTGTCGGCGCTGTTGATCAATTGGGCGCAGAGCTGTGCGTGTTCGCGTTCGAGCCCGACGGCGGCGCCGTCCTCGCAGTCGAACGTGATGTCGAACACGGGCCCAAGCGCCTGCTGCAGGGCCAGCGATTTGCGCATGAGCTTTTCGCTGCCGGCATAGTGGTCGCAGACCGGCAGTTGCACGGGAATGGCTTCGCCCTGGAACAAGACCTCGGATGGATGCACGTTATATACGTATGGATCAGGGGGTTATTGTGAAGACAAAGCGCTCGCCCAAAGAAAAAACCGGGGTCCGCGCCGATTCTTCAATCGATGCGGACCCCGGTTTCATGAGCGGGAAGCTCTGGCGATCAGCCCAGCAGGTGTTGCACGCCGGCACGCTCTTCTTCCAGTTCCTTGAGCGTGATGTTGATCTTTTCCTGGCTGTAGGCGTCGATTTCCAGGCCTTGCACGATTTCGTACTTGCCGTTGGCCGTGGTCACCGGGTAGCCGAACATGACATCCTTCGGAATGCCGTATTCACCGTTCGACGGGATGCCCATCGTGACGACCTTGCCGTTCGAGCCCAGCACCCAGTCGTGCACGTGGTCGATGGCTGCGTTGGCGGCCGAAGCAGCCGACGACAGGCCACGCGCTTCGATGATCGCGGCGCCGCGCTTGCCAACGGTCGGCAGGAACACGTCGTTGTTCCACACCTGATCGTTGATCAGGTCCTTGACGCTCTTGCCGTCAACGGTTGCGTAGCGGTAGTCGGCGTACATCGTCGGGCTGTGGTTGCCCCACACGAACAGCTTTTCGATCGACGACACCGGCTTGCCGGTCTTGGCGGCAACCTGCGACAGTGCGCGGTTGTGGTCCAGGCGCAGCATGGCGGTGAAGTTCTCGCGCTTCAGGTTCGGCGCCGACTTCATGGCGATGTAGGCGTTGGTGTTGGCCGGGTTGCCCACCACCAGCACCTTGACGTCGCGGCTGGCCACTTCGTCCAGCGCCTTGCCCTGCACCGTGAAGATCTGTGCATTGGCTTCGAGCAGGTCCTTGCGCTCCATGCCCTTGCTACGCGGACGGGCGCCAACCAGCAGGGCCACGTCGGCGTCCTTGAACGCAACCTTGGGGTCGTCGGTAATGACCACGCCGGCCAGCAGCGGGAACGCGCAGTCTTCCAGTTCCATCACCACGCCCTTGACGGCGGTCTGGGCCTGCGGCAGGTCTAGCAGTTGGAGGATGACCGGCTGGTCTTTGCCGAGCATGTCGCCGTTGGCGATGCGGAACAGCAGGGAATAGCCGATCTGGCCAGCGGCGCCGGTGACTGCGACGCGCATTGGGGCTTTAGCCATGAGTAAGTCTCCAAACGAAAAGAGGGGGTAACCGGTCGGTGGCGACTGGCCATCCAGGGTATGGAGCAGGCCTGCGCGTCACCGGGTGCTGGTTCGCGTGTCGCCACGGGGCAGGCGGGCATCCGCCGGGAGCCCGCGGCACTGCGTCTGGCCGGCAACGAGGAGCGCGCGGGCCGTGGGCAGGCGTCGAGGGCGACAAGGCGTAAGTCTACTACTGCTGAGTGGTGCGCCGCATCCGGAAGGTTTCAAAAGACAGGGCAGGGTAGCCCGGGAGAGAGACCAGCCGGGGGCGGCGGCGCGGACTGCGCGAGTTTAGGGTGCGCCCTGATTGATGTCAATTCATATGTCTCATATAAGACATAAGACATTTCATAGCGTGCTGGACGCCATTCTGGCTTTTGTGGTTGAATCCGGCCTATGTCATCCCTGCCCACGTCCCCGTCCGCCGCTGCCACCAATGGCTCGCCGGAGTCGGGCGCCCCACAGAGCGGCGCCGGGACGCAGTCGTCCGCGAACGCTCCGGGCGCATCCGCCACGCCCGCCGCCTCTGTCGCACCGGCCACGCCGTCGCCTACTTTCAGCCCGCTCTACCAGCAGATCAAGGCCCTGATCATGCAGAGCCTGCAGACGGGCGAGTGGAAGCCGGGCGACATGATCCCGAGCGAGATGGACCTTGCTGCCCGCTACAAGGTCAGCCAGGGTACCGTGCGCAAGGCCATCGACGAACTTGCCGCGGACAACCTGGTGGCGCGCCGCCAGGGCAAGGGTACGTTCGTGACAACCCATTACGAGGATGTGGTCAAGTTCCGCTTCCTCCGCCTGGTGCCCGACGAGGGCGAGCCGCATTATGGCGCCAGCCGCGTACTCGAGTGCAAGCGCCTGCGCGCGCCGGCCGAGATTGCCCGCCTGCTCGACATCCGCACCGGCGACAGCGTGGTGCAGATCCGGCGCGTGCTGACGTTTTCGAATGAAGCCACGGTGCTGGACGAGATCTGGCTGCTGGGCACCAACTTCAAGGGCCTGACGGCCGAGAAGCTCAACGAGTGGAAGGGCCCGATGTACGCGCTCTTCGAAGCCGAGTTCGGTACGCGCATGATCCGCGCCACGGAAAAGATTCGCGCGGTGGCTGCCGATAACACGGCTGCCGAGCTGTTGTCCGTGGAGGTTGGTGCGCCGCTGCTGTCGGTGGAACGTGTGTCGTTCACCTATGGTGACCGCCCGGTGGAAGTCCGCCGTGGCCTGTATGTCACGACGCGGCACTATTATCAAAACGACTTGAGCTGATGCGCGATGGCGATGCAAGCGCAGTCCTGGCGGCCAACTATTGCGGCGCGTATATGGGACTGGCGCCAACCATTGTCGGTCGTGAATGGAATCGTCGGATTTTTCAGATTTGCAATGGTGCGCGCGTTGTCGCGTGCGATTGTCGGGCACGCCGCATTGGTGCGCGATAGTCGAAAATTATTGGTGCGCTGCGCAACAAAGGCGCTAAAATCACGTCGATTTGCTCCGCTGCATTCATTTGCATCCAGTGTTACCCACGACACCGGATGCAATCCGGTGCATTCAGCGCGGTGCATTCACGGTACCCGCTGTGAGGCCCCGATGCAATCGGGTGCAACGGCAGTGTCGTTCTTTTGCAGTTTTCTTTTCATCGCAAATGGGGTCTCGCATGGCTGAAGCCGCCAAACAAGCCAGGCCGGAGTTCCGGAACATCGGTATCGCGCAAATCTCGCGCTACCGGTTGCCCTGGGCCGGCAAGGTATCCATCCTGCATCGCGTAAGCGGCGCATTGATGTTTCTCCTCCTTCCTTTCGTTCTGTACCTGTTCGAACAGAGCGTCACCTCCGAACTGAGCTTCGCGAAGTTCTCGGCCCTGCTGTCCAACGGCTTCGTCAAGCTGGTGATCCTGGCCCTGATCTGGGGGTATCTGCATCATTTCTGCGCCGGTATCCGCTTCCTGCTGCTCGATGTGCACGTCGGCGTCACCAAGCCCGCATCGGCCACGTCGGCCAAGCTGGTGCTGGTCATCAGCCTGCTGCTCACCCTGATTTTCGGGCTGAAGCTTTTCGGCCTGTTCTGAGGAGAATCAAGGTGGCAAACAATAATATCGGTCCCAAGCGTCTTGTCGTCGGTGCGCATTACGGTCTGAAAGACTGGCTCGCGCAACGTGTTACCGCTGTCATCATGGTGGTGTTCACCGTGGTGCTCGCCGTGGTGTATCTCGCCTTCGGCAATCCTTCGTACGAAGGCTGGTCGGGTCTCTTCGCCAATCAATGGATGAAGCTCCTGACGTTCCTGACCATCCTGTCCCTGCTGTTCCACGCGTGGATCGGCATTCGCGACATCTGGATGGACTATGTGAAGCCGATGGCCGTGCGCCTCGTGCTGCAAGTTCTTACGATTCTGTGGCTCGTCGGTTGTGCGGGCTACGCTGCTCAGATTCTCTGGAGGGTGTAATAAATGGTCGCAGTCAAGACTGGATTGCCGCGTCGCAAATTTGACGTGGTCATCGTCGGGGCGGGCGGCGCCGGGATGCGCGCATCCCTCCAGCTCGCGGAAGCCGGCCTGAACGTGGCCGTGCTGTCCAAGGTTTTCCCGACCCGCTCGCACACCGTTGCGGCGCAGGGCGGTATCGGTGCTTCGCTGGGCAACATGAGCGAAGACAACTGGCACTATCACTTCTACGACACCATCAAGGGCTCGGACTGGCTCGGCGACCAGGACGCCATCGAGTTCATGTGCCGTGAAGCCCCGAAGGTCGTGTACGAGCTCGAACACTTCGGCATGCCGTTCGACCGTAACGCCGATGGCACGATCTACCAGCGTCCGTTCGGCGGCCACACCGCCAACTACGGCGAAAAGCCGGTGCAACGCGCTTGCGCCGCTGCTGACCGTACCGGTCACGCGCTGCTGCACACGCTGTACCAGCGCAACGTGCGCGCCAAGACCCACTTCTTCGTGGAGTGGATGGCACTGGACCTGATTCGTGACGAAGAAGGCGATGTGCTGGGCGTGACCGCGCTGGAAATGGAAACCGGCGAAGTCTATATCCTCGAAGCCAAGACCACGCTGTTCGCGACCGGCGGTGCCGGCCGTATCTACGCTGCGTCGACCAATGCCTTCATCAACACCGGTGACGGCCTGGGCATGGCGGCACGTGCCGGTGTCCCGCTGGAAGACATGGAATTCTGGCAGTTCCACCCGACCGGCGTGGCCGGCGCGGGCGTGCTGATCACGGAAGGCGTGCGTGGCGAGGGCGGTATCCTGCGTAACAAGGATGGCGAGCGTTTCATGGAACGCTATGCCCCGACGCTGAAGGATCTGGCGCCGCGTGACTTCGTGTCGCGCTCGATGGACCAGGAAATCAAGGAAGGCCGTGGTTGCGGCCCGAACGGCGACTACGTGCTGCTCGACCTGACTCACGTCGGTGCCGAGACCATCATGAAGCGCCTGCCGTCGATCCGCGAAATCGGCGTGAAGTTCGCCAACGTCGATGCGATCAAGGAACCGATCCCGGTCGTGCCGACCATCCATTACCAGATGGGCGGTATCCCGACGAACGTTCACGGCCAGGTCGTGGCGCCGAAGAACGGCAACCCGAACGACGTGGTCAACGGTTTCTACGCAATCGGCGAATGCTCGTGCGTTTCGGTGCACGGCGCCAACCGCCTGGGCACCAACTCGCTGCTGGACCTCGTGGTGTTCGGCCGTGCGGCCGGCAACCATATCGTTGCCAACGCCAGCAAGCAGAAGGAACACAAGCCGCTGCCGGCCGATGCCGCCGACCGCGCCATGGCCCGTCTGGCCAAGCTGCAGGCAACGACCTCGGGCGAATACACCCAGGACGTGGCCAACGACATCCGTCGCAACATGCAGTCGCATGCCGGCGTGTTCCGTACGCAGAAGCTGATGGACGAAGGCGTCGAGCGCATTCTGGAAGTGGCGGAGCGTGCCGACAACATCCACCTGAAGGACAAGTCCAAGGTCTTCAACACCGCGCTGGTGGAAGCCCTGGAAGTGGCCAACCTGGTGGAAGTGGCCAAGGCCACGATGATCTCGGCCGCGGCCCGCAAGGAATCGCGTGGCGCGCATGCCCACAGCGACTTCCCGAATCGCGACGACGACAACTGGCTCAAGCACACGCTGTTCTACAGCGAAGGCAATCGCCTTGACTACAAGCCCGTGAAGATGCAACCGCTGACGGTGGAATCGGTTCCGCCCAAGGCCCGTACGTTCTAAGCGACGCCTCGTAGAGAAAACAGGACCCACAGAAATGAAGCGTATTTTCGAAGTCTACCGCTACGATCCGGACAAGGACGCCGCACCCCGCATGCAGACCTACGAGGTCGAGCTCGACGGTCACGAGCGCATGCTGCTGGACGCACTGGTCAAGTTGAAGAAGCTGGACGAAACCATCTCGTTCCGCCGCTCGTGCCGTGAAGGCGTGTGTGGTTCGGACGCGATGAACATCAACGGCAAGAACGGCCTGGCCTGCCTGACGAACATGCGCGAGCTGCCGGACCGCATCGTGCTGCGTCCGCTGCCCGGCCTGCCCGTCGTGCGCGACCTGATCGTCGACATGACGAACTTCTTCAAGCAGTACAACTCGATCAAGCCGTTCCTGATCAACGACGAGCCGCCGCCCGAGAAAGAGCGTCTGCAGTCGCCGCAGGAGCGTGACGAGCTGGACGGCCTGTACGAGTGCATTCTTTGCGCAAGCTGCTCCACGTCGTGCCCGTCGTTCTGGTGGAACCCGGACAAGTTCGTCGGCCCGGCCGGCCTGCTGCAGGCTTACCGCTTTATCGCGGACAGCCGCGACCAGGCCACTGGCGAGCGTCTGGACAACCTGAACGACCCGTATCGCCTGTTCCGTTGCCACAGCATCATGAACTGCGTCGACGTGTGCCCGAAGGGCCTCAACCCGACGAAGGCGATTGGCAAGATCAAGGAATTGATGGTTCGCCGCGCTGTTTAATTGCCCGGTATAAACTGCCTTCTGCGCCAGTCGCGGATTTCGCGGATGTTGCGCAGACAGGCAGTCTGCAGAAGTTGATGTAAGCGGTGTGTCAGTCCGATGCGGTTCAATCGGGCCGGCGCACCGGTCGCAAGAAGGCTGACCATGAGTCTTTCCACCACATTCTCCCATCAGGCCGATCCGCACAAGCGTGCCCGTCTGCGCTGGCGCGCCCGCCGCGGCCTCCTGGAGAACGACATCATCGTCGAACGTTTCTTCAACCGTTACGAGGAGAGCCTGTCCGATGAGGACGTGGCTTCGCTGAGCGAGCTGTTCGAGCTTAGCGACTACGAGTTGATGGACCTGCTGCTGGTCCGCAAGGAACTGGACGGTGAGCTCGACACGCCCCCGATGCAACGGGTACTCAGCCTGCTGCGTTCGGTCTGAGTTTGGTCAACAATATTATTCACAGTATTTGAAGGAATCGACATGACGCCGTCCGATGTGAAAGCCACGCTATCGTTTTCCGATGGTTCCCCCAGCGTTGAGCTGCCGATCTACCAGGGCACGGTTGGCCCGGATGTGATCGACATTCGCAAGCTGTACGGACAAACCGGCAAGTTCACCTATGACCCGGGGTTCATGTCGACCGCTTCGTGCAACTCCAAGATCACCTACATCGATGGTGACAAGGGTGAACTGCTGTATCGCGGCTACCCGATCGAGCAACTCGCGCAGAAGTGCGATCACCTCGAAACCTGCTACCTGCTGCTGAAGGGCGAACTGCCGAACGCCAAGCAGAAGGCAGAGTTCACCGGCCACGTGATGAACCACACCATGGTTCATGAGCAGCTGCAATTCTTCATGCGCGGTTTCCGCCGCGATGCGCACCCGATGGCGGTACTGACCGGCCTGGTGGGTGCCATGAGCGCGTTCTACCACGACGCGATGGACATCGATGATCCTCACCAGCGTGAGATCTCGGCCATCCGCCTGATCGCCAAGATGCCGACCATGGTCGCCATGGCGTACAAGTACAACATCGGCCAGCCGTACATCTATCCGCAGAACGACCTGTCCTACTCGGGCAACTTCCTGCGCATGCTGTTCGGCACGCCGTGCGCACCGTACACCGTGAACCCGGTGCTGGAGCGCGCACTGGACCGCATCTTCATCCTGCACGCCGACCACGAGCAGAACGCGTCGACCTCGACCGTGCGCCTGGCCGGTTCGTCGGGCACGAACCCGTTCGCAGCCATCGCCGCCGGCGTGGCCTGCCTGTGGGGTCCGGCTCACGGCGGTGCGAACGAAGCCGCACTGAAGATGCTGGAAGAAATCGGCAGCGTCGACAACATCAACGAGTTCATCAAGCAGGTCAAGGACAAGAACTCGGGCGTGCGCCTGATGGGCTTTGGCCACCGCGTGTACAAGAACTACGATCCGCGCGCCAAGCTGATGCGCGAAACCTGCCATGAAGTGCTGAACGAACTGGGCCTGCACAACGACCCGCTGTTCAAGCTGGCCATGGAACTGGAAAAGATCGCGCTGGAAGACGAGTACTTCGTGAGCCGCAAGCTGTACCCGAACGTGGACTTCTACTCGGGTATCGTGCAGCGCGCGCTGGGCATCCCGACCTCGCTGTTCACCTGCATCTTCGCCCTGGCACGTACGCCGGGCTGGATCTCGCAGTGGGAAGAGATGATTACCGATCCGGAATACAAGATCGGTCGTCCGCGCCAGCTGTTCAACGGCAACTCCGCCCGCGACGTGCCGGACATGGCCACGCGCTGATTGGTCCGCTGTCTGGACCGCTGTCTGGTCCGACCGCAGTAAGAAACGCCCCGGCATGCCGGGGCGTTTTTTTTGCGGATCAGGGGCGGTCCGAGGGAGCAACCCCGCCGGAGCAACCCGGTCGGACTTTCCTCATGCACAACTGTTGTGAAACCACATTTTGGCGACGCTTCCTGCCTTTTCACGGTTGCAACAGGCTTCATAAATTGTCTGGTTTTCCCTAAAACCGAACAACTTCACTTCATCGGGGTGCAACTTTCCCCCTATAATGCGGGCTGCTTTACCACCGGCAGCCGGGCCACCCTTCCGGCCAGCCGCGTTGGCGAAGCGGGGCAGGCGAAGCGCTTGCGCAATAGAGAACGCATCAACGTTGTCTTTCCGAACTTTTGGTGTGCGCCACATTCATCGAATGAGCACGCGCCGACACATGCCGGGCCCCGCATCGCTTTACTGTCTTCACCGCAGGCCCGTCTTCCGCTTTGGGCCTCACCGTTCGCCACGTCAGGCGGCGCTTCCTCCCGCGGGTGTTGTTCGATTGCGCCGGTCATGCCAACTCTGCCCGGAACGACCCAAACATAATCGAGGAGCTCCCTGATGACGCTGTCCCGTCTCACGTCCACTGCCATGGCCGCCGTGCTTGCCACTGCCGGTCTCGCCGCCTTCACCTCGGCCAACGCCGAAACCATCAAGATCGCGATTGCCGGCCCGATGAGCGGCTCGGTTGCCCAGTACGGCGACATGGTCAAGGCCGGTGCGCTGACCGCGATCGAACAGATCAATGCGGCAGGCGGTGCCAACGGCAACAAGTTCGAAGCCGTGTTGATGGACGATGCCTGCGAACCGAAGCAGGCCGTGGCCGTGGCCAACAAGGTCGTCAGCCAGGGCATCCACTACGTGATCGGCCATGTGTGCTCGGGTTCGACGATTCCGGCTTCGGACATCTACGAGAACGAAGGCATCGTGATGGTCACGCCGTCGGCCACCGCGCCGCAGCTGACCGAAACCAAGAAGCGCAACTTCATCTTCCGCACGATCGGCCGCGATGACCAGCAGGGTCCGGCAGCCGCCCAATACATCATTGGCAAGATCAAGCCCAAGAAGGTTGCGATCCTGCACGACAAGCAATCGTACGGCCAGGGCATTGCCAGCTCGGTGAAGAAGGACCTCGAAGCGGCCAAGATTCCCGTGGCCGTGTTCGAAGGCATCAATGCCGGCGATTCCGACTACTCGGCCGTGATCACCAAGCTGAAGTCGCAAGGCGTGGACTTCGTCTACTTCGGTGGCTACCACCCGGAAATGGGCCTGCTGCTGCGCCAGGCGCGCGAGCAGGGCGTGAAAGCGGCCTTCATGGGTCCGGAAGGCGTGGGCAACAAGGACGTGACGGCGATTGCCGGCCCGGCCTCGGAAGGCATGCTCGTGACGCTGCCGGCGGACTTCTCGGCCGATCCGGCCAACGCCGCGCTGGTGAAGGCTTTCGCCGACAAGAAGCGTGACGCCAACGGTCCATTCCAGATGCCTGCATACGCCGCCGTGAAGATCATTGGCGACGCCATTGCTGGCGCCAAGAGCACGGATCCGACCAAGGTGGCCGCTTACATGCACAAGAACGCGTTCACCACGCCGATCGGCAAGGTCGAGTACGACGCCAAGGGCGACCTGAAGTCGTTCAAGTTCGTCGTGTACACGTGGCACAAGGACGCCACCAAGACCGCCGCCAACTAAACCCGGCGCCATCCTGGCGAAACGCCCCGCTGCCGATCCGGCATGCGGGGCGTTTTGGTATCGGTTCGATGTCGATTATTCGCCACATAACGGCGGTTGACATCGCGCATCGGACTTTCCGATCCACAAGGTCCCCCGCATGAACGAATTCCTTCCACAGTTCACCCAGCAACTGGTCAATGGCCTGACGCTGGGTGCGATCTACGCGCTGATCGCCATCGGCTACACGATGGTCTACGGCATTATCGGCATGATCAACTTTGCCCACGGCGAGATCTACATGATCGGCGCCTATGTGGGTCTCGTGACGCTGACCGCCATCGGTGCGCAAGCCGGCTATCCGTTGCCGCTGGTACTGGGCGCGGCGTTGCTGGTCTCGGTCGCCGTGACCGGCTGCTACGGCTACGCCGTGGAGCGCGTGGCCTACCGGCCGCTGCGCGGCGGCCCCAGGCTGGTGCCACTGATCTCGGCCATCGGCATGTCGATTTTCCTGCAGAACTATGTCCAGATCGGGCAGGGCGCGCGCGATGTATCCGTGCCGCTGTTGATCTCGGGTGCCATCGAATTCCAGATGGGCAGCGACTTTACGGTGACCGTGCCGTATTCGCGCCTGCTGATCGTTGGCGTGACGCTGCTCCTGATGATTGCGCTGACGCTGTTTATCGGCCATTCGCGCATGGGCCGCGCCTGCCGTGCCTGCGCCGAAGACATGCGCATGGCCAACCTGCTGGGCATCGACACCAACCGCGTGATCTCGTTCACGTTCGTGCTCGGCGCCATGCTGGCCGCGGTGGGCGGCGTGCTGATCGGCCTGACCATCGGCAAGCTCAATCCGTTCATCGGCTTTATCGCCGGCATCAAGGCGTTCACCGCGGCAGTGCTGGGCGGCATCGGCAGCATTCCGGGTGCGATGCTCGGCGGCGTGTTGCTGGGTTTGGCCGAGACGTTTGCCACGGGCTACATGCCGGCCGAATACAAGGATGTGGTGGCCTTTGGCCTGCTGGTCCTGGTGCTGCTGTTCCGTCCCACGGGTCTGCTCGGCAAGCCCGATGTGGAAAAGGTGTAAGGGGGAGACGACATGACTCAGGCAACTTCGATTGCGCGGGCATCGGTCCCGCAAACGTCGGTCTCCGACACACTCAAGAACGCGGTGACCGCCGCCGTGCTGACCGCCATCCTGACCATTCCGGTGCTGGGCCTGCAACTGAAGCTCGACGGCTACAAGGTTGTGCTGGAACCGCACTGGCGTCCGGTATGGATCGCGGTGGCCGCGGTGTTCCTGTTCCAGTTGTTCAAGCCGATGCTCACGCGCGCGCGCAGCGCCGTGAAGCTGCCGACGCTGCTCGCCATGGGCGCACGGCAGCAACGCAGCATGGTGTGGGTACTGCTGGCCGTGGGCCTCGTGTTCCCGTTCTTCGGCTCGCGCGGTGCGGTGGACGTGGCCACGCTGGCCCTGATCTACGTGATCCTGGGGCTGGGCCTGAACATCGTGGTCGGCTACGCTGGCCTGCTCGATCTGGGCTACGTGGGCTTCTACGCGGTGGGTGGCTATACCTATGCACTGCTGAACCAGTACTTCGGCCTGACATTCTGGGAATGCCTGCCGTTGTCGGCGGGCCTGGCGGCCACCTTCGGCTTCGTGCTCGGGTTCCCGGTGCTGCGCCTGCGCGGTGACTACCTGGCGATCGTGACGCTGGGCTTTGGCGAAATCATCCGCCTGCTGCTGAACAATCTGACCAGCCTGACAGGCGGCCCGGATGGCGTATCGGGCATTCCGAAGCCGACCGTGTTCGGCATCGAGATGGCGCGCAGTGCCAGCGTGGAAGGCGTGAAGACATTCCACGAACTGATCGGTCTGCCGTATGCCGGCCAGCACATGGTGATCTTCCTGTACCTGCTGGCATTGCTGCTGGTGGGCTTTACGCTGTTTGTCACCAGTCGCCTGATCCGCATGCCGATGGGCCGCGCCTGGGAAGCCTTGCGCGAGGACGAAATCGCCTGCCGCTCGCTGGGCCTCAATCCCACGCGCATCAAGCTGTCGGCATTCACGCTGGGTGCGTCGTTTGCGGGCCTGGCCGGTGCGTTCTTTGCGGCGCGCCAGGGCCTGGTCAATCCGGAGTCGTTCACGTTCATCGAATCGGCGCTGATCCTGGCCGTGGTGGTGCTGGGCGGCATGGGTTCGCAACTGGGCGTGATCCTGGCGGCCGTCCTGCTGACGATCCTGCCTGAAGTGGCGCGCGACTTTGCCGAGTACCGCATGCTGATTTTCGGCCTGGTGATGGTGCTGATGATGATGTGGCGTCCGCAGGGCCTGTTGCCCGCGAGCCGTCCCCACGTGGAGTTGCCGCGATGAGCGCTGAAATGCTGAAAGTATCCGGCCTGCAGATGCGCTTTGGCGGTCTGCTGGCCGTCGACGGCATCGAGTTCGATGTGCGTCGCGACGAGGTCTTCGCCATCATCGGCCCAAATGGCGCCGGCAAGACCACCGTGTTCAATTGCGTGGGCGGCTTCTACAAGCCTACCGCCGGCGAGGTCATGCTGGACGGTCATTCGATTGCCCGTCAGCCGAGCCACGTGGTGGCACGCCATGGCCTGGTGCGGACGTTCCAGAACATCCGCCTGTTCAAGCAGTTGACCGTGGTGGAAAACCTGATGGTCGCGCAGCACCAGCAGGTGAAGGCGGGGCTGCTGCACGGCCTGCTGGCCACGCCGGCCTATCGCCGTGCCGAACGCGAGGCGCTGGGGCGCGCCGCGGAATGGCTCGAACGGATGGGACTGACCGGTGTGGCCAACCGCGAGGCCGGTACGTTGTCGTATGGCCATCAGCGTCGCCTGGAAATCGCGCGCTGCATGATCACGAAGCCGCGCCTGCTGATGCTCGATGAACCTGCCGCGGGCCTGAATCCGCAGGAGAAGATCGAGTTGCAGCAATTGATCGACCGCCTGCGCCGCGAATTCAATATCTCGGTGCTGCTGATCGAGCACGACATGAGCCTGGTAATGGGTGTGTCCGACCGCATTCTGGTGATGGAACACGGCAAGCCGATCATGGTTGGCAAGCCCGAGGAAGTGCGCAACGACCCGCGCGTGATCAAGGCCTATCTGGGAGAGGACTGATGCTGAAGCTGGAACAGGTCCATACCCACTATGGCGCCGTCGAGGCGTTGTCTGGCGTATCGATCGAAGTCAACAAGGGGGAGATCGTCACCCTGATCGGCAGCAATGGCGCCGGCAAGACGACATTGATGATGACCGTGTGCGGTACGCCGCGGGCGTCGAGTGGCCGCGTGCTGTTCGAAGGACAGGACATCACGCGCCGCAACACGCACGAGATCATGCGCATGGGCATGGCCATCTCGCCTGAGGGCCGTCGTGTGTTCCCGAGCCTGACCGTGCTCGAGAACCTCAAGATGGGTGCGTTCTTCGCCAACCGTCATGAGATCGAGGATGGCGTCGAGCACGTGTTCAAGCTGTTCCCGCGCCTGAACCAGCGCGCCAGCCAGCGCGCGGGCACGATGTCGGGCGGTGAGCAGCAGATGCTGGCCATTGGCCGCGCACTGATGAGCAAGCCGCGCCTGCTGTTGCTGGACGAGCCCACGCTTGGCCTGGCGCCCCTGATCATCGCGCAGATCTTCGACATCATCCGCACGATCCGCCAGGAAGGCGTCACGGTGTTCCTGGTCGAGCAAAACGCCAACAAGGCGCTGCAGGTGGCCGATCGCGGCTACGTGCTGGAAACCGGCAAGGTGGTGCTGGCCGATACCGGCGCCAACCTGTTGGCCAACGACCGGATCAGGGCTGCGTACCTGGGCGGTTGATGTTGAGGCTCCTCTCTCCCGCGATGCGGGCGAGGGGAGCAAACCAAGGGTCATTCAAGTCCCTTCGCGATCCACGAAATCCCCCTTTCGCCAATGACCGCCGCCCGGGTGGTCTGGCCGGCCCGTCGGCGGCTGGCGCACATGGCATAATCGCTTGCGATGTCAAGCAATCACCGGCGCGTCCGGAAAAGCAGCAAAATAACCTGCTTGCCCGCGAAGGCATCCGGAAAACAATTCCCCTGCAAACAACCGCGCGGATTCGCGCCGTTCGTCTCCGATGGGTACGAACGGACGGTCTGCCCCCCGCATCATGGCCAAGACGCTCTACGACAAACTCTGGGATGACCACACCGTCCACGTCGAGGAAGACGGCACCACGCTGCTCTACATCGACCGACACCTGCTGCATGAAGTCACGAGCCCGCAGGCTTTCGAGGGACTAAAGCTGGCGGAGCGTCCGGTATGGCGCATCAGCGCCAACCTGGCCGTGTCGGACCACAACGTGCCGACCACCGACCGCACGCAAGGCATTGCCGATCCGATCTCGAAGCTCCAGGTCGACACGCTGGACACCAACTGCGACGCCTACGGCATCACGCAGTTCAAGATGAACGATCATCGCCAGGGCATCGTGCACGTGATCGGGCCGGAGCAGGGTGCCACGCTGCCCGGCATGACCGTGGTCTGCGGTGACTCGCACACCAGCACGCACGGCGCGTTCGGCGCGCTGGCGCATGGCATCGGCACCTCGGAAGTGGAACACGTGCTGGCCACGCAGACGCTGCTGGGCAAGAAGGCCAAGAACATGCTGATCACGGTGGAAGGCAAGCTGCCGCGCGGCTGCACCGCCAAGGACATCGTGCTGGCCATCATCGGCAAGATCGGCACGGCCGGCGGCACGGGCTTCACGATGGAGTTTGCCGGTTCGGCAATTCGTGACCTGACCATGGAAGGCCGTATGACGGTTTGCAACATGGCCATCGAAGCAGGCGCGCGCGCCGGCATGGTGGCCGTGGACGATGTCACGCTCGAATACGTGAAGAACCGCCCCTACGCGCCCCAGGGCGTGGAGTGGGAGCAGGCCGTGGCCTACTGGCGCACGCTGCATTCGGACGCCGGCGCCCACTTCGACAAGGTGGTGGAACTGCGTGCCGAGGAGATTCGTCCGCAGGTTACCTGGGGTACCTCGCCCGAGATGGTCGTCAGCATCGAAGACCGTGTGCCGGATCCCGACCGCGAAAAGGATCCGAACAAGCGCAACGCGATGGAGCGCGCGCTGGAGTACATGAACCTGCAGCCGAACGTGCCGATGGAATCGATCACGATCGACAAGGTGTTTATTGGTTCCTGCACCAACAGCCGGATCGAGGACATGCGCGCGGCAGCCTGGGTGGTGCAGAAGCTGGGCCGCAAGGTGGCATCGAACGTGAAGCTGGCGATGGTGGTGCCGGGTTCGGGTCTGGTCAAGGCGCAGGCCGAGCAGGAAGGGCTGGACAAGGTCTTCAAGGCCGCCGGCTTCGAATGGCGCGAGCCGGGTTGCTCGATGTGCCTGGCGATGAATGCCGACCGCCTGGAGCCGGGTGAGCGTTGCGCGTCGACGTCGAACCGCAACTTCGAAGGCCGTCAGGGCGCCGGTGGCCGTACGCACCTGGTGAGCCCGGCCATGGCTGCCGCGGCTGCCATCGAAGGCCATTTCGTCGATATCCGCAAGCTCGGCTGAGCTGGCAAGGGTCAACCGGTCAACCGGTCAACCATTGGTCAACCACGACTTTCGAATAGAGAGAACATGAAAAAGATCGTGATCACGCTGCTGGCATGCCTGGGCATGCTGCAACTGGCTGGCTGCAACACGATGGCCGGTTTGGGCAAGGACACGCAGGCTGCCGGACGCTCGCTCGAAAACGCGGCCCGGAAGTAAGGACATCATCATGGAAAAGTTCACCGTACACAGCGGCCTCGTAGCGCCGCTCGATCGTGAAAACGTCGACACCGACGCGATCATCCCGAAGCAGTTCCTGAAGTCGATCAAGCGCACGGGCTTCGGTCCGAACCTGTTCGATGAATGGCGCTACAAGGATGTGGGCGAGCCGGGCCAGGACAACAGCAAGCGTCCGCTGAACCCGGACTTCGTGCTGAACCAGTCGCGCTATCAGGGCGCCTCGATCCTGTTGGCGCGCAACAATTTCGGCTGCGGCAGCTCGCGCGAGCACGCACCGTGGGCGCTCACGCAATACGGCTTCCGCGCCGTGATCGCGCCGAGCTTCGCCGACATCTTCTTCAACAACTGCTACAAGAACGGCCTGCTGCCGGTGGTGCTGACCGAACTCCAGGTCGACCACCTGTTCAACGAGACCAATGCGTTCCCGGGCTACAAGCTGACGATCGACCTCGACCGCCAGGTCGTGGTCACGCCGGGCGGCGACAGCTATTCTTTCGATATCGCCCCGTTCCGCAAGTACTGCATGCTGAACGGCTTCGACGATATTGGCCTGACGCTGCGCCAGAAGGACAAGATCAAGAGCTACGAGGCCGAGCGCCTGACGAAGATGCCGTGGCTCGCCAATCGTCTGGTTGGATAACAAACCTTTAGGAAGACAAATGAAGATTGCAGTCCTGCCGGGCGACGGCATTGGTCCCGAGATCATTGCCGAAGCCGTCAAGGTGCTCAACGCACTCGACGAAAAGTTCGAAATGGAAACCGCTCCGGTGGGCGGTGCCGGCTACGAGGCCGAAGGCCACCCGCTGCCCGAGAACACGCTGAAGCTGG
Source organism: Cupriavidus sp. (assembly GCF_057315035.1). NCBI lineage: Bacteria > Pseudomonadati > Pseudomonadota > Betaproteobacteria > Burkholderiales > Burkholderiaceae > Cupriavidus > Cupriavidus sp. The sequence goes on along the minus strand of NZ_DBHKYV010000034.1, from coordinate 75,817 downwards.
CCAAGGAAGCCGACGCGATCCTGTTCGGCGCCGTGGGTGACTGGAAGTACGACAGCCTGGAACGCCCGCTGCGTCCGGAGCAGGCCATCCTGGGCCTGCGCAAGCATCTGCAGCTGTTCGCCAACTTCCGTCCGGCGATCTGCTACCCGGAACTGACCGGTGCATCGAGCCTGAAGCCTGAGTTGGTGGCTGGCCTCGATATCCTGATCGTGCGCGAGCTGAACGGCGACATCTACTTCGGCCAGCCGCGCGGTGTGCGCGAGGCGCCGGACGGCCTGTTCAAGGGTGCCCGCGAAGGCTTCGACACGATGCGCTACAGCGAACCGGAAATCCGCCGGATCGCTCACGTGGCGTTCCAGGCCGCGGCCAAGCGCGGCAAGAAGCTGTGCAGCGTGGACAAGGCCAATGTGCTCGAGACGTTCCAGTTCTGGAAGGACATCATGATCGATGTCAGCAAGGAATATCCGGACGTCGAGCTGTCGCACATGTACGTGGACAACGCCGCAATGCAGCTCGTGAAGGCGCCGAAGAGCTTCGACGTGATCGTCACCGGCAACATGTTCGGCGACATCCTGTCGGACGAGGCAGCCATGCTGACCGGCTCGATCGGCATGCTGCCGTCGGCATCGCTCGACGCCAACAACAAGGGCCTGTACGAACCGTCGCACGGTTCCGCACCCGACATCGCCGGCAAGGGCGTGGCCAACCCGCTGGCCACGATTCTGTCGGCCGCGATGATGCTGCGCTACTCGCTGAATCGCGCCGAGCAGGCCGACCGCATCGAGGCCGCCGTCAAGAAGGTGCTGGCCCAGGGCTACCGCACCGGCGACATCCTGACGCCGGGCTGCAAGCAGGTCGGCACGCGCGAGATGGGCGAAGCAGTGCTGGCCGCGCTGTAAGCGATCGCTTTGCCAAATGTGGTCTCCCCTCTCCCGCGGAGCGGGAGAGGGGCCGGGGGAGAGGGTAAGGCGCGTCAAGATGCGACAACGCAATTTGATGCCGCTTTCCCGGCCTCCCGTCCCCGCTCTTACGCATGAGAGCGCGCAGATTCCCCCTCAAAAGCAAGAAAACACCAGTATTTCCGCTGCGGCATTGCCGCAAATTCGTGTAGACTCTCCCGTCATGGCCCGTATCCACCAGTCCCTCCTGACTGCTTTTGCTGCTCGTACCGCTACCTGCGGCGCGATTGGCATGGATTCGTCCGGCCTGACCGCAACGACGATTAAAACCATTACCAAAAAAACGATCCGCTAGATCGTTCGTCGTGCCTGCCCGTCTTCCCCGCGCAGCCACGCCGGGCGAGGAAAATGGCGGGGAAGTTCACATCACATCCGAGGTAAGTCATGATTGTAGGTCTCGTCGGTTGGCGAGGAATGGTCGGCAGCGTCCTGATGCAGCGCATGCAGGAAGAAGGTGATTTCGACCATATCGAGCCCGTTTTCTTCAGCACGTCCAACGCTGGTGGCAAGGCCCCGGCCATGGCGAAGAATGAATCCACGCTGAAAGATGCGAACGACATCGAGGCACTGAAGAAGTGCGATGTGGTGCTGACCGCCCAGGGCGGCGACTACACCAACGATGTGTTCCCGCGCCTGCGCGCCGCTGGCTGGAACGGCTACTGGATCGATGCCGCTTCGTCGCTGCGCATGAAGGACGACGCGATCATCGTGCTCGATCCGGTCAACCTCGGTGTGATCAAGGACGCGCTGTCCAAGGGCGTCAAGAATTTCATCGGCGGCAACTGCACGGTCAGCTGCATGATGATGGGCCTGGGTGGCCTGTTCCAGCATGACCTGATCGAGTGGATGACCTCGATGACCTACCAGGCCGCTTCTGGCGGCGGTGCCCAGCACATGCGCGAGCTGCTGACGCAGTTCGGTACGCTGAATGCCGCGGTCAAGCCGCTGCTGGACAACCCGGCCTCGGCCATCCTGGAAATCGACCGTCAGATCCTGTCGACCCAGCACGGCTTGTCCGCCGACGAAACCAAGCAGTTTGGCGTGCCGCTGGCCGGCAACCTGATTCCCTGGATCGACAAGGACCTGGGCAACGGCGTGTCGAAGGAAGAATGGAAGGGCGGCGCCGAGACCAACAAGATCCTGGGTCGCGGCGAAGGCTTCGTAGGTGCCACGGGCGCCAGCCCGATCGCCGTGGACGGCCTCTGCGTGCGGATTGGCGCAATGCGTTGCCATTCGCAGGCACTGACCATCAAGCTGCGCCGCGACGTGCCGCTGGACGAGATCGAGGGCATGCTGGCAGCCAACAACCAGTGGGCCAAGGTGGTGCCGAATACGCGCGAGGCCAGCATGAAGGACCTGACGCCGGCTGCCGTGACCGGCACGCTGACGATTCCGGTCGGTCGCCTGCGCAAGATGCAGATGGGTGGCGAGTACCTGTCGGCCTTTACGGTTGGCGATCAATTGCTGTGGGGTGCCGCCGAACCGCTGCGCCGTATGCTGCGCATTCTGATCGAGGCCTGACCGGCCCGCCTTGCCTTCCTGCTTCGTTGCGGGGAGGCAACAGAAATCACCGCTTTACCTGCAACGCCGCGCCCCAGCGCGGCGTTGTTGCATCCGGGTTCCTATTTTTCCCGGGCTTGGGTCACAATACAGCCGGCATGCGCTTGGCCACGGGGTCGTCGTCACCCTGCGTCCGGGAAGTTTCCGGTGCACCGGGAGGCGAAAAGGGCGAGAGGCGGGCACGACCGGGATCACCGGTCTGCACCAGCCGTCCGTCCGCCAGCCAGCCATTGGGGTCGGGTAACTTTTTCGCTACTAAAAAATAATGGAGCACAAGGTGAGTGTGAGCCTACATCGCCGGAAAGATGCGCCTACTGTCCGTCAGCGCTGGTCAACGCTGGCCGTCACGGCTCTTGGTCTGCTGCTAGCCCAGCCGGCTGCGTACGCCGCGGGGTTCGGACAATTAAGGGTACAGTCCAATCTGGGGCAGCCGCTCCAGGCCGAAATCGATATCACCGGTGTTTCGGCCGAGGAAGCCGATAGCCTGGCTGTCAAGCTGGCCCCGGCGTCTGCCTACTCGCGTGCCGGCCTGACGTATCTGCCGGCGATCTCGGGCGTGAAGCTCGACGTGCAGAAGCGTCCCAACGGCAGCTACGTGGCCACCGTGCGCTCCAACCAGCCGCTCAGCGAGCCGTTTGTCGACATTCTGGTCGACATGAGCTGGTCCAGCGGCAAGGTCACGCGTGCCTATACATTCCTGCTGGATCCGGCTGGCGCCAAGCCGTCGAACCAGTCGTTCGCACCGACTACCGTCGTACAGGCCGCCACGCCGGACGTGGCGCCCACCGCGCCGGCTCCGGTTGCAGTGGCGCCGGCCCCGGCTCCGGCTGCTGCCGCCCCTGCGGCGGAAGCCCGGCCGGCCCCGGTCCGCCAGCCGCGCCGCGCCCCCGCACCTGCCGTTACCGATGGCACTGCCGCACACGGTAGCTACACGGTCCAGCAGGGCGACACGCTCTACGCAATTGCCGGCGAAGCCGCGCAGGGACAGGATTCGGTCTCGCTCGAGCAGATGTTGCTGGCCCTGTATCGCAACAACCCCAATGCCTTTATCGGCGGCAACATCAACCGGATCCGCTCTGGTGCCGTGCTGAAGGTGCCGAGCGCCCAGCAGGCCCAGTCCGTGAGCCCGCGCGAGGCGCGCCGCGAAGTGGTGGCGCGCACCCAGGGCTTCGACAGCTATCGCAGCCGCCTGGCGGCCGCGGCGGCAGCCAAGTCGGTCGAGGCCGGTTCGGGCCGCGAGCAATCGGGCAACGTCACGGCGCGGGTGCAGGACACCACGGTGCCGTCGGCGGGCCCGCGTGACGAACTGAAGCTGTCGAAGGCCGAGAAGGGTGCGCAAGCCAAGGCGCAAGCCCAGGCTGAAGCCGACGTGGCCAACCAGCGCAAGCTGAAGGATGCCGAGTCGCGCGTCACGGACCTGGAGAAGAACATCTCCGACATGCAGCGCCTGATGGAGCTGAAAAATGCGGAGCTGACCAAACTCAACCAGGCCAACCAGGCGGCAGCCGCCAAGCCGGCGGCAGGCGCGGCCCCGGCTGCAGCAACCGCAGCCGCTACGGCGGCCAAGGCAGCCGACACCGCTGCCGCACCGGCGCCGACCGTCGTGCCGGCCGAGACGGCCAAGCCCGCGGAGGCCACCAGCACCGCCACGCCGGTACCCGCACCGGCCGCCACTGCGGCGGCCTCGGCCCCCGAGGGAACTGCTGCTTCGGCCGCGCAAGTCGCCGCTGCTTCCACGCCTGCGGCCGCCGCACCGGCCTCCGCACCAGCGGTAGCAAAGAAGAAGCCGCCCGTCATCCAGCCGGTACCGGTCGAAACCTCGTTCGTCGACGAACTGCTCGGCAACCCGATGCTGCTGCCCGGCGGCGGTGTGCTGGTTGCATTGCTTGGTGGATATGCGTACTATCGCCGCCGCCAGAAGCAGAAGGGTAGCGAGAACACCGGTTTCGGTGACAGCATCCTGTCGCAGGAAAGCACGGTCATGGCCGGCGGACACTCGCTGTTCGGCACGGCCGGTGGCCAGAGTGTCGACACGTCGCAGCACAGTGTGTTCGGCGCTGACTTCCGCATCGGCAACAATTCGCCCGAAGCGACGGAAGTGGATCCGATCGCCGAGGCCGAGGTGTATATCGCCTACGGGCGCGACGTGCAGGCCGAGGAAATCCTGCGTGAAGCGTTGCAACAGAATCCGGAGCGCCAGGCCATTCGCCTGAAGCTGCTGGAGATTTACAACACTCGCCAGGATGTGGAAGGTTTCCGAGTGATTGCAGAAGAAATGTTCGCCCAGGTAGGCGGACAAAGTGCTGACTGGCTCCAGGTGGCCGAAATGGGCCGCAAGCTGGATCCAGGCAATGCGTTGTACCTGTCCGTCGCACCGGACGCTACCGCGGAAGCCGATACGACCACCCCGGTGGCCGACCAGTGGCGCACGCAGGATCCGGCGCACACGCTGCAGCAGGCGCCGCAGGCGTCCGCCGCCATGCCGGACCTGGCCTTGCCGCTCGACGCCTTCCCGGCGCCGGCGCCGGGCGAGCCCATCGTGGCACCGCAGTCGGCCTCGCTGGTGTTCGGCAACGACTTCCAGGCGGAGCCGGTGGCACGTCTGGACGACGTGCTCGATGAGCGCCACGATGACAGCCTGAACATGCCGGCGGAAATCGCTGACGTGCCGGCGCTGGATACGCCGACCCGCTCGCGTCCGCTCGAGTTCGACATGTCGAGCCTGTCGCTGGACCTGAACCCGGTGAACGGCGCGCATGCGGATGCCCAGGCTGTGATGGAGCCGGCTCCGCTGGCAGCCTCGTTCGACGTACCGTCGCTGACCGAATCGACCGTGCCGCTGCCGGCGCCGACGATGCTCCAGAACGGCAGGCTGGTCGAGCCGATCGACCTGACCCGTGTGACGTCGGAAGGCAATGGCGAGTCGACGCATGGCGTGTCGGCCAGCACGCTGTCGGCCACTGGCATGGATGGCAGCCGCGACATGCAGATCAAGCTCGATCTGGCGCGCGCCTACATCGAGATCGGTGACAAGGAAGGGGCTCGCGAGCTGCTGCAGGAAGTGGTCGACCAGTCGGAAGACCCGTTGCAGACCGAGGCCCGCACGTTGCTGCGCGACGTGGCCTGACGGGTTGACGGCCTTGGGGGCTTGCCCCAAAGGCCGGTATGATGCAGGGTTTGCGGCACGCCAGCTCAGCGGCGTGCGGTGCCCGAAGCGATGCGCCGGAAGCGTCCCTTCCGGCGCATTTTGTTTTTGCGCATCACGATATTCATGAACCGCATCGCCATCGGACTTCATTACGACGGCTCGGCCTTCTCGGGCTGGCAGTCGCAGCCGCACCGCAATACCGTGCAGGACCATCTGGAAGACGCCATCGAGCGTTTTGCCGGCGTGCGCCTGCTGACCACGGTGGCCGGGCGGACCGATACCGGCGTGCACGCGCTGGGGCAGGTGATCCACCTCGACACCGAACTCAATCGCGACAAGTTCTCGTGGGTACGTGGCGTCAATGCGTTCCTGCCGTCATCGATCGCACTGCAGTGGGCCGAACCGGTCGATGAAGGTTTCCACGCGCGCTTCCTGGCGTTCGAGCGCATGTACTACTACGCGCTCTATACCGGTCCGCATCGCGTGCCGATGATCCATGGCCGCGCCGGCTACCTGATGCTGCCACCGGGCCAGCGACTCGATGTCGAGGCCATGCGCGCCGCCGCGTCCTGCCTGTTGGGCGAGCACGATTTCTCGGCCTTCCGCGCTGCGGAGTGCCAGGCCAAATCGCCGGTCAAGACCATGTACGACGTAACGCTCAAGGCCGATGGCGACTGGGTATTCCTGCGCTTTCGCGCCAGCGCATTCCTGCATCACATGGTGCGCAACCTGATGGGTTGCCTGGTGGCGGTAGGGCGCGGGCGTTACCCGGCCGAATGGCTGGCCGAGGTCATGGCCGGTCGCAATCGCGGCAAGGCCGCCCCGACCTTCATGCCCGATGGCCTGTATCTGGCGGACGTGAAGTATCCTGAGCCATACCGTTTGCCCCAGGCAAACCGTTCCGCCAGCTTCTTCCACGGAGTATTTGCCGACGATGTCGATCATGGCGCCTGATTCCAGCCGCGTGCCGGCCCGCACGCGTATCAAGATCTGCGGTCTCACGCGCGCGGAAGATGTGCGCGCGGCCGTGGATGCGGGGGCCGATGCCATTGGCCTCGTGTTCTATGACAAGAGTCCGCGTCATGTGGATGTGGCGCGGGCGGCCGCGTTGGCCGAGCAGGTGCCGCCGTTTGTCTCGGTGGTGGGCCTGTTCGTCAATGCCGATGCCGAGGAAGTGGCACATGTGGCCGAGCGTGTGCCGCTGACGCTGCTTCAGTTCCACGGTGACGAGACCCCGCAGCAATGCACGGAAATCGCTCGGCGCTGCCAGCTGCCATTCATGCGCGCGGCCCGTGTTCGCGCGGGCCTTGATTTGGTAGAATTCGCCGATCACTACCGTGACGCCGCCGGCCTGTTGCTCGACGCCTTCGTGGAAGGCTATGGCGGAGGCGGTCACGTTTTCGACTGGACCCTGATTCCTGCTCAATGGCTTCCGCCCAATCCTGCCAGCCTGCCCGCAAGCGACGCTCCTCGCATCGTTTTGAGTGGTGGGTTGAACGCGCAAAACGTCGCTGGTGCGATTGAACGCGTGCGCCCCTATGCCGTGGATGTCAGTAGCGGCGTGGAGGCGGCCAAGGGTGTGAAGGACCACGCCCGCATTGCCGCATTCGTGCGCGCGGTGCGCCTGGCGGACGCAGGGTAAGCCAGCCGGCAAACAGGCGAAAGCCTGGCCGGCACCATCCCTGGCCGCCTCCGGCCGTGCCCGATTCCGAATTTTTGCGTTGCGCCGCCCAGGTGTGCGCGCGACGTTACCTGAGAGCCTGGACATGTACGACCTGCCCGATTCCCGTGGCCACTTTGGCCCCTATGGCGGTACCTTTGTTTCCGAAACCCTGGTCCACGCGCTGGACGAACTGCGCGAAGCCTATGCGCACTTCCAGCACGATGCGGAGTTCGTTGCCGAATACCAGCGCGAGCTGAAGCATTTCGTCGGCCGTCCGTCGCCGATCTACCACGCACAGCGCTGGAGCGAGACGCTGGGCGGCGCGCAGATCTATTTCAAGCGTGAAGACCTGAACCACACCGGCGCGCACAAGATCAACAACGTGATTGGCCAGGCATTGCTGGCCAGGCGCATGGGCAAGAAGCGCGTGATTGCCGAAACCGGCGCCGGCCAGCATGGCGTGGCCACGGCGACCATCGCCGCGCGCTTCGGCATGGAATGCGTGGTCTACATGGGTTCCGAGGACGTGCGCCGCCAGGCTGCCAACGTCTATCGCATGAAGCTGCTGGGTGCCACCGTGGTGCCGGTGGAAAGCGGCTCGCGCACGCTCAAGGACGCGCTCAACGAAGCGATGCGCGACTGGGTGACCAACGTCGAAACCACGTTCTACATTATCGGTACCGTGGCGGGCCCGCACCCGTATCCGATGATGGTGCGCGATTTCCAGTGCGTGATCGGTGAAGAGTCCAAGGTGCAGATGCCCGAGCTGGCCGGCCGCCAGCCCGACGCCGTGATCGCCTGCGTGGGCGGCGGCTCCAATGCGATGGGTATCTTCTATCCGTACATCGAGCACAAGGATGTGGAACTGATTGGCGTGGAAGCAGCCGGCGATGGCCTGGACACGGGCCGTCACGCGGCGTCGCTGACCGGCGGCTCGCCGGGCGTGCTGCATGGCAACCGTACCTACCTGCTGCAGGATGCCAATGGCCAGATCATCGAGACGCATTCGGTGTCGGCTGGCCTGGACTACCCGGGCGTGGGCCCGGAACACGCCTGGCTCAAGGACATCGGCCGCGCTCAGTATGTGCCGATCACCGATGACGAAGCGCTGAAGGCATTCCACGACTGTTGCCGGATCGAGGGCATCATTCCCGCGCTGGAATCGAGCCATGCCATCGCCTACGCGTGCAAGCTTGCGCCGACGCTGGGCCGCGACAAGCTGCTGCTGGTGAACCTGTCCGGCCGTGGCGACAAGGACATGCACACCGTGGCCGAACGTGCGGGGTTGAAGCTCTGATGCGCGCGCTGCCCCCTGACACTTCATCGTCGCAAGCGGAAGAGGGCGGCGCCGCGGCGCCGTTCGACATCCTCGATACCAATGCCGTACGCCTGTACCAGGAAGATGCACTCGAAGGCATCCAGCGGATTGCCGACGGCTCGGTGGACCTGATCATCGCCGACCCGCCCTACGGGCTGGGCAAGGATTACGGCAACGATTCCGACCTGCTGTCCGGCGACGCCTACCTGGAATGGTCCGAACGCTGGATGGACGCCATCATTCCGAAGCTGGCGCCGCGTGGCACGCTGTACCTGTTCTGCACCTGGCAATATTCGCCCGAGCTGTTTGTCATGCTCAAGAAGCGGCTGACGATGATCAACGAGATTATCTGGGACCGCCGCGTGCCGAGCATGGGCGGCACCACGCGCAAGTTCTCGTCGGTGCACGACAATATCGGCTTCTTTGCACGCCAGCGCGACTACTACTTCGATCTCGATCCGGTCCGTATTCCGTACGACGCCGAGACCAAGAAGGCGCGCAGCCGCCCGCGTTTCGAGGGCAAGAAGTGGCTCGAGGTGGGCTACAACCCGAAGGACCTGTGGAGCGTGCCGCGCATTCACCGCCAGGACCCGGAACGCGCCGATCATCCGACGCAGAAGCCGCTGGAAATTGTCGAGCGCATGGTGCTGTCGAGCTGCCCCCCGGGTGGCGTCGTGCTGGACCCGTTCACGGGCAGCGGCACCACGGCGGTGGCCTGCGTGCGCCATGGCCGGCGCTTTGTCGGGTACGAAATGAATCCGCAATATGCGACGCTGGTACGCGAGCGCGTAACGGCCGCGCAGCCGGTGTACGCGCAGATCCAGCCCGACGCTCCCGATACTTCCGAAACGACCACGGCGGCTGCCAACGACGATGCCAGTGACGAGGCAGCGCCGGTGCAGCGTCTTATCTGATTCCGATGGCCAACGACATGTCCCGTATCCAGAAGACTTTCGCGGCACTGGCCGCGCAGCAGAAGAAAGGCCTGATCCCGTTCATCACCGCCGGCGATCCGGAACCCGGCCTGACCGTGGCGCTGATGCAGGCGCTCGTGGAGGGTGGCGCCGATGTGATTGAACTCGGCGTGCCGTTTTCGGACCCGATGGCCGATGGCCCGGTGATTCAGCGTGCTTCCGAGCGCGCCCTGGCACAAGGCGTGTCCCTGACCCAGGTGCTGGGATGGGTTGCCGAATTCCGCAAGACCAATGACACCACGCCGGTGGTGCTGATGGGTTACGCGAACCCGATCGAACGCATGGGCGAGGAAACGTTCGCCAAGGCGGCGGCCGCGGCGGGCGTGGATGGTGTGCTGGTGGTGGACTATCCGCCCGAGGAATGCGAGTCGTTTGCCGCGCTGATGCGCGCCAACCAGATGGATCCGATCTTCCTGCTGGCGCCGACTTCGACCGACGACCGCATCGCCGCGGTGGCGCGGGTGGCCAGCGGCTATCTCTACTATGTGTCGCTCAAGGGCGTGACCGGTTCGGCCACGCTGGATCTCGACAGCGTGGCCGCGCGCCTGCCGCTGATCAAGCAACACGCCAACCTGCCGGTGGGTGTGGGCTTCGGCATTCGCGACGCGCAAACCGCACGCGCAATCGGTAGCGTGGCCGACGCCGTGGTGATCGGCAGCCGCCTCGTGCAATTGCTCGAAGACGCGCCACGCGACCAGGCGGTGGCATCGCTGCGTGCCTTTATCGCCGATATCCGGCAGGCACTGGACGCCTGAAATCGTGTCCAAGGCGTGACGTCCCGCCGAGAAACTCGCGTCATTTGTGCTTTACGTAGCACAATTGGCGCGATTTGTTTCGGCTGGTGGTGTCCGGCGTGGTAAATTCGCGACCTGATTCCCTGCCGTCCCCGTGTCCGACCTCTCGGAATGAGGCGTTGATGCGCGTGCGGCAGCTATCCGAAAGGAGCTTTCATGAGCTGGTTGGATAAACTCCTGCCTCCCAAGATTCAACAGACCGACCCCTCCACCCGCAAGGGCATTCCGGAAGGGCTGTGGGTCAAGTGCCCGTCGTGCGAGTCCACGTTGTACCGCACCGATGTCGAGGCCAATCTGCACGTCTGCCCGAAGTGCGACCACCATATGCGCATTCGTTCGCGCGAGCGGCTGGACAAGCTGCTCGATGCCGAAGGCCGCTATGAAATCGGCCAGGAAATCGTGCCGGTGGACGCACTGAAGTTCAAGGACACGAAAAAGTACCCGGACCGCATCAAGGTCGCCATGGATGAAACGGGCGAGACCGATGCGATGGTGGTCGTGGGCGGCGCAATCCACACGATTCCCGTGGTGGTGAGCTGCTTCGAGTTCGAGTTCATGGGCGGTTCGATGGGCTCGGTAGTGGGCGAGCGTTTTGCCCGCGGCGCGCAGGCCGCGCTCGAGCAGAAGGTGCCGTTCATCTGCATTACCGCCACGGGCGGTGCGCGCATGCAGGAAAGCCTGCTGTCGCTGATGCAGATGGCCAAGACCACGGCCATGCTGAACCAGCTGTCGAATGCCAAGTTGCCGTTCATCAGCGTGCTGACCGACCCGACCATGGGTGGTGTGTCGGCGTCGTTCGCGTTCCTGGGCGATGTGGTGATCGCGGAACCGAAGGCGCTGATCGGCTTTGCCGGCCCGCGCGTGATCGAGCAGACCGTGCGCGAGAAACTGCCGGAAGGCTTCCAGCGCGCCGAGTTCCTGCTGCAGAAGGGCGCCATCGACATGATCGTCGACCGCCGCAAGCTGCGCGCGGAACTGGCCCAGTTGCTCGCGCTGCTGCAGAAGCAGCCGGCCGATGCGGTGGCCTGACGCGATCGTATGATTTGCAGGACAATGGCGCGGGGCCAACCCCCGCGCCATTTTTGTTTTTGTAGTGTCGTCGAACAGCATGCCTATTTTTCATAATCTTCCCGACTGGCTCCAGCACCTGGAAACCGCCCATCCCGTGGGCATCGACATGGGTTTGACGCGCATCACGCGCGTCAAGGAAGCGCTGGGCCTGCGCATCGACGCCGTGGTCTTTACCGTGGGTGGCACCAACGGCAAGGGGTCGACCTGCGCGATGCTCGAACGCATCCTGCTGGAAGCGGGCTACAAGGTGGGCCTGCACACTTCGCCGCACCTGATCACGTTCAACGAGCGCGCACGCCTGAATGGCGAGCAGGCGACCGATGCGCAACTGCTGCCGCATTTCGAGGCCGTGGAGCGCGCCCGCACGAGCTTTGCCGATCCGGTCAGCCTGACGTACTTCGAGTTCACGACGCTGGCGATCATCCACATGTTTGCATCGGCCGGGCTCGATGCCATGGTGCTGGAAGTCGGACTGGGCGGTCGCCTTGACGCGGTCAACGTGATCGACACCGATTGCGCCGTGATTACCAGCGTCGATATCGACCATACCCAGTACCTCGGCGATACGCGCGAGAAGATCGGCTACGAAAAGGCTGGTATCTTCCGCCCGCAGGTACCGGCAATCTGTGGGGACCCGGTGCCGCCGCAGTCGCTGATCGATCACGCCGAGGCCATTGGCGCCGACCTGTGGCTGGTGGGCCGCGATTTCCGCCATCAGGCTGCCGGGGGCCAGGAGCGCCAGCAGTGGGACTGGACCGGCCGTGAGCGCAAGCTCAATGGCCTGGGCTATCCGGCGCTGCGTGGTGCCAACCAGTTGTTGAATGCATCGGCGGCGCTGGCCGCGCTGCAGGCCATGCGTCCGCGCCTGCCGGTCAGTGCGCAGGAAGTGCGCAACGGCCTGGCGTTCGTGGAGTTGCCGGGGCGCTTCCAGGTCATGCCCGGGCGTCCGGCCGTGATCCTCGATGTGGCCCACAACCCCCATGCAGCCGCCACGCTGGGTCAGAACCTCGATAACATGGGATTTTTCCGCTACACCTATGCGGTGTTCGGATCGATGCAGGACAAGGACATTGCCGGTGTCTTGCATCAGGTGGCCGACAAGGTCGATCACTGGTGCCTGTGCGACCTGCCCACGACACGTGCCGCCACCGCCGCCGAATTGCGCGAAAAGCTGGATGCAACGGGCTTCCGCGAAGGCCCGGACAATACCGCCGCATGCTTTTCAAGTCCGGAACTGGCGTATCGCGATGCCATCGAGAGAGCCACCGAGAATGATAGAATCCTGGTCTTCGGGTCGTTCTACACCGTGGCCGGCGTGCTGGCATACCGTGCAACCCAGGCCAACTGAGAGGTCATCGGTCGGGCTGGAACGACATCGCACCGATCGCACCGATTCAACTGATCGTACTGATCGCACCGAACACCACTCTTTGGGCATTTATGGGCCTGCTTTCGCTGTTCTCGTCCCGCAAGGGCACTGATCCGGCACCCGAACGCGGTCGCCGCACGCGCGCAGAGTCGAGCGCCGGCATTGGCGCGTCGCGCCGGTCGGCCGAGGAATATGCCGACGATACCCTCGATCCAGACTTTCCCCAGAAGCAACGCGCGCGGCGCCGCCTGATCGGTGCCGTGGTAATGCTGGCTGCCGCGGTCATCGTGCTGCCGATCGTCTTCGAACACAAGCCGCGCCCGGTCTCGGACGACGTGGCCGTGAGCGTGGCCAACGGGCAGGGCACACAGAAGCCCAAGGTCGAGCCCCGCAAGGCCGATCCGCTGCCGCCTTCGGCCAATGCCAGCCGCAATGACGCGGCACTCGACGCCGGCGAGGAAATCGTCAGCACGACGGCGGCGGACAAGCCCAAGGGCGATGCCAAGCCCGACGCCAAGGTGGCAGATGCCAAGCCTGCCGATAAACATGCCGACAAGCCGGCCGCCGCGAACACCAAATACCTGATCCTGATTGGCGCGTTCTCTTCAGAGGAGCGCGCGAAGAACTGGCTGGCCAAGCTCAAGGAGAGCAAGGTACCGGCCTATGTGGAAAAGAAGACGCTGGCCGATGGTGACCGGCTTCTGCTGCGTGCCGGGCCGTTTACCAGTCGCGATGCGGCCGATGCGGCCGACAAGAAGGTACGGGCCATCGGCCTGACCTCGAAGGTGGTCGAGCAGTAATCACGCCAGTTACCCGGCAATTGCAGGGCGGCAGATCGCCCCCATCTGACAGGGACCCACGTCGCACGCATGGCTTTTACTTTTTTTGACTACGGCGTTGCCTTCATCCTGGTGGCGTCGGCATTGATTGGCGTGCTGCGGGGCCTGGTGCGCGAGGTACTGGCGCTGGTGGGATGGGTCGTGGCGTTTGTGCTGGCCTATCACTTCGGCGGCATGGCCGCGCAGTGGATGCCCGGCTCGCTGCCCGGCGGCGAACTGACCCGCAGCGCACTGGGCTTCCTGACCGTGTTTTTCGGCACGTGGATCGTGTCGGCACTGGCCGGGGCGGTATTGGGCCAGTTGCTTGAAACCACTGGCCTCAAGCCTGCGGATCGCGGCCTGGGCCTGGTATTCGGGCTGGCGCGCGGGGTGCTGATCGTGATGCTGGTCGTCGTGCTGGCGGGGCTCACGAAGCTGCCCGAAGAACAGTTCTGGCGTGACGCGGTGTCGCGTCCGTATGTGGTGCAGGCGATGGGCGAGTTGCGGCAGTGGCTGCCGCCCGACCTGGCGAAGTATGTAAAGACATGATTGAAGACGCGGGCACTTGAATCACGCGTGCCCGTGGCGCAGTATCAACGCAGATCCCGTCTCGCCCATGACGGGATCGCGCCCCTGAATTAATTGCCTTTCCTGGGAGTTCGGCATGTGCGGTATCGTCGGCGTGGTTTCCACCAGCCCTGTCAACCAACTCATTTATGACAGCCTGCTGCTGTTGCAACACCGCGGACAGGATGCAGCCGGCATCGCCACGGCCAACGGCAGCACCTTCCACATGCACAAGGCCAATGGCCTGGTGCGCGATGTGTTCCGCACGCGCAACATGCGCAGCCTGCCCGGTACCTCGGGCATTGGCCAGGTGCGCTACCCGACCGCCGGCTCGTCGAGCGAGGAGGAAGCCCAGCCGTTCTATGTGAACGCGCCGTACGGCATCATGCTGGCCCACAACGGCAACCTGACCAACTCGGAACAGTTGCGCGAGGAAATGTTCCGCCGCGACCGTCGCCACATCAATACGCATTCGGACTCCGAAGTGCTGCTGAACGTGCTGGCCGACGAACTGCAACGTGCCAGCGGTGGCAACGCTCTGGACCCCGAGATCATCTTCAAGGCCGTGTCCGGCATGCATCGCCGCGTGAAGGGCGCCTACGCCATTACCGCGCAGATCTCCGGCTATGGCCTGCTGGCCGTGCGCGATCCGTTCGGCATTCGTCCGCTGTGCATCGGCAGTGTGGATACGCCGACCGGCAAGGAATACCTGATTGCCTCGGAGTCGGTGGCGCTGGAAGGCATGGGCTACACCATGGACCGCGACGTGGCGCCGGGCGAGGCCATCTTCGTCGACCTGGACGGCAAGCTCCACAGCAAGCAGTGCGCTGAAAATCCGCAACTGACGCCCTGCATCTTCGAATACGTGTATCTGGCCCGTCCGGACTCGTGCATCGACGGTGTGCCGGTCTATGACGCGCGTCTGCGCATGGGCGACTACCTGGCCGAGAAGATCCGCCGCGAAGTGCCGGCTGGCGAGATCGACGTGGTCATGCCGATTCCCGATTCGAGCCGCCCGGCTGCCATGCAGGTGGCCAATGCGCTGGGTGTGCCGTATCGCGAGGGTTTCTTCAAGAACCGCTATGTGGGCCGTACTTTCATCATGCCAGGCCAGGCAGTGCGCAAAAAGTCGGTGCGCCAGAAGCTCAACGCCATGGGCGTGGAGTTCAAGGACAAGAACGTGCTGATCGTCGACGATTCGATCGTGCGTGGTACCACCTCGTTCGAGATCGTGCAGATGGCCCGCGACGCCGGCGCCAAGAAGGTGATCTTCGCGTCGGCCGCGCCGCCGGTGAAGTTCCCTAACGTGTACGGCATCGACATGCCGACGCGCGGCGAACTGGTGGCACACGGCCGTACCGACGAAGAAGTGGCGCGCATGATCGGTGCGGACCAGCTCGTGTACCAGGACGTGGAAGCGATGAAGCAGGCGGTGCGCGACATCAACCCGAACCTGCGCGACTTTGATGCGTCCTGCTTCGACGGCAAGTACATCACCGGCGATATCGACGACGCTTACCTGGATCGTCTGGAGGCTGCGCGCAGCCAGGCGGACCGTGAGGGCGGCAACGCTGGCGAAACCGAACGTTCGCAGCTGCACCTGCAGCGCTCGGGCGGTAACGAGTAACGACCGACGACCATCATTGGGTAGGGAGCAGCATGAGCGAACCGTTCAACCCTGATTCCTACGGTATCGATACCCTTGGCGTACGCGCCGGAACGCTGCGTTCCGGCGAGTTCATGGAGCATTCCGAGGCCATGTACCTGACCTCGAGCTTCTGCTTCAACAGCGCCGCCGAAGCTGCCGAGCGCTTTGCCAACTCGGAAGAGGGTTACACGTACTCGCGTTTTACCAATCCAACCGTATCGATGTTCCAGTCGCGCCTGGCCGCGCTGGAGGGCGCCGAGGCCTGCATGGCCACGGCGTCGGGCATGAGCGCGATCCTGTCGGTGGCACTGGCATCGCTGCAGGCTGGCGATCACCTGGTCAGTTCTCGCTCGATCTTCGGGTCGACGATGACGCTGTTCAATACGATCCTGGCCAAGTTCGGCGTCGAGACTACCTATGTCGACAGCGGCGACCTGTCGGCGTGGCGTGCCGCGGTGAAGCCGAATACCAAGCTGTTTTTCCTGGAAACGCCGTCGAACCCGCTGACCGAGGTATCGGACATCGCGGCGGTTGCCGACATTGCGCACAACGCGGGCGCGCTGTTCGTGGTCGACAACTGCTTCTGCTCGCCGGCGCTCCAACAACCAATCAGGTTTGGCGCCGATGTGGTGGTGCATTCGGCCACCAAGCATATCGACGGGCAAGGTCGCGTCCTTGGCGGCGCCGTGCTGGGCAAGCACGACTACATCATGGGCAAGGTGTTTCCATTCGTGCGCACCGCGGGCCCGACGCTGTCGGCGTTCAATGCGTGGGTATTGCTCAAGGGCATGGAGACGCTGGCGATTCGCATGGAGCGCCATTCGCAAAGCGCGCTGGCGCTTGCCGGGTTCCTGGAATCGCATCCGGCCGCGAACCGCGTGTTCCATCCGGCGCTGACATCGCATCCGCAGTACGAGATTGCGCAGCGCCAGCAAAGCGGCGGCGGTGCGATCGTGTCGTTCGAACTGAAGGGCGCAACACCGGAGCAGATGCGTGCCAATGCCTGGCGCGTGATCGACAGTACCAAGCTGTGCTCGATCACCGGCAATCTCGGTGACACGCGCACCACGATCACCCATCCGTACACGACCACCCATGGTCGTGTAGCGCCGGACGTAAAGGCTGCCGCCGGCATCACCGAAGGCCTGATCCGCCTGGCCGTGGGCCTGGAGTCGGTGGAAGATTTGAAGACCGATTTGCTGCGGGGTCTAGGTCAGTAGCGACGTTTTTCTCCCCTCTCCCGCGCGCGGGAGAGGGGTGGGGGAGAGGGCGGGGCTTTCAATACGCGATATCGCTGTTTGAACCGCGTTGCCCTCTCCCCCAACCCCTCTCCCATTCCATGGGAGAGGGGGGCCAACTTCCTCCAAGTCCTTCCCTCAGCGCAGCAACCGCCTGCGCAGCAACACCAGCGCCGCCACCAAAGCCACCGCCGCATAACCGGCCAGCACGGCCACATGCAGCGTAACGTTCTCTACCGGCCTGCCCAGCATCAACGGACGAATCAATGCCACTGCGTGCGCCAGCGGGAGCACCTGCGTGGCTTTTTGCGCGCCTTCCGGCAACTGTTCCAGCGGAAAGAACACGCCCGACAGCAGCAGCATCGGTGTGATCACCAGGGTCTGGTAGAACATGAAGAAGTCGTAGTTCGGCGCCAGGGCCGTGACGATCATGGCCAGGCTTGCAAACGCGATGCCGGCCAGCACGATCACCGGTAGTGCGGCCAGCGCGCCAGGGAACTGTGCGTAGCCGAGCAGGCCCGCTACCAGCATGATCGCCGAGCCTGACAATACCGCCTTGCTGGCGGCCCACAGCACCTCACCCAGCACCACGTCGCCGAGCGTCAGGGGCGCGTGCATGATGGCTTCCCAGGTGCGTTGCACATGCATGCGCGAGAACGCCGAATACATCGATTCGAAGCTGGCCGACATCATCACGCTCGATGCGGTGGTGCCGGCCGCCAGGAAGGCGATATACGACACGCCATGCACCTGGCCCACCAGCAGGCCCAGGCCGAGGCCCAGGCCGAACAGGTAGATCATCGGGTCGGCCAGATTGCCGATCATCGACGGGATCGCCAGTTTCTTCCAGACCATGAAGTTGCGGTACCAGACCATCATCCAGTTCCGCGCGTTGCGCGGCAACAGCGGCTGGGGATAGTGCTGGTGCGGGGGCGCCGCGGCTCGGGTGGCGGGCATGGCGACGTCGGGGTTGCGTGGGTCCTGTTCGCTCATCTCAGTCTCTCATCTCGCGGCCGGTCAGCTTGAGGAATACGTCCTCGAGATTGGCGGGCCGGTGCAGGTAACGGATGCCGCCCCTGCCATGCAGCGCGGCCAGCAGCGCATCGGGCTGCCGCACATAGCAGAACAGCGTCTCGCCGCGCATCTCGCAGCGCTCGGCCAGCGGTGTCAGCGTGGCACGCAACGGTTCGAGTTCATCGCCGTAGACTTCCACTACGTCGCAGCCAATCTCGCGGTCGATCAGTTCATGCGGCTTGCCCTCGGCGATCTTGCGGCCGGCGTCGATCACGCACAGGTGGTTGCAAAGCCGTTCCGCTTCCTCCATGAAATGGGTCGTCAGCAGGATGGTCTTGCCGGCGGCCAGCAGCGACTTGAGCCGCTCCCAGATCAGGTGGCGTGCCTGCGGGTCCAGCCCTGTAGTGGGCTCGTCCATGACCAGCAGGTCGGGATCGTTGATCAGCGCGCGTGCCACGGTCAGGCGCCGGCGCATGCCGCCCGAGAGGTCGCGCACCTGTGCCTCGGCCCGGTTCTCCAGCCGCGCGAATTCGAGCAGCTTCGGCACCCGCTCAGCGATCTGCGCCGACGACAGGCCAAAGTAGCGGCCGAAGATCCGCAGGTTCTGGATCACCGAGAAATCGGGGTCAAGGTTGTCGAACTGCGGCACCACGCCCACGCGCATGCGCGCCTGGGGGGCGCGCTGCGGGATCGGTTCACCGCACAACGTCAACGTGCCCGATGCGGGCGTGGTCAAGCCCAGCAGCATGCGTAGCGTGGTGGTCTTGCCCGCCCCGTTCGGGCCGAGCAGGCCAAAACATTGGCCGGGCTGGACTTCCAGGTCAAGGTTGTCGACGACGACCTGGTCGCCATAGAGTTTGCGCACATTGCGCATCTGGAGGATGGCAGTCAAGGCATGGGCCCCATGAAGCGATATCCCGCATTATGCCGGCCATCGCGTGGCGCATTGTTGGCGCATCGCAGCAAGACAATTCCACCGGCAGGGATATCGCCGGGCTGGCGAGGCACGCGCGTCAGGCGTAATCTTGGCGATTCAGGGCGAAAGCCATCCAATAACAATCCGAAAGCAAGGGAGGGGCGAGCATGTCTTTGGAACACTGGATCACGTTCGTACTGACCAGCGTGGTTCTGCTGATCATTCCGGGGCCGACGATCCTGCTGGTGATTGGCGATGCACTGGCGCATCGCGGGCGCAGCGCGTATGCCACGGTGGCGGGCGTCGCGGCCGGAGACCTGACGGCCTTCACGCTGTCGATGGTGGGCCTGGGGGCGGTGCTGGCAGCCTCTGCCACGCTCTTTACGGGCCTGAAGTGGGCAGGAGCCGCTTATCTGGTGTACCTGGGGGTGCAGGCGCTACGCACGGCCAAGCGGGCCAAACCGCTCGATATGTCGTCGCAAGCGGGAGGCGGCCGCCAGCGTTTCGCCAAGGCGTGGCTCGTGACGGCGCTGAATCCGAAGAGCATCGTGTTCTTCGTGGCCTTTGTGCCGCAGTTCATTGATGCCAAGCTCGCGTTCTGGCCGCAGGCCGTGGTGTTGATCCCGACGTTCGTGGTGCTTGCCAGTGCCAACGCAATGCTCTACGCCATGCTGGCGCGCTCGCTGGCTACCCGGCTGACTTCGCAGCGTGCGCAGACGAATGTGCAGCGCGCTGGCGGCATTACGCTGATCGGGGCAGGGGCACTGATCGCCTCGCGCAGTTGAGCGGCGCAGGGCGCGCCGAGCCCGATGGCAGGACGAAAAAAAACCGCCAGCTAGCTGGCGGTTTTTTATGGCAATGCGCGAATCAGTAGAGCTTCTTCGGCAGCATTTGCATGCGCAGACGCTTGCGCAGGCGAGCCTCGGCAGCCTTCTTCTTGCGCTTGCGCTCGGTCGTCGGCTTTTCATACGAGGTGCGGCTCTTCAGTTCCACGATCAGGCCAGTCTGCAGAATGGCGCGACGGAAACGACGCATTGCAACTTCAACGGGCTCGCCCGGTTTCAGAACGATCTTAGTCAATTCAGTCCTTCAGGAATAACCGCCGGGAGGCGGTGGGTTCATAGGGGGGAAACGTCGTCACGGTGGGGCTCCGGAGCCTTCAGTGACGGTGGTATTGCACCTGGTGGCGAACGCCGCGGTGCGCCCCCTCAAACCTGCATGGACCGAAATCCGTACTGCCTGTGTCAGGGGTGACAGGCCAAATTTTCCTACGTAGGTAAAAACTTGGCGACTACTACCTGTTTCCGTGGATCTTGCGCAAGAAATACGCCGGTAAGCTTTTACAGGTATACCGAACGAGAGTCAAGTAAGTCAGGGCAATCCAAGATCATACACCGAAAAATGTGCCCGGAAGTTGGCAATCGGTGTCGTGGGGCCACTGCAACAGCGTGAGCCAGAAGAAGGGTGGTAGTTGGGATGTCCGGCAACGATCGAGCTTCAACCGGCGTTCTTCCGGGGGTAGTGCGAATCGGCTGCGGAAAAGAAAAAAGCCGATGCTTTCGCATCGGCCTTTCCTTGAATTTTTTGGCTCCCCGACCTGGGCTCGAACCAGGGACCTACGGATTAACAGTCCGGCGCTCTACCAACTGAGCTATCGGGGAACAACTGAGAAAGAAATTATAACCAGCCTCTCTTCGTTTCGTCAACAACTTTTTAACGTTTTGTTTTCGTCAGAAGTTGTTGCCATAACTCTGGTTCGCCTTGGAACTGGCTTGCAGCGGGCGTTTCCGCCTTTTGCTGCGTTGCCGTGTTCAACAGCGAGGCCGCATTATAGCCAGCTTTTTGATTTGTGCAAACAAAAAAACCGCCATGCGGCGGTTTTTTTGCATTGGGTCCGATTTCGTCAGTCGAACACCGGCGATTCGACGCCCAGAACCTTGTGCAGCTTCGGCGAAGTCGTGGTGTATTGCATGTGGATCTTCTTGTCCGGGAAGATATATGGCGCGGCGCCAAACGCTGCCAGCGCGGCTTCGTGGAAGCCCGACAGGATCAGCTTCTTCTTGCCCGGGTAGGTATTGATGTCACCCACCGCGAAGATGCCGGGAACGTTCGTCTCGAACTTCTCGGTATCCACCTTGATCTGCTTGCGCTCCAGGTCGAGGCCCCACTCGGCAATCGGCCCGAGCTTCGGCGACAGGCCAAAGAACACCAGCAGGTCATCCACCGGCATGCGGCGGGTTACGCCGTCGCCGCCGGTTACCTTGATATCGGTAAGCACGCCGTCCTTCTCTTCATAGCCGCCAATCTGGCCGACCATGAACTGCATCTCCATCTGCTCGCACAACTCGCGCATCTTGGCCACCGAGGCCGGCGCGGCCCGGAAGCCGTCGCGACGGTGAATCAGCACGACCGACTCGGCCTTGCCGACGAGGTCGAGCGTCCAGTCCAGCGCCGAGTCGCCGCCGCCCACGATCACGAGGTTACGGCCGTGGAAGCGGCTCGGATCCTTGACGCGATAGAACAGTTGCTTGCCGTCGAACTTGTCGATGCCTTCCACCTTGACCAGGCGCGGCTGGAACGAGCCCACGCCGGCGGCAATGAAGATGGTCTTGGTGATGAAGCGGGTGCCGAGCGAGGTTTCTACGAAGAAACGTCCGTCTTCGCGGCGTTCCACGACACTGACTTCCTGGCCCAGGTGGAATGTGGGCGAGAACGGCTCGATCTGCTTGAGCAGGTTGTCGGTCAGTTCCTGGCCCGTGCAGATCGGCACGGCCGGGATGTCGTAGATCGGCTTGTCCGGATACAGTTCCACGCACTGGCCGCCCACCACCTTGAGCGAGTCGATCACGTGCGCCTTGATTTCAAGCAGACCGAGTTCGAACACCTGAAACAGGCCAACCGGGCCCGCGCCCACGATCAGCGCGTCGATTTCCAGCGGCTGGCCGCCGTTGCTGCCGCTGACCTGCAGGGTCGTGTCGGCCACGGTGTTTGGGATGCTCAAGTCCATATTCGTCCTGATACGTTACGGGCACGCGGGGGCCCGGTATTGCGGGAAAGCGCGGGGACGGCTTTCTGTGGCGCCCGCAGGCCGGTTCCGGTGCCGCTGGCGCGGCTACCGGACCGTTTCTCCGAGAGCGCCGGTCTTTCTTATCGTTGCAGGTACTGCAGCTTGTCGGTGGCGTCCTTCCATTCCTCGGCCTCGGCCAGCGGGGCCTTGGTCTTGGTGATGGACGGCCAGCTACGGGCCAGGTCGGCGTTCAGTTCGATGAACTGTTGCTGGTCGCCCGGCACATCTTCCTCGGCGTAGATCGCATTCACCGGGCACTCGGCCACGCACACGGCGCAGTCGATGCATTCGTCGGGATCGATGGCCAGGAAGTTCGGGCCTTCGCGGAAACAATCGACCGGACACACATCAACGCAGTCGGTGTAGCGGCAACGGATGCAGGATTCGGTGACAACGTGAGTCATTTCGGTTCCAGAAAAACGGATCGGTCTTCGATGGGGATATTGTCCAAGGCCTGTTTCTTACCGGCCGCTCTTGCTGGTTACGGATTGCGCGTCAACGGGTATTACCGTCAGCGACCGCAATCGGGGTAACTTGGGGCGAGCGGGGGCCGAGGCCTTTCAGAGATCGATATTGTAGCCGAGCCATTCCGCAAGGATAGCCAGTCTATATAGCCGGGTCAGATAGTTTTCTTATTTCTTTATGTACTTTTTGCTTCGTTCGGCGTAAGAATCGGCCTGCAAGGCCGCTTTCGGAGCGACGGCCGGTATCTTGCCGCAGGTCAACGAACTACTATTCCAACTGTTTCGTACGAGAGATGCCGCCATGCCAGCTCGTCCAAGTGTCCGTCTGATCTGCTGCGCCATCGCGTTCGGCGCCTGCCTGGGGGTAACGGCACCGGGTGCGTGGGCCCAGCCATCGCTGCCGCAACAGGGCGAGATGGCTGACAGCGTGGTGTCGCGCCTGGTGGCGTGGCGCGCGCGCACGGACCAGCCCGTGACGCTATCCGCATTGACCGCGTTCGAATGGGACAGCTTCAGCGTCATACGCACACCCGCGGGCATGGCCATGGCGAATTGCAATCGCGAAGGTTTCCTGCCTTGCGACAAGGACTTGCAACCGCCGCCCGATGCGCTGATCCAGGTCTTGCGCTTCGATCGGGCCGGGCAGGCCGTTTATCAGGAGCGCATCATGGTGGCATCCGCCAACTTCGCCGAACCGCTGCCGGCATCCGTGCCGCGCGCACAGGCCACGCTGGTGACCTGCCATGACGGTCAGGGCCAGCGATTCTGGTGCCTGCAGTCGCGGCGGGCACGGGCGCTGGAGTCGCCCGCGTTGCGCAACCTCGACGGCGGGTGAAGGAAATGGCCCCGCTATGTACGCCGCCATGTACGCCGACATGAGCGCCAACACCGGCGTGACTTTCGGTTAGCATGGTGGCCTGACATCGGCACGCCCCGCGCCTGGCTTCGTTATGATCATTCGCTCCCTGCTCGACACCGACCTGTACAAGTTCACGATGATGCAGGTGGTGCTGCACCATTTTCCGCAGGCCCATGTCGAATACCGTTTCAAATGCCGCAATGCCGGCGTGGACCTGACGCCTTACATCGACGAGATCCGCGCAGAGATCACGCAGCTATGCCAGTTGCGCTTCAGCACGGAAGAACTCGACTATCTGCGCGACATGCGCTTTATCAAGAGCGATTTCGTCGAATTCCTCGCGCTGTTCCACCTCAACGAGAAGTATGTCGTGGTACAGCCGTCGGCCCAGGGCAATGGCGAGATCGAGATCACGATCCGTGGTCCGTGGCTCCATACGATCCTGTTCGAGATTCCGCTGCTGGCAATCGTCAACGAGGTGTATTTCCGCCGCACGCAGCCGCAACCGGATCTGGACGAAGGTCGCCGCCGGCTCAAGGCCAAGCTGGCGCTGTTGAAGAATCCGCAATACACCGATTGTGTGATCGCCGACTACGGTACGCGCAGGCGTTTCTCGTGCGACTGGCAGGAAGAAGTCCTGCTGTCGATGCGCGATATTCTTGGGCCGCAACTGGCGGGTACCAGCAATGTCCATTTCGCGCGGCTGCACGACATGACCCCGCTTGGCACGATGGCCCACGAGTATCTGCAGGCATGCCAGGCGCTAGGGCCGCGCCTGCGCGATTCGCAGGTCTATGCACTCGACAACTGGGCGCGCGAATATCGCGGAGACCTGGGCATCGCGTTGTCCGATACCTATGGATTCGATGCCTTCCTGCGCGATTTCGACCTGTATTTCTGCAAGCTGTTCGACGGCGTGCGCCATGACTCCGGTGATCCGTTCGAATGGGGTGAACGGATGATTGCGCACTATGCCGCCAATCGCGTGGACCCGCGTGGCAAGACGCTGATTTTCAGCGATGCGCTCAACATCCCGAAAGTGATCGAACTCTACGAGCGCTTTCGCGGCCGCTGCAAGCTGGCCTTCGGCGTGGGCACCAACCTGACGAACGATCTCGGCTACACGCCATTGCAAATCGTGATCAAGATGGTGCGCTGCAATGGCCAGCCGGTGGCAAAGCTGTCGGATACCCCCGAAAAGACCATGTGCGACGATCCGGGCTATCTTGCCTATCTGCGGCAGGTGTTTGATGTTCAGGTGCCTGCTTGACCGGATGCACCGGATTCACGCGCGCAGGCGCGGCCTTCTTATAATCGGGCAGCTCAGCCCCTCAGGACAACGCCATGGAAACCAACGCCGCCCGTGACCGCATCTTCGCCCGCATTCGCGCCGCGCAGGGCAGGGGAGCGAAGGTCACCGACGGTGAGCGCGAGGCGGTCGCCGACTACCTGGCCCGCCATCCGCAAGGTCCGCAGCCGGCCATTGCGGAGGATAGCGTCGAAGCTTTCACCGTGCAGGCGCAGAAGATGGCATCGACGGTGGATCGCGTGGCCACGCTCGCCGACGTGCCCGGTGCCGTGGCGCGTTATGTCGACGCCCTGAAGCTCGCGCGTCGCGCGGTGGCCTGGACCAGCCTCGGTGAACTGCCATGGGCCGAGCAAGGGCTCGATGTGGAATGCCGCCCTCCGGTGCGCGATCCGCAGGGCGATCACGATCATGGCGACCTGGTTGGCATTACGGGCTGCTTCGTGGCGATTGCCGAGACGGGCTCGCTGATGCTGCTGTCGGGGCCGGATACCTTTGCCTCGGCCGCGCTGCTACCTGAAACCCATATCGCGGTGGTACCTGTTTCGCGCATCGTCGCCAATCTGGAGGCCGCGTTCGCACGCATGCGCGCCGAACATGGGCAGTTGCCGCGCGCCACCAACATCATCAGCGGTCCATCGCGCACCGGCGATATCGAGCAGACCATTGTGCTGGGCGCGCATGGTCCGTATCGCGTGCATGTGATCCTGGTCGACCAGGGGTGACGCGGCGAGCGGCACCGCGTACCGCATTCCGAGGCACATCCGGTGCAGTCCTCCGCGCATTTTGAGACCTTTCTCAGAGGGCTTTGCTTTACACTTGGCCCTTCGCTGCGTGCTGACGTCCCGACGCCCTGGTAACCCCGGACGCGTGCGCCTTTTTGTCTGTTTCACCGCCTGCCTTACACCGCGTGGCGTGTGTTGCGATAAAGGAGAATCCCGCTCGATGCGTCGTGTCGTTACGCTGCCTTTCCAGTTTCTGTTTGCCGCGATGCTGATGTCGCCTGCCTGGACGCGGGCGGCCGATCTCGACGGCGCCACGCTGTCGCCTGCCTGGGGCGTGCCGTTTGCCGGCATCCTGCTGTCGATTGCCTTGTTCCCGTTGTTCGCGCCGAAGTTCTGGCATCACCACTACGGCAAGATCGCCGCGGCGTGGGCTGCGCTGTTCCTGGTGCCGTTCGGCCTGCAGTTCGGCCTGCACGCGGCAGCCGCCAATACCGTGCATGCGCTGCTGGCCGAGTACATCCCCTTCATCGTCCTGCTGACCGCGCTCTATGTCGTGGCGGGGGGCATCTGTGTGCGTGGCAACCTGCATGGTTCGCCGCGCCTGAATACGGGCATCCTTGCGCTGGGTACCGTGCTGGCCAGCCTGATGGGCACCACCGGTGCGGCGATGCTGCTGATTCGCCCATTGCTGCGCGCCAACGACAACCGTCGCCATGTGGCGCACGTCGTGGTGTTCTTCATCTTCCTGGTTGCCAATGCGGGCGGCGCGCTGACGCCGCTTGGCGATCCGCCACTGTTCCTTGGCTTCCTCAAGGGCGTGGAGTTTTCCTGGACGCTGTTGAACATCCTGCCTGAGACGTTGTTTATCTGGGTGGTGCTGCTGGCGCTGTTCTATGTCATTGACCGGCACTACTTCCTGCATCGCGAGGAGGCCTTGCCGCCGGCGCATGATCCGACGCCCGATTCGGCGGGAATCCGCATCGAGGGCCGGATCAATTTCGTACTGCTGCTGGCCGTGATCGCACTGGTGCTGATGAGCGGGCTGTGGAAGCCAGGCATCGCGTTCGATGTGATGGGCACCGAGGTACCGCTGCCCGCGCTGGTGCGCGACGTGCTGCTGGTGGTGGTCACCGTGGTGTCGCTGTTCGCGACGCCGCATGCGGCACGCAGCGGCAACGAGTTCAACTGGGAGCCGATCCTTGAGGTAGGCAAGCTGTTCGCCGGCATCTTCCTGACGATCATCCCGGTCATCGCCATGCTCAAGGCTGGCACGGACGGGGCGTTCGCGGCCGTGATCCGCACGGTCAGCGACGGCAACGGCCAGCCGATCGACAGCATGTACTTCTGGGCCACGGGCATCCTGTCGTCATTCCTCGACAATGCGCCTACCTACCTTGTGTTCTTCAATACGGCCGGCGGCGACGCGGCCACGCTCATGACACGCGATGCCTCGACGCTGGCGGCGATCTCCGCCGGGGCCGTGTTCATGGGTGCCAACACCTACATCGGCAACGCCCCGAACCTGATGGTCAAGGCGATTGCCGAAAGCCGTGGCGTGCGCATGCCAAGTTTCTTTGGCTACATGGCGTGGTCCTGCGCCGTGCTGGTGCCGCTGTTCCTGGTGATGACGTTCCTTTTCTTCCACGTGTGACTGCATGATGAAGCCTTCCGTCCTGGTTACCCGAGCGATCTACCCCGATGTGATCGATCGCCTTGCACAGTATTTCGACGTCGACGCCAACCAGGAAGACCTGGTGCTCGGCGCCGCCGCATTGCGCGCGCGCCTGGCGGGCAAGGCCGGCGTGCTGGCCAACGCAGCCGACCGGATCGATGGCGAACTGGTGGGCGCATTGCCCCAGTTGCGCGCGGTCTGCAATATGGCCGTGGGCTACAACAACCTCGATGTGCCTGCGCTGACCGCGGCCGGCGTGGTGGCGACCAATACGCCCGATGTGCTGACCGAGACCACGGCGGATTTTGGCTGGGCATTGCTGATGGCTACCGCGCGCCGCGTGACGGAGAGCGAGCACTACCTGCGCGCGGGCAAGTGGGAGCGTTGGAGCTACGACATGCTGGTCGGCATGGACATCCATGGCAGCACGCTTGGTATCCTGGGCATGGGCCGCATTGGCCAGGCGCTGGCACGGCGTGCGGGAGGCTTCGGCATGCAGGTGCTCTATCACAACCGCAGCCAGTTGCCGGCCGATGTCGAGCAGTCGCTCAATGCGCGCTATGTCAGCAAGGCGGAATTGCTGCAGCAGTCGGACCATCTGATCCTGGTGCTGCCCTACAGCGCGGCAAGCCACCACTCGATCGGCGCGGCAGAGCTGGCGCAGATGAAGCCGACCGCGACGCTGATCAACCTGGCGCGCGGCGGCATCGTCGACGATGCAGCGCTGGCGGAAGCACTACGCGATCGCAAGATCTTTGCCGCTGGACTCGATGTCTTTGAAGGCGAGCCTGCCGTGCATCCCGATCTGCTGACCGTGTCCAATGTCGTGCTGACCCCGCATATCGCCAGTGCATCAGAAAAGACGCGACGCGCAATGGCCAACCTGGCCGCGGACAACCTGATCGCCGCACTCGATGCCGGTCCACAAGCCGGCAAGCCGCCGACCGTGATCAACCCCGAAGTGATGACGCGTCGCCGCTGACCATTCCGGGCTCTCAGTCCCCGTGAAGTTCCCTTGAAGTTCTCATGACGTTGATACCCTTGCTGACACTTGCCGCCGCCGTGGTGGCGGTGATATTGCTGCTGGTGCTGATCGTGCGCATGCCGCGTCAGCCAGCGGCGGATTTGCAGCCGATGCTCGGTGACCTGCGTGACGATGTGCGCGAGGACACCGCGCGTGGCCTGGAACGGCTCGAGCGTGAGCTACGCACCGAACTGGCCGAGACCTCCCGTGCCAATCGCGGGGAAGCCGGACAACACATGCTGCGTTTCCAGCAGCAACTGTCGACGCAACTGACAAGCATCGCCACGGTGCAGCAGCAGCAACTGGCCCAGATGTCGGAAGCCAACGAACGACGGCTGGCCGATGTCCGGGTGACGCTCGAGCAGAAGCTGCGCGACATCGAGGCCAACAATGCGGCCAAGCTCGAAGAGATGCGCCGCACGGTGGACGAGAAGCTGCACGCCACGCTCGAACAGCGGCTTGGTGAGTCGTTCAAGCTGGTGTCCGACCGGCTGGAGCAGGTGCATCGTGGTCTCGGCGAAATGCAGATGCTGGCGCAGGGGGTGGGCGATCTCAAGCGCGTGCTGACCAATGTGAAGTCGCGCGGCACATGGGGTGAAGTGCAGCTGGAAATGTTGCTCGAACAGATCCTGACGCCAGAGCAATACGGCAAGAACGTCGAGACCGTGCGCAGCTCGGGTGCGCGCGTGGAATTCGCGATTCGCCTGCCCGGGCGCGATACCGGCGGTGGTCCGGTCTGGCTGCCGATCGATGCCAAGTTTCCGAAGGAACAGTACGAACGCTTGATCGACGCGCAGGAGCGTGGCGATGTCGACGGCGTGCATACGGCCAGCCGTGAACTGGAGATGGCCGTGCGCCGCGAGGCGCAGACGATTGCACAGAAGTACGTGGCGCCGCCTGCCACCACCGACTTCGCGATCCTGTTCCTGCCGACCGAAGGACTCTACGCTGAAGTACTGCGCCGGCCAGGGCTCACGGATCTGCTGCAACGCGATTTCCGTGTCACGGTGGCGGGGCCGACTACCTTGACGGCATTGCTCAACAGTCTGCAGATGGGCTTCCGCACGCTGGCGCTGGAGAAACGTTCGAGCGAAGTGTGGGAGGTGCTCGGTGCGGTAAAGACCGAGTTCGGCAAGTTCGGTGAGGTACTCGCCAAAACACGCGATACGCTGGTGCGTGCCGCTCGCAATATCGAGCAGGCGGAAGTGCGGACGCGGCAGATGGAGCGCAAATTGCGCACCGTGGAAGCGCTGCCGGGGGAATTGGCGGAGCAGCTATTGGGAACGTCGGCGGGGCCGGTTGCCGAAACTGCTGGAACTGGCGATGCTGCCGATGCTGGCGATGACACAACCGGGGTCGCCCCGGCATCGCCAACTGACGCGGCGGGGCAGCACGAGGGCCGGCTTGCTTAGTGCTGCCGGCCTGCTTGATGCCTAGTGGCGGTCTTCGGGAGTCAGTTCACGCACGTGGACTTCGATGCCGCCAAAGCGTGCCGCCACCCAGTTGTATGCCTTGCAGCCCAGCCAGAGCAGGCCGAAGCCGATCAACGCATTGAGGATCAGGGCCGTGAAGACCGCAATTCCCGGCAGGTCGCCGTAGCGCACGAAGGCCACGAACAGGCCCATGGCAACGATCGGCACGGAAAAGCAGAGATAAACCAGCACCAGCGCGCGGGCGGTCTTGACGGGGTGGAGGTACGCGATCTCCTGGTTCATGACGACAGACAAGATATTGGGGGATTCAGATTTTCGTGCTGCAAGTGTAGCGACTGGTGCCTGCGACGCCTAGCCTGCCCCACTGACGGATGAGGCATTTCCAAGCGCGATACGAGCTTTCAAGGAAAGAGTGCGGCACAAAAACGACACCGGCGCACGGCTGACTATCGCTAATCGATGTGACGCATGAATCGTATCCATTCATGCC
>NZ_DBHKYV010000034.1:41162-45710 GCF_057315035.1 Cupriavidus sp. | reverse complement strand
AGCTTCGAGCGAGTGGTGTCCCGGTAGTTCCGCGTGGCGGGACTACGCGGCCGGGTTCGCAGCGCTTGCGGCGCGTGGGGAGGCGTCAGATCAGACCGTCGAACAGCATGATTTCGACGAGATCCCCGGCCAGCACGGTGTCCTGATCATGATCGAGCACGATAAAGCAATTCGCCTCGCTCATCGAGCGCAATACCCCTGACCCTTGCTGTCCGGTCAGGCGGACCTCCAGATTGCCGTCGGCACCCATCGCGGCGATGCCTCGCTGGTACTCGGTACGACCGGGCTTCTTGCGGATTGGCGTGGTGCTGCGCGCACGGATGCGCGGCAAGGGCGCCACGTCGGCACCCATCAACCGATGCAGGGCCGCACGCACGAAATGATAGAACGTCACCATCACGGCGACCGGATTGCCGGGCAGGCCGAAAAGCATGGCTTCATGGCCATTCGAGGCAATGCGCCCGAATGCCATCGGGCGGCCCGGTCGCATCGCGATCTTCCAGAACGTGACATCGCCGAGCTTGGCCATGATCTGCTTGGTATAGTCGGCGTCGCCCACTGACACGCCGCCCGACGTAATGATGGCATCGGCGTTTTCGCAAGCGCTGCGGAAGGCGGCCTCCATGGTCTCGGGGTCGTCGCGCACCACGCCCATGTCGATCAGTTCGACATTGAGCCGGCGCAGCATGCCATGCAGCGTATAGCGATTCGAGTCATAGACGCAGCCCGCGTCGAGCGGTTCGCCGACCGAGCGTAACTCGTCGCCGGTGGAAAAGAAGGCGACACGCAAGCGTCGGCGCACCTTGACTTCGGGTATCCCGAGCGAGGCCAGCAGACCCAGATCGGCCGGTGTCAGGATGCGGCCAGCGCGCAGTGCGGATTGACCACGTGCCAGGTCTTCGCCGCGCAGGCGTCGGTTGTCTCCGGCGCGCACCTGGTCGGGTGCGAAGCGGATCAGGTTTCCGCCGGCCTGGATCTCGACAAACTCTTGCGGTATCACGGTGTCGCAGCCCGCCGGCATGACCGCACCGGTCATGATGCGGACCGCCTGGTTTGCCTGGACCTCGCCTGCAAACGCATTGCCCGCGTAGGCCGTGCCAATGACTTCCAGTGCAAGGTCGCCGTGCCCCTGCGCCAGAGCCTGTGTCAATGCCTGGCTGGGGAACGCGTACCCGTCCATGGCCGAGTTGTCATGCGCGGGCACGTCGATTGGCGACGTCACGTCGTGGGCCAGCACGCGGTCCAATGCCGAGCGGATTGCCAGTTGCTCGATAGCGCGCACTGGCTCCAGTACCTCGGCGATGATGGCGTTGGCCTGGTTGACCGGCAGGGCGGACGGATCGTAGTCGGACAGGCACGAAATGACGGATTGCAGCGAAGGCATGGTCGTGATGCTGACGCGCGTGGCGCGCCGCGGCAATGGAAGGTTCGGGTGAAGTCTAACCTGTTGTCTGACCTGTTCGGTCAGTGGTCTCGTGCCAGTGCAGTTCGTCGAGCGTATTGATGTTGGCAAACGCGGCGGCATCCTCGAAAACGACTAGCGCCACGCGCTGGCTGGTGACCCATGTTTCGATCTTGCGCTGGCCCGCGTCGACATAGGCGCGCAGGCTGGTGGCGGCCGTGACCGGCATCATGCAGAACACCGGTTGCAGCCGTCGGCGACCATCGGCATCGAGCGTGGCCGGGATCGCGATCTCGGCTTGTTCCGCGTCGATCGCATGCGCCAGGCGGTCGACCAGGTCAGTCGGCAGGAAAGGGGTGTCGCAGGGCGCCGTGACCATCCAGCGCGTCTGGCATTGCGCAAGTCCGGCAAGCATGCCGGCCAGCGGCCCGGCGAAGTCAGGGATGGCATCGGGAATCACCGGGACGCCAAACGCACTGTAGCGATCCAGGTTCCGATTGGCATTGATCAGCATGGATCCAGTCTGCGGCGCCAGGCGCTGCAGCGTGTGCTGCACCATCGGCATGCCCTGGAAAGCTTGCAGGCCCTTGTCGGTGCCACCCATGCGGCTGCCTCGGCCGCCGGCCAGGATCAGGCCCGTGATGTCGTCGCGCACCATGGTCAGCCGCCGATATACGACATCTCGATCTTGCTTTCGGCTCGTGCGGCGCGTACGGCGGGGTCGCTGCGCTGCTCGGAATAGTTGTCGGTGCGCGCCTGCCATACCTGGGCAATGGCGTTGCCGATTTCCAGGTCGCTGTGGCCATCGCGCAGCAGCGCGCGCAGGTCGTAGCCCTCGGTGGCAAACAGGCACAGGTAGAGACGGCCTTCCGTGGACAGGCGAATCCGGCTGCAATCGCCACAGAAGGCATGCGTCACGCTGGAGATCACGCCGATCTCTCCGCCGCCGTCCCGGTAGCGCCAGCGCTCGGCGGTCTCTCCCGAGTAATTCGCGGAAATGGCTTCCAGCGGGAAAACTTCGTCAATGCGGCGCACCACGTCGGCCGATGGCAATACCTCATTCATCTGCCAGTGATTGCTGGCGCCGACATCCATGAACTCGATAAAGCGGACGATGGTGCCGCTGCCGCGAAAATGCCGAGCCATTGGCACGATTTCCTGATCGTTGGTGCCGCGCTTGACCACCATGTTGACCTTGAGCGGGGCCAGGCCCACCGCCTGCGCAACCTCGATGCCGTGCAGTACATCGCGCACGGCAAAGTCGACGTCGTTCATCTTGCGGAACGTGGTGTCATCGATGGCGTCCAGGCTGACCGTCACGCGTGTCAGGCCGGCATCGCGCAGCGATTGGGCCTTGCGTGCCAGCAGCGAGGCGTTGGTGGTCAGTGTCAGGTCCAGCGGCTTGCCCGATACGGTATCGATGCGGGCCAGCATTTCCACCAGGCGCTCGATGTTCTTGCGCAGCAGCGGCTCGCCACCGGTGAGCCGGATTTTCTCGACACCCTGCGCCACGAACAGGCGCGCGGCCCGCTCGATTTCCTCGAAGCTCAACAGCTCCGAGTGCGGCAGGAAGGTGTAGTCCTTGTCGAACACTTCCTTCGGCATGCAATAGACGCAGCGGAAGTTGCAGCGGTCGGTCACCGAGATGCGCAGGTCATGCAGCGGCCGGCCCCGCGTGTCGGCCACGAGCCCGGTCGGTGCCTGCAGGCGCGACGGAATGCTCGGCACCATCGATTTGTATCGATGGTCGCGCAGGTCGAAGATCGGAATGACAGTTTCGGTCATGATGTGTGGGGCCGCGGCTGACCGGCGCGCAGGGCGTCCGGGATAGCCATTCTGCTTGCCATTCTAGCCGAGTGCGGTATCACGCCGTGCGCAACACTGTGGTGACAACAGTACAGATAATGGTCGTGAACGGGAATACAGCGCGGGAATAGTGGGCGGGTTTGTCCCAAGTCAGTTTGGCGCCACAAAATAAAAAAGGGACGGCATTGCCGTCCCTTTCCCTTGCCAGCCTGCAGCGCGTTACTGCTGTTGCTGCTGTTGTTGCTGCTGGTTACCGGTTTCGACCAGGACCATCGGGCCTTCCGGCAGCGGCGGCAGCGGCTTGCGCTCACGCACCACGCGCGGGGCAGGTGCGATGCGTGCGGCGGCTTCCTGCGCGGCAGCATGCTTGGCGCTGTCCGTGTGTACCCACTGCAGGCCAGCGGCTTCCAGCATCGGCTCCAGCTTGCTGGCGCTCGCTTCTGCCACAACCGGAGCGGCTGCATAGCTTGCCACGACGGCAGGATCAGGGGTGGAGGCAGGTGCTTCAACCGCTGCGATCGATGCGGCGGGGGCAGGTGCCACGTCCGGCGTCACGATGACCGGCTCGGGAACCACCGGCGCGGTGGCAACCGGTGCCGGGGCTTCCACGGCCGGGCTTGCCGGGACCGGCGCAGCGGGCTCCACATAGGCAGGGGCGGGCGGGACCACCGGTGCCGATTGCGGTGCGGCAACCGCGGCGAACACCGGTTCGGCTGCCTGGGCAGGCGCCACCGGCTCGGGCTTGGCTACCGGTTCCACGCGTTCCAGCGCACCAGCAGCAGCGGCCGCCTCGACCACCACCGGCTGTGCCACCGGTTGCTCCACCGGTGCCGCCACTTCGGCCACCAGGGCCGGCGACGATGCCGATTCAGCTTCCGATTCGGTCACGCCTGCGCTGACTTCGGCCAGGTTCGCTTCGTTGACTTCGAGGTTCGGTGTGCCATCCTCGCGCTCGCGGCGGTAGCGGTTGCGACCGCGACGATTGCGGCGACGGCGTTCCTCGCCTTCACCTGCGTCGGCGGACACTGCCTCGCCGTCTTCGGCGCCAGCCGGGATATCCACGGCGGCAACGACTGCCGGCGCTGCCTGGGCGGCTTCAAACGCGGTCTGCGCAGTGGTGCCGGCGGCGTTCAGCGGCTCGTCGGTCTCGCGTGCCTCGGTGCGCTCACGCTGGCGTTCCCGTTGACGTTCGCGGCGTTCCTGGTTGCGCTCGCGGCGCGCTTCCTGGCGATCTTCCTGGCGGACTTCAGTGCGTTCGGTGGCCTGTGCGATGGCCGGCGTAGCCTGGCCTTCGCGCGGCGCGCGCGGCTGGCGTTCGCCACGCGGCTCACGCTGCTCGC
>NZ_DBHKYV010000034.1:8389-41062 GCF_057315035.1 Cupriavidus sp. | reverse complement strand
CACGCTGCTCGCCGCGCTCACCACGGCCCTGACGTTCGCCACGACCCTCACCACGTTCTCCACGACCCTCGCCACGTTCACCGCGCTGGCCACGTTCGCGGCGACCGTCGCCGCGTGCCTGGGCTTCCGCTGCGGGCTTGACGGGCTCCGCCACCGGCGCTGCCGCCGGCTTGGCACCAAACAGGCCCTTGAGCCAGGCGATGATGCCGCCGCTGCCCACCGGCTGCGTGGCAGGCGCCGGACGTGCGGCTGCTGCTTCAGGCTTCGGGGCGCGCTCGGGGCGCGGCACCGACACCGGGGCCGGCGCGTCAGGCGTGATGCCCTTGACGGCGGCTTCCTGGCGCGGACGTGCCTCTTCCTTCTTGCGGCTGCTGTAGCTGGTGTCGGCTTCGAGTTCCTTCGCAGCTGCCTCTGCCATGCGGTAGCTGGCAGTCGACTCTTCCAGGCGCGGATCGTCGTGGCGCAGGCGCTCGAGCTTGTAGTGCGGCGTTTCCAGATGCTTGTTCGGGATCAGCAGCACATTGACCTTGAAGCGCAGTTCGATCAGGTTGATGTCCTGGCGCTTTTCGTTCAGCAGGAAAGCAGCCACTTCCACCGGCACCTGGCAGTGGATCGCGGCCGTGTTTTCCTTCATCGCCTCTTCCTGGATGATGCGCAGCACCTGCAGGGCGGACGATTCGGTATCGCGGATATGACCTGTTCCATTGCAGCGCGGGCAGGTGATGTGCGAGCCTTCGGACAGTGACGGACGCAGGCGCTGGCGCGA
This sequence comes from Cupriavidus sp., assembly GCF_057315035.1. Classification (NCBI taxonomy): domain Bacteria; kingdom Pseudomonadati; phylum Pseudomonadota; class Betaproteobacteria; order Burkholderiales; family Burkholderiaceae; genus Cupriavidus; species Cupriavidus sp. The sequence continues at coordinate 40,296 of NZ_DBHKYV010000034.1, read as the reverse complement.
CAGTTCCATCAGGCCGAAGCGGCTGATCTTGCCCATCTGCACGCGGGCACGGTCGTGGCGCAGCGCGTCCTTGAGGCGCGTTTCCACGTCCTTCTGTGCCTTGCCGGACTCCATGTCGATGAAGTCGATCACGATCAGGCCGCCCAGGTCGCGCAGGCGCAACTGGCGGGCAATTTCGTCGGCCGCTTCCAGGTTGGTGCGCAGCGCGGTTTCCTCGATGTCCGCACCCTTGGTGGCGCGGGCCGAGTTCACGTCAACGGATACGAGGGCTTCGGTATGGTCGATCACGATGGCGCCACCGGAAGGCAGCATCACCATGCGCGAGTACGCCGACTCGATCTGGTGTTCGATCTGGAAACGCGAGAAGAGCGGCACATCGTCGCGGTACTTCTTCACGCGGTTCATGTTGTCGGGCATGACCACGCTCATGAATGCACGGGCCTGCTCGTAGATCTCGTCGGTATCGATCAGGATCTCGCCGATATCGGGCTGGAAGTAATCGCGGATGGCGCGAATCACAAGGCTCGATTCCAGGTAGATCAGCAGCGGGGCCTTGTTGTCGCCGGCGGCGCCGTCGATGGCCTTCCACAGTTGCAGCAGGTAGTTCAGGTCCCACTGCAGTTCCTCGGCGGCGCGGCCGATACCGGCGGTGCGCGCGATGATGCTCATGCCTTCGGGAACCTGCAGCTGCGCCATGGTTTCGCGCAGTTCCTGGCGGTCTTCGCCCTCGATGCGGCGCGACACGCCGCCACCGCGCGGGTTGTTCGGCATCAGCACCAGGTAACGGCCGGCCAGCGAGATGAACGTGGTCAGGGCAGCGCCCTTGTTGCCGCGCTCTTCCTTTTCAACCTGGACGATCAGTTCCTGGCCTTCGTGCAGTGCGTCCTGGATGCGCGCATTGCGCACGTCCACGCCATCCTTGAAGAACGCGCGGGCGACTTCCTTGAACGGCAGGAAGCCGTGGCGCTCTTCGCCGTAATTGACGAAGCAGGCTTCCAGCGAAGGTTCGATGCGGGTGATGACACCCTTGTAGATGTTGCCCTTGCGCTGTTCGCGCCCGGCGGTTTCGATGTCGATATCGATCAGTTTCTGACCATCGACGATCGCGACGCGCAATTCTTCCTGTTGCGTCGCGTTAAACAGCATGCGTTTCATCGCAATACCTCACTCCAGTGTCGCGGATGGCCAATGGGTCATGAGTGGCTCATGCCCGCGACGGTCCAGGGAGCACGCGAGGAAAGAGAGCGAGGGCGGGAGAATTGCCGAAGTTGCCAGCGCGTAATACAACGCGGCAGGCTGGGCGCGGGTGAGAGGAGAGGCTGTCGGCGTTCTGGTCATCCGCAAATTCTGCGGGCAGTCCGCTGGGTCGGGAGAGCGCAAAAGGCACTGCTCCCGATGCAGCGGTTTCTGGCGGATGCCGGTGGCCGGGGCACTGGGACGGGCCTGCCATGCCTGGGGCAGTGGCGTCGTCTCCCAGCGCAGCCGGGCCGGGATGGCCAGGACGCGTCAAAGAGCAAGTTATGCGGTCGCGACAGTCGCATGCCGTTGCCAATCTGACCTGTCCGCTGGCGGGCGCGCCGCTGCTTTTTGGCGTTCTGCGTCCGGGCGCCGGTGTCGGATCGTCGAACTACGACAATCAGCGACAGATCGCGGCCGATACTGCAGGTCAGATGGCAGGCGCGCCTGCCGGGCCGGCACCGGTTCCCGGTGCGGGCGGTCTTCTCTCACCGATGTGGATGCCTGTTAGGGGCATCCACATTGAATTCTTTTCTACCTGAACACTCAGATTCCACGTGTCGGCCGGCTGGTTGCCGAAGCCGCCTCTGGGCGACTTCCTGCGCGCCGGCGCGGCGCGTGCGTGCTGCTGATTGCTGCCATTTGCCAGTCTGGCGCCTGCGGGGTACGCAACATGCGGGAGACGGGCCGGGTTGACTGCTACCCGAAGTGTAAAATGCGACGTCTTGCGCGGATACTGGTGGGACTACCCAGAACAATTACCTGGGCGCCCTGCATATTCCGTTCCGGTTTGCCGCAAACATAGCGGGCATTTCAGTCGGGATTCGCGCCATACTTCGCGCCAACATCGCTTACACAGGTCGTGCGCTACCGGTCTTTGGCCGGGAACGGCCGGGAAATTATATTGAAAATGAATGAGTTACGCCATCAAATTGAAACGGAGCCGCGTTCGCGCCCCAGCGGGCTCCAGGTGGCGTATGTCACGATCGACGAAAGTTCGGAAGGGCAGCGCATCGACAACTTCCTGCTCAAGGTGGCCAAGGGTGTGCCCAAGAGCCATATCTATCGCGTATTGCGCTCTGGTGAGGTCCGCGTCAACAAGGGGCGGATCGATGCAACTTACCGGCTGAAGCTCGGCGATGTGGTGCGGATTCCGCCACTTCGCATGGCGGAAAAGTCACCTGAGGCGGGCGGATTCGTGCCTGCCGCCGATTTTCCGGTGCTGTTCGAGGATGCCCATCTGCTGGTGATCGACAAGCCGGCCGGCGTGGCCGTGCATGGTGGGTCGGGCGTGGCCTTCGGGGTCATCGAACAACTGCGCCGTGCGCGGCCCGAGGCGAAATTCCTGGAGTTGGTGCACCGGCTGGACCGCGAGACGTCGGGAATCCTGGTGTTGGCCAAGAAGCGTTCGGCGTTGGTGAACCTGCACGAGCAGATGCGCGGCAATGGCATGGACAAGCGTTACTTCGCCTGTGTGGCCGGCGAATTTCCGAATGCGCGGCAGCACGTAAAACTGCCCCTATATAAATACAGTACGCCGGAGGGCGAGCGCCGGGTCCGGGTGCAGGCCGACGGGTTGGCATCGCATACCGTATTCAACCTGGTCAAGGCATTCCAGGGTTATACGTTGCTCGAGGCGGAATTGAAGACGGGGCGCACGCACCAGATCCGGGTGCATTTGCAGTCAACCGGTTTCCCGATTGTCGGCGACGACAAATACGGCGATTTTGAGCTTAATAAAGCGCTTTCGCGCAGCGGTGCCAAACCGGGTATCAAGCGGATGTTCCTGCATGCGCACCGCCTGACCTTCACGCACCCGGCCACCGGCGCGCCGCTTACCGTGTCGGCGCCGCTGCCCGCCGAGTGTGTTGAATTTCTGCAACAATTGCAGCAGGACGGCGCCGCTCCCTGACCAGGTGAGTCGCGCCAAGCATATCCGCAACACTCCCGTATCGACCAAGGACCGTAATGGCCAGGCAGCGCTTCGACCTGATCGTCTTCGACTGGGATGGAACCCTGATGGATTCCACGCCCACTATCGCCAAATGCATCCAGCTGGCCAGCCGCGACCTGGGCTTGCCGGTTCCCGACGACAGCGCAGCCAGCCACGTGATTGGACTGGGACTCAAGGATGCGCTGTCGTATGCGGTGCCGACACTGGACCCGGTCGACTACCCGCGGCTTGCCGAGCGCTATCGTTTCCACTTCCTGACGCGCGATGCCGAACTGGTGCTGTTTCCAGGTGTGCGCGAGATGCTGGAAGCGCTGCACGCCGAACACTATTTCCTGGGCGTTGCCACGGGCAAGACGCGTGTCGGGCTCGAACGCGCCCTGGCCAGTACCGGCCTGGGCAAGCTGTTCGATGCCACGCGTTGCGCCGACGAGACGTTTTCAAAGCCGCATCCGGCCATGCTGCATGAACTGACGCGCGAACTCGGCCAGGACATCGCACGCACGGTCATGATCGGCGACACCACGCACGATCTGCAGATGGCGATCAATGCAGGTGCCGAAGGCCTGGGTGTATGCTACGGCGCACATCCGGCTGACTCGCTGCGCGCGATGTCGCCGGTGCATTGCGCCACCTCGATTGCCGATCTGCAGCAGTGGTTGCTCACCCATGCCTGATATGGAGATGGAGCACAAACCGTTTCGCCTGTGCGCGGCCGAGGATCTGGTCGAAGGCGGCGCCGGCGTGCGCTTCACGGTCCGGCTCGATTCACGCCAGATTGGTGCATTCGTGGTCCGGTTCGATGGCGTGGCGCATGGCTACCTGAACCAGTGCGCCCATGTTCCGATGGAACTGGATTGGCAGGAAGGGCAGTTTTTCGATAGTGCAGGCCTATACTTGATGTGCGCGACACATGGCGCAACCTATGCGCCGGACACCGGCCTCTGCGTGGGCGGCCCTTGCCGGGGCGCCGCGCTGGCCAAACTTCGAATCGAGGAACGCGAGGGTGCTGTTTTCTGGCAGCCGGAAGCCCCTTTTTTGCCACCCGACGCCAGTTGAGCGGAGCCGGGTCATTGTTAGACGCTTGAGTCCACTTGCATGACAGAACAGCAAAAACCGCCATCGCAATCCGATCAACATCCCGACGAGCCCGTCACACCAGGCGAAAAGCTCGAAACCGCGCCGCAGTCCGACTATCCGCTCGAGCGCGAGCTCAAGGCCGGCGATGACGCAGCACGCCGCGAGGCCGATGAACGCCGCGCGCGGCTGGCCGGCGAGGGTGCCGGTCCGGTTGGCGGCGCAAGTGCCACGGGCGGCTGGGAGCGCGACGTGCTGGAGAAGGTGCTGCTGGCGAGCCTGCGCGAGCAACGCGCCGCGCGACGCTGGAAGATTTTCTTCCGGCTGGTCGGACTGGCCATTCTTGCGCTGATCCTGTTTGCCGTGATCGACTTCAAGGGCGATGGCCTGACCAGTACTACGGGCCGGCACACGGCCATGGTCACCCTCGAAGGCGAAATTGCCGCCGGCACGCCGGCCAGTGCCGAATCGATCAATGCATCGCTGCAGGCGGCGTTCGCGGACACCACCGCGGCGGGCGTGATCCTGAAGATCAATTCGCCGGGCGGTTCGCCGGTACAGGCGGGCATCATCAACGACGAGATCCATCGCCTGCGCAAGCTCTATCCGGACAAGCCCTTCTATGTAGTGGTCGAGGAAATTTGCGCGTCCGGCGGCTACTACGTGGCGGCGGCGGCCGACAAGATCTATGTCGACAAGGCCAGCATCGTTGGCTCGATTGGCGTGCTGATGGATGGGTTCGGCTTCACTGGATTGATGGACAAGGTGGGCATCGAGCGGCGGTTGTACACGTCGGGCGCCAACAAGGGCATGCTCGATCCGTTCTCGCCCCAGGTGCCGCGCCAGAAGGCGTTTGCCGAGTCGATGCTCAAGCAGATTCACCAGCAGTTCATCGACGTGGTGAAGGAAGGCCGCGGCGACCGGCTCAAGAGCGACCCGGAACTGTTCTCGGGCCTGTTCTGGTCGGGCGAACGCGCCGTAGACCTGGGGCTGGCCGATGGCCTGGGTAGCGCAGACTATGTGGCGCGCGACCTGTTCAAGGCCGAGGACATCGTTGACTACACGGTCAAGGAAAACATCGCCGAGCGCGTGGCCAAGCGGTTTGGCGCGGCAATGGGCTCCGCGGCGATGAAGATGATGCTGATGAACGTCGCCGTACCGGCGGTGAAGTAAGGAATCGCTGTAAGTAATGCCGCGGCCTCGCTCCCCTCTCCCGCACGGCGGAAGAGGGGTTGGGGGAGAGGGCGTTGAGGTACAAATTGCGACCTGTCCCGGTTTGAGCCGCGCAGCCTTACTGCGCCAGCAGCGAAAAGATCGCCGGTCGCTTGTGCAGTTCCAGTCGGTCAGGCCGCCATGCCGAGATCGGCAGTGTGACGATGGTTTCGGTCGGAAGCGTCAGTTCCACGGCAATCGACAGCAGAGTATTGCCCGAGCAATGCTGGCGCAGTGCGTCGAGCAGCGCCCCGTTGCGGTACGGGGTTTCAATCCAGACCTGGGTTTGCTGGGCCTTGCGCGAGCGCTGTTCCAGGTCGCGCAGCTTTTTCGCCCGCTCGTCCGCATCCACGGGCAGGTAGCCGTTGAATGCAAAGCTCTGGCCGTTCAGGCCCGAGCCCATCACCGCCAGCAGGATCGAACTCGGGCCCACCAGCGGCCTTACCCGGATGCCGCGCGTGTGCGCCAGCCGGACCAGGTCGGCGCCGGGATCGGCTACGGCAGGCACGCCGGCTTCCGAAAGTAGTCCACCGTCGCGTCCGGTTGCAATCGGATCGAGCAGGGCTGCCAGCGCATCGGCCTTCGTGTTCACGTTCAGTTCACGGATCTCGATCTGCTGGATCGCGTGGCTCAGCGGGGTGGTTTCACCCAGCTTCTTCAGGAAGGCGCGCGCGGTCTTGGCGTTCTCGGCCACCAGATAGTCAAGTCGTGCCGCAATCTGCTGTACGCCGGCCGGAATGACATCGATCAGCGGATCGACCTCGTCGCGCTTGCCAAGGGTGTTGGGAATCAGGAACAGGGTGCCGGCCATGGTCAGGCTCCAAAAAACGGATAGCCGACCTGGCGCAGCATGCCGGTCAGCGCGATCAGCGGCAGGCCGATCAGCGCGGTGGGATCGTCGGATTCCACGCGCGACAGCAGCGCGATGCCAAGCCCTTCGGCCTTGGCGCTGCCGGCGCAGTCATAGGGCATCTCGATGCGCAGGTACGCGTCCAGTTCCGCATCGGATAGCTCGCGGAACGTGGCGCGAGTCTGCACATCGGCCAGTTGCGCCACGCCGGTGCGGCTGTCGAGCAGGCACAGCGCCGAGTGGAACGTAACCGTGCGGCCGCGCATCAGCCTGAGTTGCGCGAGCGCGTTGTCATGCGTGCCGGGTTTGCCGATCTGTACGTCGTCGAGCGTGCAGACCTGATCCGAACCAATTACCAATGCGCCCGGATGACGCGCGGCGATGGCCTCGGCTTTCAGGCGCGACAGCCGCAACGCGGTGGCATCGGGTCGTTCCCCGGCAAGTGGTGCTTCGTCGATGTCGGGCGTGGCCACTTGGAACGGAATGCGCAGACGCGCCAGCAGTTCGCGGCGGTAAGGGGAGCTCGATCCCAGGATCAAGGTGGGCTGGATGGCGGAAACCATAGGCATGGAAGAGGGTGGCGAACGGTATCGGCGCTGTATACTTTGACCGTTCTGAATTTTTCAACGTATAATCGCGCGTTTCGCTGCACGGGCACATTCGCTGCCGGTAAGTTGTGGCAACGATGCATTTTCCTGCGATTCAGCCTGTATGAGTCAGCCGACCCAGCCTGCGGCACTCGCCGCGGCCTTCGACCTGCGTGAAACCGATCTCTTCGCTTTTTGCCGCAAAGGCGGCAATGTGGCGAGTGAGGTGCCAGTGCGCGATTTGCCGCGCATCTTAGCCGAGACGGCAGCCAATGCGCCAGCGTCCGCGGCGGAAGAGGTGTTCCAGTACTCGCTGGCTGGTTTTGTGCGCGAAGAGGCGGTTGAGCCCGGTGCGCCGGTATCGCAGCGGCTGTTTGTCGATGTGACGGTCAATGGTCGTGTCTGGCTCGATTGCCAGCGCTGCCTGACGGTATTCGCCGAGCCGATCGCGACGAAGATGCGCTTTGAAGTGGTGGCCAGCGAAGCGGCCGCCGAAGAAGCATCGATGGATGACGACGAACTCGACGTGATCGTGGGTTCGAAGAAGTTCTCGGTGCTGGAACTGATTGAAGATGAAGTGCTGCTGGCGTTGCCGACAGCACCGAAGCACGTGGTCTGCCCCACGGTGCACGAGTCTCTCGTGACGGGCGCAGACGGCGAGGTGGAGCCCGAGGCTGCACCTGAAGAAAAACGGCCATCGCCCTTTGCGGCGCTGGCCGGCCTGAAGACGAAGCATTGACACCACATTGGGTGGCGTCAGGCATCTCTTCACGGTAGAGGTCAAGCACCCGGCCGGGCCCCGGCTACGCCTTGTGCAGGGTGCGTGTGTTAATATCGCGAAATTCTCGAAGGAGTCATCATGGCTGTTCAACAGAACAAGAAGTCGCCGTCCAAGCGCGGCATGCATCGTTCGCACGACCATCTGTCGGTCGCGCCCCTGGCTGTCGAGCCGACCACCGGCGAAACCCACCTGCGCCACCACGTGAGCCCGAACGGCTACTATCGTGGTCGCAAGGTCATCAAGACCAAGAACGACTGACCAGGTCGTCTGGCGTGACCCTGTGTCTCGCTCGCGCACGTTGTCAGGTGTAGAGCAGGAAAGCGGCAAGCTCGTTGCCGCTTTTTTGTTGGGCGCTCGGCGCCCGCACCACAGCGTATCCGCGCGTCCGGCTGGTTGCGTCCCCGTGAACCGATGCGGCGGGTGCCGGCGCGCTTTCCGTATCAGGAAATAATGACGATCAAGCTCGCTATCGACTGCATGGGCGGCGATCACGGAGTTTCCGTGACCGTGCCGGCGGCGATCAGTTTTCTTTCCCGTCACGACGACGCCGAGATGATCCTGGTCGGCTTGCCCGACGCCATCCACGCGCAGCTCAAGAAGCTGCATGCATCGGATCATCCGCGCGTAAGTGTCGTGGCTGCGACCGAGGTCATCACCATGGATGACCCGGTGGAAGTGGCACTGCGCAAGAAGAAGGATTCCTCGATGCGCGTGGCTGTCACGCAAGTCAAGGAAGGCAAGGCCGGCGCGTGTATTTCCGCCGGCAATACCGGGGCACTGATGGCCGTGTCGCGCTACGTGCTCAAGACGCTCGAAGGCATCGAGCGCCCGGCCATTGCCACGACCATTCCCAATGAGCAGGGCTGGGGCACCACGGTGCTGGATCTCGGCGCCAATGCCGACTGCGAACCGGAGCACCTGCTGCAGTTCGCGCGCATGGCGGAGGCCATGGTTGCCGTGGTGGATCACAAGGATCACCCCACGGTTGGCCTGCTCAATATCGGCGAGGAAGTGATCAAGGGCAACGAGGTGGTCAAGGCCGCCGGCGAACTGTTGCGCGCTTCCGAGCTCAACTTCTACGGCAATGTGGAAGGCAACGACATCTTCAAGGGCACTACCGACATCGTCGTCTGCGACGGTTTTGTCGGCAATGTGGCGCTCAAGAGTACCGAAGGCCTGGCCAAGATGATTGGCAGCATGATCAAGGAAGAATTCACGCGCTCGTGGTTCACCAAGCTGCTGGCTGCCGTGGCCATGCCGGTACTTTCGCGCCTGGCCCGCCGGCTCGATCCTGCCCGCTATAACGGTGCATCATTGCTGGGTTTGCGCGGGCTCGTGATCAAGAGTCACGGTTCCGCCGATGCCCATTCTTTTGAGTGGGCGATAAAACGCGGGTATGATGCCGCCAGAAATGGCGTTATCGAGCGCATTGCCAAGGCCTTTGCCAACAAGTCCGGAGCGCCACCAGATGGCCCGGAGGCAGGCGCACCGGACCCACATTCCGATACCCGTGCCGCCTGAGTTTGCTTCTGCGCCACTGGGCCGGCGGCGAACGGTTCGCCCGAGGCCAGGGCCAGGGGCGGTCCGGTAAGCACCACGATCCGACACTTTCATGACCAAGTACGCAAAAATCATCGGTACGGGGAGCTATCTGCCCCCGCGGCGCGTCACGAATCACGACCTGGCCGTGCAGCTTGCCGAAAAAGGCATCGAGACCAGCGACGAGTGGATCGTCTCGCGTAGCGGCATCTCGGCGCGCCATTGGGCCGAAGCCGATGTCACGTCGAGTGATCTGGCCGTCAAGGCGGCCGAGCAGGCGATCGAGGCGGCCGGCATCGATCGCCAGGACATCGACCTGATCATCGTCGCCACCTCCACTCCCGACTATGTGTTCCCGAGCACTGCCTGCATCGTGCAGCAGAAGCTTGGCATCACCAACCAGTGCGCGGCGTTCGACCTGCAGGCCGTGTGCTCGGGCTTTGTCTATGCGATGTCCACCGCGGACAAGTTCATCCGCAGCGGTTCGCACAAGAACGTGCTGGTGATCGGTACCGAGGTGTTCTCGCGCATCCTGGATTTCAACGACCGCACCACGTGCGTGCTGTTTGGCGACGGCGCTGGTGCCGTGGTGCTGAGCGCTTCGGACGAGCCGGGCATCCTGTCTTCCGCCATGCACTCGGATGGCAGTCACGTGGGTATCCTCTGCGTGCCGGGCAATGTGTCGGGTGGCGCGATCACGGGCAATGCGTTCCTGCATATGGATGGCCAGGCGGTGTTCAAGCTGGCCGTGACCGTGCTCGACAAGGTGGCGCGCGAAGCGATCGCCGCTGCCGAGATGCAGGCCGACGAGATCGACTGGCTGATTCCGCACCAGGCCAATATCCGCATCATGCAGGGCACGGCCAAGAAGCTTGGCTTGCCGGGCGAGCGCATGGTGGCCACGGTGCACGAGCACGGCAATACCTCGGCTGCCTCGATTCCGCTGGCACTCGATGTGGCCGTGCGTGATGGCCGCATCAAGCCGGGCCAGACCGTGTTGATGGAAGGCGTCGGCGGTGGCTTTACCTGGGGCGCGGTGCTGTTGCGCATGTAATATGCGGCCGGTGCGATGTTGCAGGTTGTTCCAGCCGGGCAGCGCACCGTTCGAAAAGATGAATACCTAGGATTGGATTTCCGATGAAATTCGCATTCGTTTTCCCCGGACAGGGTTCGCAGTCGGTCGGCATGCTCAACGCATTCGCCGACAACGCGGTGGTGCGCGCCACGGTCGAGGAAGCCTCGACGGCGCTGGGCCAGGATATCGGCAAGCTGATTGCCGAAGGTCCCGCGGAAGAACTGAACCTGACCACCAATACGCAACCGGTCATGCTGACCGCGGCGGTTGCCGTGTACCGTGCCTGGCTCGATGCCGGCGGTCCGGCTCCGGCCCTGGTGGCCGGCCACAGCCTCGGCGAATACTCGGCACTGGTGGCGGCTGGCGTCATCCCGTTTGCTCAGGCCGTGCCGCTCGTGCGTTTCCGCGCGCAGGCGATGCAGGAAGCCGTGCCGGTGGGCGAGGGCGGCATGGCAGCCATTCTCGGCCTGTCCGATGACGACGTACGCGCGGCCTGCGCGGAAGCCGCGGCGGCCGGTGCCGGCGTGGTGGAAGCCGTGAATTTCAATGCCCCGTCGCAAGTCGTGATCGCCGGGCACAAGGGTGCCGTGGAAAAGGCCTGCGAAATTGCCAAGGGCAAGGGCGCCAAGCGCGCGCTGCCGCTGCCGGTGTCCGCGCCATTCCACTCCTCGCTGCTCAAGCCCGCCTCGGACCGTCTGCGCGAGCGCATGGCTGACCTGGCGTTCTCGGCGCCTGCCATCCCGCTCGTCAACAACGTTGACGTGGCCATCGTCAGCGATCCCGCGCAAATCAAGGATGCGCTGGTTCGCCAGGCAGCCGCGCCGGTACGCTGGGTCGAGTGCGTGCAGAAGTTTGCCGCCGAAGGTGTGACTCACGTGATCGAATGCGGCCCGGGCAAGGTACTGGCCGGCATGACCAAGCGCATCGACGGCAACCTCGTCGGTGGTGCAATCTTTGATCCGGCGTCGCTGCAGGAAACGCTGGCGCTGCTGAAATAAGAACAAGGAACGAACGCAACATGAGCAAGACTCTGGAAAATCAGGTCGCGCTGGTGACCGGTGCGTCGCGTGGCATCGGCCGCGCCATCGCACTGGGTCTGGCGCGTCAGGGTGCCACGGTGATCGGTACGGCCACGAGCGAATCGGGTGCCGCGAGCATCAGCGAATACCTGTCGGCAGAAGGCCTCAAGGGCAACGGCGTGGTGCTGAATGTGAACGACGCCGCGCGTTGCGATGCCGTGATCGACGAGATCGTGAAGACCCACGGCGGTCTGGCGGTGCTGGTCAACAATGCCGGCATTACGCAGGACCAACTGGCCATGCGCATGAAGGACGACGACTGGAGCGCGGTCATCGACACCAACCTGACGGCGGTGTTCCGTCTGGCGCGTGCCGTGCTTCGTCCGATGATGAAGGCCCGCGGTGGCCGCATCATCAATATCACGTCGGTGGTCGGTTCCACGGGCAATCCGGGTCAGATGAACTACGCGGCGGCCAAGGCCGGCGTGGAAGGCATGACGCGCGCCCTGGCAGCCGAGATCGGCAGCCGCAACGTGACCGTGAACTGCGTGGCGCCGGGCTTTATCGATACCGACATGACCAAGGTCCTGTCGGAAGAGCAGCATACGGCGCTGAAGGCCCGGATTCCGCTGGGCCGTCTTGGCCAGCCGGAAGACATCGCCAACGCGGTGGCTTTCCTTGCCGGTCCGCAGGCCGCTTACATCACGGGCACTACGCTGCACGTGAACGGCGGCATGTATATGAACTAACAGCTTGATTCGGTTTCGGTTTCGAGGGAGAAGCCGTACGAAGCCGGGTAAAGCTGCTGTTTTTGAAACCAATCGGGCGCGATTCTTGCAAAGCTTGGCAGGCGGATTTTTTGTGGTCCAAACCTGCTAAAATGCGCCCACTTTTTGTCGAACTTCCCTGGAGGGTTACATGGACAATATCGAACAACGCGTCAAGAAAATCGTGGCTGAACAGCTTGGCGTGGCCGAGGCAGATATCAAGAACGAATCGTCGTTCGTGAACGATCTCGGTGCGGACTCGCTGGACACGGTTGAACTCGTGATGGCGTTGGAAGATGAATTCGGCATGGAAATTCCGGATGAGGAAGCCGAAAAGATCACGACCGTGCAGCAAGCTATCGACTACGCTACCGCGCACGTCAAGGCTTAAGCCGTCGTCATCTGTTCCGAGCCACAGAAGGCGCATGGGCGGGGCCGTCACGGTCCTGTCATGCCGTTTTCTGTGGCTTTCGTCTGTTCGACGAAGCAGAATCGGAATGATCTCAAGCAGCGCGAGGCCCATGGCAATGCCTGCCGGCCGCGCGCGGCGAGATCCGAATCAATCCAATTCCGCTTCACGTACTCGTAGGAAAACATAGTGAGCCGTCGTCGCGTCGTCGTCACTGGGCTTGGCCTTGTGTCTCCTGTCGGAAACACTGTTGCCGAAGGCTGGGCCAACCTGGTTGCCGGCAAGTCCGGCATCGCCACCGTTACCAAATTCGATCACTCCGCCCTGTCGGTGCATTTCGCGGGCGAAGTGAAGGGCTTTAATGCCGAGGAATACATCCCGGCCAAGGAAGCCCGCAATATGGATACCTTTATCCATTTCGGCATTGCCGCGGGTTCCCAGGCGCTGAAGGATAGCGGTATCGAGATTACCGAGGCCAACGCCGAGCGCGTCGGCGTGCTGGTGGGCTCGGGCATCGGCGGGTTGCCGATGATCGAAGACACGCAGATGACGCTGGCCACCCGTGGCCCGCGCCGGATTTCGCCGTTCTTCGTGCCTGGTTCGATCATCAACATGATCGCCGGCCACCTGTCGATCATCCACGGCCTGAAGGGCCCGAATCTCGCGGCCGTCACGGCCTGCACGACCGGCCTGCACAGCATCGGCCTGGCCGCCCGCCTGATCCAGGCCGGCGATGCCGACGCCATGCTGGCGGGTGGTGCCGAATCGACGGTGTCGCCGCTCGGGATTGGCGGCTTTGCCGCGGCCCGCGCGCTGTCGACGCGCAACGAAGATCCGGCCACGGCCTCGCGCCCTTGGGACAAGGATCGCGATGGCTTCGTGCTGGGCGAAGGTGCCGGCGTGATGATGCTGGAAGAGTACGAGTCGGCCAAGGCACGCGGCGCGCGTATCTACGCCGAACTGGTGGGCTTCGGCATGAGCGGTGATGCATTCCACATGACCGCGCCGAACACCGACGGTCCGCGCCGCTGCATGGTTGCCGCGATCAAGGACGCCGGCATCAACCCGGACGAGGTTAGCTACCTCAACGCGCACGGCACCTCGACGCCGCTGGGCGACAAGAACGAAACCGATGCCATCAAGCTGGCGTTCGGCGATCACGCCTACAAGATGGTGGTCAATTCGACGAAGTCGATGACCGGCCACTTGCTGGGCGGCGCCGGTGGGCTCGAGTCGGTCTTCACGGTGCTGGCGATCCATAACCAGGTATCGCCTCCGACCATCAACATCTTCAACCAGGACCCCGAGTGCGACCTGGACTACGCCGCCAACACGGCGCGCGAAATGAAGATCGATGTTGCCGTGAAGAACAACTTCGGTTTTGGCGGCACCAACGGCACGCTTGTGTTCCGCCGTATCTGATCCCGCGCAAGCGGTCTCGCATGCCGGTGAGGTGCTCGCCAGGAGCGCTTCGCCGGTATCGCGCGAGTCCCCAACCATCGCCGCCCTTGACTGATCCGGGTTGCACGCCGGTGCAACCGGTATGCCGGCGATGGAACCAAATTGCGTAGCCTTGGTCACAGAATGCGCTTTGCGATACCCGAAGGCGCCTCGATCGTAGGTAAAATACAACGCTTGTCTTGTCGACGAAACCAAGAGATACACTGCAGCAGGTGAACCATTCGTGAGCGAACGCGAAGCCGATCAGCTTCTAGTTGAACGCGTCCAGCAGGGCGACAAACGGGCCTTTGAATTGCTGGTGGCCAAATACCACCGCAAGATCATCCGCCTGATCTCGCGCCTTGTCCGTGACCCCGCCGAAGTGGAGGATGTGGCGCAGGATGCCTTTATCAAGGCATACCGTGCCTTGCCCCAGTTCCGGGGGGAATCCGCCTTCTACACGTGGCTATACCGCATCGCCGTCAACACCGCCAAGAACTACCTGGCCACCCAGGGACGCCGCCCGGAAGCGTTAAGTGATATCGATGCCGAAGAGGCTGAAACTTTTGCGGACGGTGAGCAACTAAGGGATATCAATACGCCGGAGTCCATGCTCCACACGCGACAGGTAGCCGATACGGTGAACCGTGCGATGGAGGCATTGCCGGAAGAATTACGCACCGCCATCACGCTGCGCGAGATTGAAGGCCTCAGCTATGAGGAAATCGCGGAGGCGATGGCTTGCCCGATCGGCACGGTGCGCTCCCGGATCTTCCGGGCGCGTGAAGCGATTGCCGAGAAATTGCGGCCCTTGCTGGGAACGGCAGAGGGCAAGCGGTGGTAGGTAGTAGTAAGCGATGGTAGTAAGAATGTCGTGCAGCCAGCGTTGCAGCCTATTCCTGCATCGATAAACGACAAGCGGTAGTGACGGGATTTATCGGTGTTCAATGGAATTTCTTGGGGTTGGAAATGGGTCAGGCTCATAAGCAGTCGGTTCATGTAATGGAAGCAGCGGAGCAGATCTCCATCCTGATGGACGGGGAACTGGCAGCGAACGAAGTCGACGCGGCACTCGGCCTCGCCAAGGGCGAGCACGGGATGGCCGACTGGTCGATGTATCAACTGATTGGCGACACGCTGCGTTCGGAAGAACTGACGCACGCGGGTTCGACCGACGAATTTCTCTCCCGATTCTCAGCGCGACTCGAAGCCGAGCCCCATGTGCTCGTGCCGGCGGTGGCCGCGGCAGGCCGTCATCGCCTGCTCGTGCGTCCGTCCTGGGTACGCCGCGTGGTACCCGGTACCGCGATTGCCGCAGCCGTGGCGGCGGTCAGCTGGGTGGTGGTGCCGCAGATGCGCGGCCCGGCCGATGCCGGTGCACCGGACGCCATCGTGGCGCGGGTCGACCAGCAACCTGGCGCCGCGATGAAGGCAGGCGCTCCGGTGGCGCCGGCCGCAGGCGCGATCGTCACCGTCTCGGCGGACAGCGCCCAGATGATTCGCGATCCGCGTCTCGATGAATACCTGCGTGCGCATCGCACGTCGGTCGCAACCGATGCCTTCGTGCCGACCATGCGCACGGTGGCCAACGGTGCCAATTTCTCCCAGGACAATTCGCAGGAATAATGCCGGACATGCAGAAAGGACGGTCGCCCGCCAACGTAGCGGGCGTTCACGGAAAGAAGGGCCTGCGCAGGTCCTTTTTTCTGGCCTTGTGTCTGACCGCTGCCGCCGCCACTGCGCAGCCGTCTGACAGCACGCTGAACCGACGCGACGCCACCGCGTGGCTCAACAAGATCCACCGTGCGGCGCAGCGCGAGAATTATGTCGGCACGCTGATCTACCAGCGCGGCAGCGTCATGCATGCCTCGCGTATCCAGCATTACAGCGACCTCGTCAACAACGAGTACGAACGCCTGGAAACGCTCGATGGCAAGCCGCGCGAAGTGCTGCGTCAGAATGACGTCGTGCACAGCCTGATTCCCGAAGCCAAGCTCGTCGTGGTTGAAAAGCAGGAAGCAAAGGACCGCTTCCCCGCGCTGCTGGCCACGAACAAGAGCGATGTGCTTGATCTCTACGACATGCGCAAGCTGCCGGCGGAGCGCGTGGCCGGGGTCGAGTGCGAAGTCTTTGCGCTGGAGCCGCACGACAATGCGCGCTACGCGGTGCGGCTATGGGCGGACCGGAACTCCGGCCTGCTGATGCGTGCGCAGACGATCGGCGAAGGCAGCAAGGTGCTCGAACAGGTGGCCTTCTCGCAGGTCGATATCGGTGTGCCGTCCGACAAGCAGCGTATCCTGGCGGCGATCAAGGGCGCCAACTCGTGGAACCATTACGAGGTCACCTATCAGCCGGCCAATATTGCCGACGAAGGGTGGTCGATCAATACGCCGCTCAAGGGGTTCCAGAAGATTCGCGAAGTGCGTCGGCCGCTCGGCGAGCTGCGCGCGCCCGCCCAGGGCAGCAAGGCCCCCGGGGTCTTCGAGGTGCTGCAGGTGGTCTATAGCGACGGCCTGACCGGATTGTCGGTGTTTATCGAACCTGTTTCCGAGCAGCGCGCGCGCCGCGAGGGCGTAGCGTCGCTTGGCGCCACCCAGGTGGTGGTGCGGCGCGTGGCCGATTACTGGATCACCGTGGTGGGCGAGGTGCCTGCCGCAACGGTGAAGCAGTTTGCGTCCGGCGTGGAGTACCACCCACCCAAGGCGGTACACTGAGCAGATCTTGGCGTGGCGGCGACGGGGCAGCGAATCCCTCGCCGGACCACCAGGCAGTACGCTTCGCAGGCGTCCCCGGCCTCGCCTGCCGCGAAGCATCCGTTTCTCGCTGATTCTCCCGGGAGTTCGTCGATGATTTCCAGATCCCCGGCCATGGCGCGCGCCATGGTCATGGTTGCCATGCTTGTGCTTGGCCCGGCTGTTTCCGAACTGGGCCACGCCCAGGCGGCGGCCTCGAACTACAACCTGCCTGATTTCACGGACCTCGTCGAAAAGGCCAGCCCGGCCGTGGTCAATATCCGGACCACCGAACGGGTGCGGGCGCGCGGCAATACGCCCGACGACGATGAGATGGCCGAATTCTTCCGCCGCTTCTTTGGTGTGCCGATGCCTGGCACGCCCACGCCACCGCGGCGTGGGCAGCCCCAGACGCCGCCTCAGGGCGAGGAGCAAAGCCGCGGTGTGGGTTCGGGCTTCATCATCAGCCAGGATGGCTATGTCATGACGAACGCCCATGTGGTGGCCGATGCCGAAACGATCTACGTCACGTTGCCGGACAAGCGCGAGTTCAAGGCCAAGCTGATTGGTTCCGACAAGCGTACCGATGTGGCGTTGATCAAGATCGATGCCACCGGGCTGCCCCGCCTGACCCTGGGCGACTCCGACAAGATTCGCCCCGGTGAGTGGGTGCTCGCAATCGGATCGCCGTTCGGGCTCGATAACAGCGTGACCGCGGGCATTGTGTCGGCCAAGGGGCGCGACACCGGTGACTACCTGCCGTTCATCCAGACCGATGTGGCTGTGAACCCCGGTAATTCGGGTGGACCGCTGATCAATCTGCGCGGTGAAGTCATCGGCATCAACTCGCAGATCTACAGCCGCAGCGGCGGCTATATGGGCATTTCGTTTGCGATTCCGATCGACGAGGCCATGCGCGTGACCGAGCAGCTCAAGGTCAGCGGCAAGGTAACGCGCGGCCGCATTGCGGTGGCCATTGGCGATGTGACCAAGGAAGTGGCCGATTCGCTGGGCCTGGGCCGTGCACGTGGTGCGCTGGTCGGCAGCGTCGAGCCGGGCGGCCCGGCCGAGAAGGCGGGGATCGAAGCGGGCGACATCATCCTGAAGTTCAACGGCCGCGATATCGAAAAGGCATCGGACCTGCCGCGCATGGTGGGCGATACCAAGCCGGGTACGCGCGCGCCATTGCAGGTGTGGCGTAAGGGCCAGACGCGCGAGGTGCAGATCACGGTGGCGGAGCTGGAGCCAGACAACGCCAAGGCCGTGGCACGCAAGGGCGACCGTCGAGGCAATGGCAGTGGTAGTGGCGAAGAGCCGCAGCAGGCACCCAAGCCCAATGCACTGGGGCTGATCGTCAACGATCTGCCGGAGGCCCGCTTGCGCGAGCTCAAGGTCAAGTCGGGAGTCGAGGTCGATACCGCCGATGGCCCGGCCGCCCGTGCCGGTATCCGTCCGGGCGACATCATCCTGCGCCTGGGCGATACCGACGTGACCGGTGCCCGCCAGTTCAATGACATGGTCAAGGGACTGGACAAGAACAAGATGGCGGCAGTCTTTGTGCGCCGCGGGGATGCCACGCAGGTATTGACGCTGCGCCCTAGCCAGACGCGCTGACCATCTGGCCAGCGCCTCCGAAGGCATGTGAAAAGCGCCGGACAAACGTCCGGCGCTATCGTTTTCCGGGGCGGGTGCGGCAGGCGCCATCCGCCAGAGGCGCCATGCCTGCTCCGCAGGATCATTTCGCGCGACGGAAGTCCTTGAAAATCCGGTAAAATCGCGGATTGGCGCAAACCATGCGTCCCACCTTCTTGCCGCTCCCGCGCCATCCTGACGCGCCGGGCAGCGCTGGCGTTTCCCAGATCACCAGATGGACCACATTCGTAATTTCTCGATCATTGCCCACATCGACCACGGCAAATCCACGCTGGCCGACCGGATCATTCAGCGCTGCGGCGGGCTGTCCGATCGGGAAATGGAAGCGCAGGTGCTCGACTCGATGGATATCGAGAAGGAGCGCGGCATTACCATCAAGGCCCAGACCGCCGCGCTGAGCTACAAGGCGCGTGACGGCCAGGTCTACAACCTGAACCTGATCGACACCCCCGGACACGTTGACTTCAGCTACGAAGTCAGCCGCTCGCTGTCGGCATGCGAGGGTGCGCTGCTGGTCGTGGACGCGTCGCAGGGCGTGGAAGCCCAGACCGTGGCCAATTGCTACACCGCGATCGAGCTGGGCGTGGAAGTGGTGCCGGTGCTCAATAAGATCGACCTGCCCCAGGCCGACCCGGATAACGCCAAGCAGGAAATCGAAGACGTCATCGGCATCGATGCCAGTGACGCAACGCCATGCTCGGCCAAGACCGGCCTGGGCGTGGAGGACGTGATCGAGGCGCTGATCGCCAAGGTGCCGCCGCCCAAGGGCGATCCCGATGCGCCGCTGCAGGCGCTGATCATCGACTCGTGGTTCGACAACTACGTTGGCGTGGTGATGCTGGTGCGCGTGGTCAATGGCACGATGCGCCCCAAGGACAAGGCCCTGCTGATGGCCACCGGTGCGCAGCATCTGGTCGAGCAGGTCGGTGTGTTCTCGCCGAAGTCGGTCCAGCGCGACGCGCTGAGGGCCGGCGAGGTCGGTTTCGTGATCGCCGGTATCAAGGAACTCAAGGCCGCCAAGGTTGGCGATACGATCACCACCACCACGCGCCGCGCCGAAGCGCCGCTGCCAGGGTTCAAGGAAGTCAAGCCGCAGGTGTTCGCCGGCCTGTATCCGGTGGAGTCGAACCAGTACGAGGCGCTGCGCGAATCGCTCGAGAAACTGCGCCTGAACGACGCGGCGCTGCAGTTCGAGCCCGAAGTGTCGCAGGCACTGGGCTTCGGCTTCCGCTGCGGCTTCCTGGGCCTGCTGCACATGGAAATCGTGCAGGAACGCCTGGAGCGCGAGTTCGACATGGACCTGATCACGACCGCGCCGACCGTGGTCTATCAGGTGGAGCTGCGTGACGGTTCGATGGTCACCGTCGAGAACCCGGCCAAGATGCCCGATCCGGGCAGGATCGAGGCGATCCTGGAGCCGATCGTCACGGTGAACCTGTACATGCCGCAGGACTATGTGGGCTCGGTGATCACGCTGTGCACGCAGAAGCGTGGCTCGCAGATCAACATGAGCTATCACGGCAAGCAGGTGCAGCTCACGTACGAGATCCCGATGGCGGAAATCGTGATGGACTTCTTCGATCGCCTGAAGTCGGTATCGCGTGGCTATGCGTCGATGGACTACGAGTTCAAGGAATACCGTCCGTCGGATGTGGTCAAGGTGGACATCCTGATCAATAGCGACAAGGTCGATGCACTGTCCGTGATCGTGCACCGTTCGAACTCGCAATATCGTGGGCGCGAGGTTGCGGCCAAGATGCGTGAAATCATCCCGCGCCAGATGTATGACGTGGCCATCCAGGCGGCCATCGGCGCGAACATCATTGCGCGCGAAAACGTCAAGGCACTGCGCAAGAACGTGCTGGCCAAGTGCTACGGCGGCGATATCTCGCGTAAGAAGAAGCTGCTTGAAAAGCAGAAGGCCGGCAAGAAGCGCATGAAGCAGGTCGGTACCGTGGAGATTCCCCAGGAAGCCTTCCTGGCGATTCTGCAGGTGGATGACAAATAAGCGCGCGGTAACCGGCGATACCAACAAATCGACATCACTTTAAGCCGTCATGAATTTTGCACTGATCCTTTTTGTGCTGGTGGTCATTACGGGCATTGCCTGGGTCGCGGACAAGCTTGTGTTCGAACGGCAACGCCGTAGCGTTGCCCAGTTGGCGCTCGCGGAGTTCGATGCGCAGCGCCAGCATCTGGCGACTGTCCAGGGCGGCGCCGATCTGGACCGTTCGCGTGCACAACTGGCCGAGGAAAAGCTGCGCCAGCCGTGGTGGCTGGAATATTCGGCGAGCTTCTTCCCCGTGATACTTGCGGTGTTCGTGCTGCGCTCGTTCGTGGTGGAGCCGTTCAAGATTCCTTCGGGATCGATGATCCCGACGCTGCTGATCGGCGACTTCATCCTGGTGAACAAGTACGACTACGGCATCCGCCTGCCGGTGGTGAACAAGAAGATCATCAGTGTTGGCGAGCCGCAACGCGGCGACGTGATGGTGTTCCGTTACCCGAAGGACGAATCGCTCGACTACATCAAGCGGGTGATCGGCGTGCCGGGCGACGTGGTGCGCTATGAAAACAAGAAGCTGACCATCAACGGCAAGCCGGCCGAATACGACCAGTTGCCCGACTACCTCGACGAAGAACGCCTCGCGTACTCGAAACACTTTACCGAGAAGCTGCCGGGCGGGCCGGAACATGGCATCCTGAACGACGCGGACCGGCCGGCTTTCGTGGCCGGGGCCGATCCCGATTTTCCGTTCCGCGAGAACTGCACTTACAATCAGCAGGGGCTGACGTGTAAAGTGCCTGAAGGTCACTATTTCGTCATGGGGGATAACCGTGACAACAGCCTCGATTCACGCTATTGGGGTTTCGTGCCGGACAAGAACATTGTCGGCAGGGCATTCCTGATCTGGATGAATCTGGGCAATTTCGGGCGCGTGGGATCGTTCAAATAACGTCTGGCAATCACCACGCGGCGCAAAACACTCAATAAAAGAGGGCAGCGCAATGGGTCAAGAGTTTGGGAAAAGCAGGGGGAAAATCCGTCTTGATGTGATCAATAGATCGCGTGGATCACGAGGATTTTCATTAGGGTCGTTGCTGGTGGTCGTCATTATCGTGGCGGCCGTGGCGTTGCCGGCGCTGAAGTCGTTGCCAAGCGTGATGGAGTATTTCTCGGTCAAGCGGGCGGTGAACTATGCCCGGGACAGTTCCGCCAACCGCAAGGAACTTGCCGCCAATTTCGACAAGCAGGCCCTGATCGACAACATTCATTCGCTCAAGGGCGAGGACCTCGATGTGTTCGAGGACGAGGGCGGGCGGGTTCGCTCGGTTGCCTTCGAGTACCGGACCGAAGTCCAGATCTACGGTCCGTTGAGTTTTTTGATTACCTATACGGGAACGCAGTAACGACATGACCCTCGATGCCTTGCAGCAACGTCTCGGCTACCGATTCAGCAAGCCCGAATTGCTGCAGCAGGCGCTCACGCATCGCAGTCATAGCGCGCAGCACAACGAACGGCTTGAATTCCTTGGCGATTCGGTGCTGAACTGCGCGGTTGCCGACATGCTCTACGGCATGTTTGGCAAGCTGGACGAAGGCGACTTGTCCCGCGTGCGCGCCAACCTGGTCAAGCAGCAGGCGCTGTACGAGATTGCGCAGATGCTGCAGCTTTCCGACGCCTTGCGACTTGGCGAGGGCGAACTGAAGAGCGGCGGCTTCCGCCGTCCGTCGATTCTTGCCGATGCGCTCGAGGCAATCGTCGGCGCAGTGTTCCTCGACAGCGGATTCGACGCCGCGCGCGCGTTGATCCGCAAGCTGTATATCCCGATCCTGGAGCAGGTGGATCCGCGTACGCTGGGCAAGGATGCCAAGACGCTGCTTCAGGAGTACCTGCAGGGCCACAAGATTGCCCTGCCGCAGTACAACGTAATTGCCACCCACGGCGCGGCGCACAGCCAGCAATTTGAAGTCGAGTGCATCGTGCCTAAACTGGAAGTACGCGTGTTTGGCACCGGCGCGTCGCGGCGCGCTGCCGAACAGGCAGCCGCCAAGCTTGCGCTGGACGAGGTCCAGAAGCTCGTGCCTCAACTGCTCAAGCGCAGCCGCGCCGAACGCACTGGCAAGACGCGCAAGCAGCCGGTGCCGCCGGATCCCCAGTTGTCTCTCAGGTTGAAGGAATGACCGAATCTCTCCCTCCGCAGCAGGACGCGGCGGAACCGTCCGGAGCCCCGGCTTTCCGCTGCGGCACCGTGGCCATCGTTGGCCGTCCCAATGTTGGCAAGTCCACGCTGATGAATGCGCTGGTCGGCCAGAAGATCAGCATCACGTCGCGCAAGGCACAGACCACGCGTCACCGTATCGTCGGTATCCAGACCACGGACGATACGCAGTTCGTGTTCGCCGACACGCCGGGTTTCCAGACGCGCCATGCCAGTGCGCTGAACCGTTCGCTGAACCGTGCGGTGACGTCCACGCTGTCGTCGGTGGATGTGGTGCTGTACGTTGTCGAAGCCGGCTATTTTGGTGCCGACGACGAGAAGGTGCTGGCGCTGCTGCCGAAGAACGTGCCGGTGCTGCTGGTGTGCAACAAGCTCGATCGTATCGGCGAAGGCCGTGCTGAAGTGATGATGCCGTTCCTGGAGCAGATGGGGCAGCGCTTTCCGTTCACGGAAGTGGTGCCGATGTCCGCCAAGACGCGCGATCACATCGCGCGCCTGCTGGCCATTGTCCGCCCGTATCTGCCCGAAGGCGAACCGATGTACGACGTCGATGCGATGACCGATCGCAGCGAACGCTTCCTGGCGTCGGAAATCATTCGCGAGAAGGTGTTCCGCTGGACTGGCGACGAACTGCCCTATACCAGCACCGTGATCATCGACAAGTTCGAGACCGAAGGACGCCTGCGCCGGGTCTTTGCCACCATCCTCGTCGAGCGCGATGCGCACAAGGCGATGATCATTGGCAACAAGGGCGCCAGGCTCAAGCAGATCTCGACCGACGCGCGCCTCGACATGGAGAAGCTGTTCGACGGCAAGGTCTACCTGGAAATGTGGATCAAGGTCAAGAGCGGCTGGGCCGACAACGAAGCCGGATTGCGTGCCTACGGCTACGAGTGAGCAAGATGCCTGACGTGCGCCGCGCTGCCGCGCCGCGTGCGCGCAGCGCCGATCCGGTTGCCGAGGAAGCGGCGGAGGTACTGGGGGCGGGCGTGGTTGCCACGCTGAGTCCGGCAGTGGCCGCCGGCCGCGAAATGATGGACCGCGCGATGCGTATCGTGCCGGCGCGGTCTGAACTACGCGTGAGCAATGAGGCGGGCTTTGTCCTGCACGCCTATCCGTACCGCGAAACCAGCCTGATCCTCGACGTCTTCACGCGTGACCACGGCCGTATGGCGATGGTGGCCAAGGGCGCCAAGCGTCCTCATTCGGCATTGCGTGCGGTGTTGCAGCATTTTCATCCGGTCTCGCTGTCGTGGACCGGCCGTGGCGAGGTCAAGACACTGACCAAGGCCGAGTACGTGGGCGGCATGCTGCCGCTGGCCGGCGATGGGCTGTTGTCGGGCTTCTACCTGAACGAGCTGCTGCTGCGTTTCTGCCCGCGCGAGGATGCCCATCCCGCGCTGTTCAAGCACTACATGATCACGCTGACGCGGCTGGCGCATGGCGAAGCGGCCAGCCTGGTGCTGCGCAGTTTCGAGCGTGTGCTGTTGCAGGAGACCGGCTTTGCCGTGGCGTTCGACCAGTGCATCAAGACCGGCGAACGCGTGCAAGCGGGCCTCGATTACGTCTATCAGCCGGAGCGTGGCGTACGCCGCGCCCATGCGAGCGATCCGTCGAGTTGGCCCGTGGTGTCGGGGCAGACGCTGCTCGACATGGCGCAGGACGACTATGCGCGCGCGCAGACTGTTTCGCAAAGCCGCGCGCTGATGCGGTTCCTGCTGCATTATTATCTGCAGGGTGAGCCGCTGAAAACGCGCCAGATCCTGATCGATCTGCAGTACCTTTGATTCCCATCTTCTTCCGAGCAAGCCGGCATGATCTTCCACGCGAATCCCGGGGTCATCGACCTTGGTGTCAATATCGATCACGTTGCCACGCTGCGTAATGCGCGCGGCACGGTGTATCCCGATCCGGTCCAGGCCGCGCTGCAGGCTGAAGAAGCCGGCGCCGACGTGATCACGCTGCACCTGCGCGAGGACCGTCGCCATATCCGCGATGCCGATGTGCGCACGCTGCGGCCGCAACTGGCCACGCGCATGAACCTCGAATGCGCGATCACGCGGGAGATGCTCGACATCGCCTGCGAGATCAAGCCCCAGGATGTCTGCCTGGTGCCCGAGAAACGCGAGGAGGTCACTACCGAAGGCGGGCTCGACGTGGCTGGCCATTTCGAGCAGGTCAGTGCCGCGTGCCGCCAATTGGCCGATGCGGGCATTCGCGTATCGCTGTTCATTGATGCCGATCCGGACCAGATCGCGGCTGCCGCTGCGTGCAAGGCCCCGGTGATCGAAATTCATACGGGCCGCTACGCCGATGCCCACACGGCCGATGAACAGGCGGCCGAATTCCGGCGTGTGGCGGAAGCCGTCGACGCGGGCCAGAAGCATGGCCTGATCGTCAACGCCGGCCACGGCCTGCACTATACGAACGTGCAGCCGATTGCCGCGCTGCCGGGCATCAAGGAGCTGAACATCGGTCACGCCATCGTGGCGCATGCCGTGTTTGTCGGCTGGCAGAACGCGGTGCGCGAGATGAAGGCCATCATGGTGGCCGCGCGCCTGGGTAGTCGCTATCCGGTTCCCGGGCAGGCCGCGTGATCTACGGCGTCGGCACCGACATCATCCAGATCGATCGCGTGCAAGGCGTGATGGAACGCACGCGCGGCCGGTTTGCCGAAAAGGTGCTCGGGCCGCGCGAGCTGAAGGTCTATCACGCGCGCAAGGCGCGCTCCGAAAAGCGTGGCCTGGCCTTTCTGGCCACGCGGTTCGCCGCCAAGGAAGCGTTTTCGAAGGCCATCGGCCTGGGCATGCGCTGGCCCATGACGTGGCGGGCCATGGAGCTGTTGAACCTGCCCTCGGGCGAGCCGACGCCGCAATGCACGGGCGAACTGGCCGAATGGGTGCGGGAACGTGGCCTGACCATTCGGGTCAGTGTCAGTGACGAACATGACTATGCGGTCGCCTTCGCGATCGCGGAGCGGACTGGCCAGCCCGGTCCGCTGCCTGAACCAGCCTCCAACTAGATTGATATGAACAAGAAAGTCTCCGGCAAGCGTCCGGGCCCGGTGGTGCTCGATGTCGTGGGCAAGCAGCTCAACGAAGAAGACGAACGCCGCATCGCGCATCCGCTGACTGGCGGTGTGATCCTGTTCGCGCGCAACTTCGAATCGCGCGCGCAGTTGGTGGCGCTGACGCGTGCCATTCGCAATGTGCGTGACGACGTGCTGATCTGCATCGACCACGAAGGCGGTCGCGTGCAACGTGCCAAGACCGATGGCTTTACGCACCTGCCGGCCATGGCGAAGCTTGGCGAGTTGTGGGACCGCGATGTGCTGGTCGCCACCAAGGCTGCCATTGCCTGTGGCTACGTGCTGGCGGCGGAATTGCGTGCGTGCGATATCGATCTGAGCTTTACGCCGGTGCTCGACCTGGATTTTGGTCGCAGCGGTGTAATTGGCGATCGTGCCTTCCACGCCGATCCGCGCGTGGTCACGATGCTGGCCAATCATTTGACGCATGGCCTGCTGCTGGCCGGCATGGCCAACTGCGGCAAGCATTTTCCGGGTCATGGCTATGTCGAGGCTGATTCGCACGTGGCCGTGCCGGTCGACGAACGCACGCTCGACGAGATCCTCGCGCACGATGCGCGCCCGTACGACTGGATGGGGCAGGCGCTGGCGTCAGTGATGCCGGCCCATGTCATCTATCCGAAGGTGGATCCGAATCCGGCTGGTTTCTCGCGTTTCTGGCTGCAGGACGTGCTGCGCGCGCAATTCGGCTTCGAGGGCGTGATCTTCAGCGACGATCTCAGCATGGAGGGTGCCAGCGTGGCCGGCAGCGTCACGCAGGGTGCGCGTGCCGCACTGGACGCCGGTTGCGACATGGTCCTGATCTGCAATAACCCCGACCGGGCCGACCAGTTGCTGACCGAACTCGATGTGTCGACCAGCAAGGCATCGCAACGTCGTATCCGCAAGCTGTTCGGGCGCAGGAAGCCGCTGGACTGGAACAAGCTGGAGCAGGAAGCCGAGTATCGCGCCGCAATGCGTTTGCTGAAGGATCTGAAGCTGATCGCCTGATTTCGAACCAGGCACACAAAACAAAAAGGCAGCCGAGGCTGCCTTTTTTATCGCGTGTCGCCGTGAAACTTAGTTGGCGCGGCTGCGGTATTCGCCGGTACGCGTGTCGATTTCGATCTTGTCGCCGATATTGCAGAACAGCGGCACTTGCAGTTCGAAGCCGGTATTGATCTTGGCGCCCTTGAGCACCTTGCCCGACGACGTGTCGCCCTTGACGGCCGGTTCCGTGTAGATGATTTCACGAACCAGCGTGGTCGGCATGTCTACCGAGATGGCCTTCTCGTTGTAGAACACCACTTCCACGGCCATGCCGTCTTCGAGGTAGTTCAGCGCGTCACCCATGCTGTCCTTCTCGACTTCGAACTGGTTGTAGTCGGAGTCCATGAACACGTACATCGGGTCAGCGAAGTACGAGTACGTGCATTCGCGGCGCTCCAGCACCACCACTTCGAACTTGTCGTCAGCCTTGAAGACGGATTCGCCCGGGGCTTCCGTCAGCAGGTTCTTGTACTTCATCTTGACGACGGCGGCGTTGCGGCCCGACTTGTTGTACTCGGCCTTTTGAACCACCATCGGGTCGGAACCGATCATGAACACGTTGCCGACGCGGAGTTCCTGTGCGATTTTCATCTGAACTGTCTTCCTGAAAAAAATGGTCCGGGATCGATATATGCCCGGGAATAGGTATGGCGAAGGCGCGCAGCCGGCAGTTTGTTCTTGGGCCTTGAAACTTGGCTCGCCATCAAAATCAACCGGCTATTTTACCTGATTTTCGCTGAAGGCCACGAGATTCGCCGCGAGATCGCCCAAGTGCTGCAATTGCCGCTGCCAACGCTCCATGCCGGCGGTCAAGGCGGGCAATTGTGCGTGGAGGGCCGCCCAGTCCGGGCGGTTGCCATAGCCATTCCAAGCATGCGAAAAATCGGTCAGCGCCGCGGAGGCCTCCGGGGCCACTCCGGCGCGCGCAAAACGTTCGAGCCAGGCATCGAGCTTGATATGGTGTGCCTGGTCGTCTTGTGGGTAAATCTGCCAGATCATTGGCCGTGCGGCCCAATGGGCGCGCACGCAGGAATCCTCGCCGCGCACGAAGTTGATATCGCAGGCCCATAGCAATTCGTCATAGTGTTCCTGGCGGACAAACGGGATGCCGTGGACGATCAGGTTGCCGCGGCAGTGCGTGGTGCCAGGCGTAAGTGCGGCGCCCAGCCATTGTTCGATCTGCGTGGCCGCCAGGCCCTGTGGCACGAAGCATTCGATCGCGGTGGTACCGTCGCGCCATTGTTCGAGTAGTGGGGGTGTGGCGGCGTTGGCGTAGGCGAACAGGCTGACCTTGAGCGAATGCGCGGTGGGCTGTACGCCAAGCCGGTGCCACAGCGTGGCTTGCGCGGCGGGGCTGGCGCGGAGCGTGTCGCGCGACGCGCCAAGCATCGATTCGCGCAGCAGTCCGCCGGTGCCGCGTGCAAAGCCGGGGAAGAAGAAGTACTTGGTCAGTGGCAGCCGTGGGTGCGGCGATGCCATCGCGTGGTGTTCGCTCACCCATGGCTCGGCGCTCATGTATTCCAGATTGATCCAGACCGGCTTGCGCGCGGCAGCGGCCATCGCGGCCAGGAACGATTCGGGCAGGTGGCAGGCGAACGCCTCGATCACGACATCGTGGGGCGCTGGGGCTTCGAACGGTGCCGCCGGTGTCGGATCCCAGCGATGTACGTCGACGCCGGCCAGTCGCTGCTGGGTCAGGGTCGGGCTGATTTCAGGGGCCAGGCGCGCGAAGCTGTGCAGGTCGTCTACCCAGAGTCGCACCGTGTGACCATGCTCCTGCGCCAACTGGCGCGCCAGTCGCCAGCAGACGCCGATGTCTCCGAAATTGTCGATGACGGTGCAGAAGATGTCCCAGGAACGGATTGGCATGGCGCTGAAGGCGGTCCGCAAGAGAAAAGTCTCACAGACGAATTGCTCTAAACTTGCGATTCTAGGCGTGCCACGGGTCGGCGCGCCATCTTCGTCCAATCATCCCCCCGATGCCCGAGCAGGAACCTGTCCCTTCGCTTGATCCCGTGCCGCCTACGCCAGAGCTTGAGCCGGAGCCGCCCGACGTGCCAGGCTTCGATCCGCGTCCGATCCTGGCGCGCATGCCGGGGCTGCCGGGCGTCTATCGCTATATCGATGCCGATGGCAACGTGCTTTATGTGGGCAAGGCGCGCGACCTGAAAAAACGGGTGTCGAGCTATTTCAACAAGACGCAGTTGTCGCCGCGCATTGCGATGATGGTGGGCAAGATCGCGCGCATCGAGACCACGGTCGTGCGTACCGAGGCCGAGGCACTGCTGCTTGAGAACAA
Source organism: Cupriavidus sp. (assembly GCF_057315035.1). Lineage (NCBI taxonomy): Bacteria > Pseudomonadati > Pseudomonadota > Betaproteobacteria > Burkholderiales > Burkholderiaceae > Cupriavidus > Cupriavidus sp. The sequence continues at coordinate 11,328 of NZ_DBHKYV010000034.1, read as the reverse complement.
TCTCATCAAGGCACTGGCGCCGCGTTACAACATCCTGTTTCGCGATGACAAGTCATATCCGTTCCTGAAGCTGACCGGGCACAAGTTTCCGCGCATGGCGTATTACCGTGGCGCCACCGATCGCAAGCACCAGTACTTCGGCCCGTTCCCAAGTGCCCATGCGGTGCGCGAAAGCATGCAGATCCTGCAGAAGGTGTTCCGGTTGCGCACCTGCGAGGACACGGTGTTCAACAATCGCACGCGTCCGTGCCTGTTGCACCAGATCCACCGCTGCACGGCGCCGTGCGTGAACGCGATCAGCGAGGAAGATTACGCGCGCGACGTGGGTAACGCGGCGCGCTTCCTGCAAGGGCGCGAGACCGAGGTGCTGGAGGGCCTGCAGGGCAAGATGGAAGCGCACGCACTGGAGCTGAAATTCGAGCAGGCTGCCGCGGTGCGCGACCAGATCGCTGCGCTGTCGACGGTGCTCAAGCGCCAGGCGGTGGAAGAGGTCGGGCAGGCGCGCGATATCGACATCCTGGCCGTCGCCGTGCAGGGCGGCCGCGCCTGCGTGAACCTGGCGATGGTGCGCGGCGGGCGGCATCTGGGCGACAAGGCTTATTTCCCCGCGCATGCCGACGAGGCGGCGATGATCGTCGAGGAAAGTGACGACGCGGGCGACGACGCGGGTGAGGGCGCCAGCGATGAGGTTATCGAAGCCTCGGTGGCCGCTGCCGGGCCGCTTTCGGTGGACCGCATTGCCGCCCGTGTGTTGTCGGCGTTCATGGTCCAGCATTACCTGGATCAGGCTGCGCCGCCGATCGTGGTGGTCAGCCATCTGCCTGCGGACAAGGCCGTGGTCGAGGCGTTGTCGATGCAGGCCGGCCGCAAGGTGGCGCTGGTGCGCCAGCCGCAAGGGCAGCGCAAGGTCTGGCTGGAAATGGCTACCCAGGGCGCTGGCCTGGCGCTCGCCCGCCGCCTGGCCGAGCAGGGCAGCCAGGAAGCGCGCACGCGTGCGCTGGCCGAGACCATCGGGCTCGACATGGAAGACCTGGCGATGTTGCGCATCGAATGCTTCGACATCAGCCATACGGCCGGCGAGGCCACCCAGGCCTCTTGCGTGGTGTTCCATCACCATGAGATGCAGAACGGGGAATACCGGCGCTTCAACATTACCGACATCACGCCCGGCGACGACTATGCCGCGATGCGCCAGGTGTTGACGCGCCGCTACCAGAAGCTGGTCGAGCAGATCCAGGAGGATGGCGGCGACCCGAATGATGCCGGAGCCGATGGCGTGCCGCGCATGCCGCGCGTGGTGTTGATCGACGGCGGCAAGGGGCAGGTCGAGGTGGCGCGTCAGGTATTCGAGGAACTTGGGCTCGATATCGGCCTGCTGGTCGGCGTGGCCAAGGGCGAAGGCCGCAAGGTGGGGCTTGAAACGCTGGTGTTTGCCGATGGCCGTCCGTCGCTGGAGCTGGGGCAGGGCAGTGCCGCGCTGATGCTGGTGGCGCAGATCCGCGACGAAGCGCACCGTTTTGCGATTACGGGCATGCGCGCCAAGCGGGCTCGTGCCCGGACCACGTCGCGGCTGGAGGAGATCGAAGGGGTCGGCGCGCGCCGCCGGCAAAAGCTGCTGACGCGCTTTGGCGGTTTGCGGGGCGTGATGGCGGCAAGCATCGACGAACTGGCCAGCGTCGAAGGTATCTCGCGCACGCTGGCCGAGGAGATCTACCGCCAGTTGCACTGACGCAGGCAGGGGTCGGGCTATTGGCGGTCGGCATGTATTGGGCGGTTTTCGGTTTGGAAGCTACGGATTCAGACCGAAATAGGCGACAATCGCGCCAGCCGACCTCGATTGCGCCCTCGAAGCAACCTCGAAGCAAATTTTAGGCGTCATCGAAGCGACATCGCAGACCAGCCTGATTCCTGGCCCACGAACGTACTGCCCATGCCACTGAACATACCCATCCTGCTGACCTGGCTTCGCGTGGCCATGATCCCGCTCGTCGTCGGGGTCTACTACCTGCCCGAGGCCTGGTTGCCGATGCATACCAAGAATGTGACGGCGGCATCGTTCTTCATCATCGCCGCTGTGACCGACTGGCTGGACGGTTTCCTGGCGCGACGCTGGAACCAGACGTCGGCGTTTGGTGCCTTTCTCGACCCGGTGGCAGACAAGCTGATGGTGACCGCGGCGCTGTTGTCGCTGCTGGCGCTGGGCCGGGTTGCAGACCTGATCGCGCTGGTGATCATTGGTCGCGAGATCACCATTTCGGCGCTGCGCGAGTGGATGGCGCAGATCGGCGCGTCGAAGAGCGTGGCGGTGAACTTCCTGGGCAAGCTCAAGACCACGGTGCAGATGATTGCGATCCCGCTGCTGCTGTTCAACGATTCGCTGTTCGGGTTCGATGCATCGGTGCTGGGTGGCTGGATGATCTATCTGGCGGCGGTGCTGACGCTGTGGTCGATGATCTATTACATGAAGCTCGCATGGCCACAGATCCGCGAGCGTAGCGAGGCGTTGAGCGGGGCGCGCGCACAAAAATGAAATTCATGAAAAAAGTTGTTGACGAGCCGGTTCTTCCTTTGCAATAATCTCGTTCTCGCTGCTGACGACACAAACGAAAGCAGCAAGATAAGCGGTACTTAGCGCGAATTGCCAGCATAAAGCTGCGTAGTTAAAAGAAGTTGCGCGATAGTCTGCTTTTCGGTAAGATGCAGGGCCCTGCGGGAGTAGCTCAGTTGGTAGAGCGCAACCTTGCCAAGGTTGAGGTCGCGAGTTCGAGACTCGTCTCCCGCTCCAGGTTAATGGCACCGGTGACATGATGGACGTTGCGTCAGTCGTCGGATTCGGCAGTCAGAGGTTCAGGCTGTCGTGGTAGTAAAAGTTGTATGAGTAGTATGCGGGAGTAGCTCAGTTGGTAGAGCGCAACCTTGCCAAGGTTGAGGTCGCGAGT
>NZ_DBHKYV010000034.1:0-8289 GCF_057315035.1 Cupriavidus sp. | reverse complement strand
TCGAGACTCGTCTCCCGCTCCAAATCCCAAAGGGAAGCAGCGCTTCCCTTTTTCTTTAGCAGTATTGGCATCATTAGCGGTTGTTTCCCGTTGCAAGGTGGTCGGCACGACGCCAGCGACGAATCCGGATACAATCCAGCATCGTCACCTGGCGGGGTGGCAGAGTGGTTATGCAGCGGCCTGCAAAGCCGTGTACGCCGGTTCGATTCCGACCTCCGCCTCCAGTTGCAAGCAAACGGCGCCCAATAGGGCGCCGTTTGTTTTTCCAGATCGGTTTCATCCATCACTTCGCATCGATACCTCGCATCGATACCGCGCATCGATAAGCGCGAAGATTTTGCGATTTATCTCAGACTGAACCGCGTGCCTCGCGTGTTACATTACGTCATGCCGTACGCATTCGGGACGGCGCCTGGCGTGGCAAGCCACCTCGCGTAGTCGTATTCCGATGCATTCCCCTTGCCGTGGCGTGTCGCGATTCATCGTGCGCCTGCGGTCCGCGGCCGCACTTCCCGTACCACCAGCAACCGTTCCTTGCATCCCTTCCCAGGCGACGTGCCCATGCGCGGCGTTCCGGCAGGATGGCGCGTGGGCGTAATGGTGGTGACCACGATCATCGAGACAACCGGAAAGGAACCCCTGACGCATGCAGCACGCCACCCCGCTCATCAGCACAATCGTCGGCGGTATCGTGCTGGCGTTCATCCTGGGTGCGATCGCCAACAAGTTCAAGTTGCCGCCGCTGATTGGCTACCTGTGTGCCGGTATCGTGGTGGGTCCGCACACGCCTGGCTATACCGCAGACCAGGCACTGGCGCCGGAACTGGCGGAACTTGGGGTGATCCTGCTGATGTTCGGTGTCGGGCTGCATTTCTCGATCAAGGACCTGATGGCCGTGAAGAAGATCGCGATTCCAGGCGCGATCGTGCAGATCGGCATTGCCACGGCACTGGGCATGCTGGTGGCGTGGGGCTTCGACTGGCATTGGGGGCAGGGGCTGGTCTATGGCCTGGCACTGTCGGTGGCCAGTACCGTGGTACTGCTGCGCGCGCTGCAGGAGCGCGACCTGATCGAATCGCCGCAGGGGCGCATTGCCGTGGGCTGGCTGATCGTGGAAGACCTTGCCATGGTGCTGACGCTGGTGTTGCTGCCGGCCATGGCGGGACTGCTTGGCGGTGGAGAGGGTGCCGAGGCGACCAAGCCGGCGACCATGGACGTGTTGATCGAGATCTTTGCGACGCTGGGCAAGGTAATCGCGTTCGTCGCGGTAATGCTGGTGGTCGGGCGCCGCTTTATTCCGTGGATGCTTGAGCGCATCGTCTGGACCGGTAGCCGCGAACTGTTCCGTCTTGGTGTGCTGGCTACGGCGCTGGGCGTGGCGTTCGGCGCCTATTCACTTTTCGGGGTTTCGTTCGCGCTGGGCGCTTTCTTCGCCGGCATGGTGCTTGCGGAATCCGAGTTCAGCCACCGCGCGGCCGAGGAATCGCTGCCGCTGCGCGACGCGTTTGCCGTGCTGTTCTTTGTGTCGGTCGGCATGCTGTTCGATCCGATGGTGCTGGTGAATGATCCATGGGGTGTGCTGGCGACATTGCTGATCATCGTGGTCGGCAAGTCGGTCGCGGCGCTGGGCATCGTGCGCGTATTCGGTCATAACAACCGCATCGGCCTCACCATTGCGGTCAGCCTGGCGCAGATCGGCGAGTTCTCATTCATCCTGGCCAGCCTCGGGGTCTACCTGAAGATCTTGCCCGAACGTGGACAGGCACTGATCCTGGCCGGCGCGCTGCTATCGATCCTGCTTAATCCCGTGCTGTTCCACCTGCTCGATCGCTACACGGCACGCGCCGATGGTGAAGGGCAGGGGGATCCGCAACCGGCATGACGCTCTGCACTTGTGGCGCTGTCACTCAGGTCTGCAGCTTGGGGCGGCACCACGCAGGTATTCGGTGAACGCAAGCAGTCCCTGCGTCGGAAACTTGTCCTGATGGACGACCAGTTGCAGCGGACGAATCACGCGCGGCAGGCCGGTACGCAGAACCACCAGCAGCCCGCGCTCGATCTCGTCGCGTACGACATGCAATGACAGGCAACTGACGCCGAACCCACTCATTACCGCGCGCTTGATGGCTTCGGCGTTGCCCAGTTCCAGCGCGAAACGCAGCCCGCCGAGTTCCGGTACCAGACGTGCTTCGATGATTTCGCGCGTGCCGGATCCCGGTTCACGGACGATCCAGTCCGCATCGCGCAGCATCTCATGCAGTGTTTCGGGACGGTCCGCGGCCTTTGCCAGCGGATGGGCGGGGCCAACGATCACCACCATTTCATCGTCGCACCAGTGCATGCTGCGCAAATCGCGCTCATGGCTGGTGCCTTCGATCAGTCCGATATCGACCTCGAACTTCATCAGGGCGTGCAACACGTCCTGTGTATTGCCGATCCGCAGGTCAAGATTGCAGGGCCCGCTCTGCGCATTGCGGAAACCAGCCAGTAGCGCGGGCAGGATATAGCTGCCAATCGTGTTACTTGCGGCGATGCGCAATTCCACGCCACCTTCGGAGGCAAAGCGTTCAAGTTCATGGGCCTGGTCCAGCAGCGACAGGGCCCTTGGGAAAAACTGGCGGCCCGCCTCATTGATCGCCAGGCGCCGCGCCACCCGGTCGAACAGTGCGCCGTTCAACGCGCGCTCGAGTTCGGCCAGCGATGCGCTGACCGCCGATTGGGACATGGCCAGGGAGTCGGCTGCAGCAATGGTGCTGCCATGCTGGGCAATGGATACGAATACCTGCAACTGGCGCAAGGTCAGGCGAAGCGGACGCTGGTCCATGATCTATCGATATATGCGATTAGGCATAACGATATTACCCGTTTTACTGGTTATCGGCTGGTGCGTACGCTTCAAGGCATCGATCAAAACACAGTCGCTGCCATGTCCACGACACCTGCTTCCACCTCCATTCCAGTTGCGATTGCCCCCTCGGCGCTGAATTTGTGGCGTAAGCGCATTCTGACGCTGATTCCGCTCGGAGCCATTGCGTGGCTGGCGCAGGTCCTGGCCGATCACCCGGCGATCTCCAAATACGGCTTGTCTGCGCTAACGCTGGCGATGTTTGCCGGCATGATTGCGGCCAACACCATGCCAAAGCACTGGCTGACCCCGCTGGCCCCCGGCATGCAGGTGGCACGCCACCACATGCTCCGGCTCGGCGTGGCGCTGTATGGCTTGCGCCTCACGTTCGGCGCGATTGCCGCACTGGGTGTTGGTGGGGTGGTGGTGCCGCTGGCGATGCTGGTGGCCACGCTGCTGTTCGGTACCTGGGTGGGCTCATCGTTCTTCGGCCTGAGCCGTCGCGAGGCCATCCTGGTCAGCGCAGGCAGCGCGGTATGTGGTGCGGCGGCGGCCATCGCCGTGTCATCGGTGGTGCGCACCGACGATCGGCAGACGGCTGTTGCCGTGGCCACTGTGGTGCTGTTCGGCACGGTCGGGATGCTGTTGTATCCGTGGATCTATGAGCTTGCGACGCAGCACTGGCATCTGGCCGTGAGCGAGCGGGCATTCGGTATCTTTACTGGCGCCACGCTGCATGAGGTGGCCCAGGTCATCGCATCGGGCAAGATGGTCAGCGATGCCACTGCCGATGCCGCCGTGGTGGCCAAGATGGTGCGTGTGCTGGCGCTGGGTCCGCTGCTGCTGGTCATGGCGCTGTGGCCGCGCACCAGCTGGTCGCAAGAAGCGGGCGGCTCGCGTAACCTGCGTAGCCTGCTGCGTTCGGTGCCGTGGTTTGCCGTGGGTTTCGTGGCGGTGATGGCGCTGAACTCGGCTGCCATGGTGCCGTCGGAATGGAAGCCTGCGCTGATCGCACTCGACAACTGGATGCTGGCTTGCGCAATGCTCGCCATCGGCCTGCACACCCGCATTGGCGACCTGCTGCGCGCCGGCCGCAAGCCGCTGGCCCTGGCAGGTGTGCTGTTTGTGTTCCTGATGGTGTTGGGCGCGGCGCTCTGCGCGATCCTGGTGTAACTTGCCAGGGCGGCAGGGCAGGGAGGCGAAGAAAGTTTGCTGGTGCGGCCGACGGGACTCGAACCCGTAAGCCCGGAAAGGCGGCAGATTTTAAGTCTGCTGAGTCTACCAATTTCTCCACGGCCGCACGGCAAGCCCGGTATTGTGGTGGTTACGCCCGCCAGACGCAAGCCGAATGGTTCGCGCCATATGTGATCCCTCTGTTACCGCCGGTAACAATGTCGATACCTCCGTTTCACCTGGAAATTCGCGACCTCGTACAATAGCAAGCATCAGGATTCTTCCTAACTGCAAGAGGCACGATCATGAAACGTTGGTTGTTCGCAGCATTCGGTGTAGCCGCCGCGCTGGTGTCGGGCGCCGCTATGGCGCGTGTGAACGTCGACGTGGCGATCGGCGTGCCAGGTGTGGTGGTGGGTGGTCCCGCCTACTATCCGCCTGCACCGGCCTACTATGCGCCGCCGCCTCCGGTGGTGGTGGCACCTGCTCCGGTCTACTATGGTCCGCCGCCAGTGGTGGTGCGTCCGGCCCCCGTGTACTACGGCGCGCCGCGTTACTACGGGGGTGGTCCGGGTTACTACTACGGTCCGGGTTGGCGCGGGCATGGTTACTACGGCCGCGGGTATGACCGAGGGTATGGTCATGGGCACGGACACGGTCATCGTTAAAGTTTCGCAGGCCTGAAGGTCGTTGAAAGGTAATTGTCAGGAAAAGCCCCTTATTGGGGCTTTTTCTTTTTCTATGTGCGGGTTTGCGTGCCTACGGTAATGCTTTTTCCGCAAAACGATGGTTGAAGATTGCGTGTGTTGGTTCCCCAAACAAATCGTCGCTCAAAGTTTTTGATCTGACCGATGAACCAAACTGGATTTCCAACCTAGGGTTTCCCCCTAAACTGCCTAGTGTGACGTCGCTCTCACAGCATCGCCTCCCACGATATCCATTGCCTGAGGAGCGCGGCGCCCGTCGTCAAACACAATAAGGGGATTCACATGACTTTGAAACAACGCATCGCGGCCATCGCCGCATTGGGTGCACTCGGGGCGCTGTCTGCATCGGCTTTCGCGGCTCCGGTCAAATCCGATATCTATAGTGGCGGCCAACGTGTCACGGATTCGCGTGACGTCTACACCGACGGGGCACGCGTGACGGATTCGCGCGACGTCTACACCGACGGTGCTCGCGTCACGGATTCGCGTGATGTCTACTCGGATGGCGCGCGCGTCAACGACCGTCGCGACTCCTTTTCGGATGGGGCCTGATCCCCTGGGATTTCGACTGGTTGCCATCATGGAGAAGGCCCGCCGTAGTGCGGGCCTTTTGCTTTGCTTTGAGTCGTCAAGCCTCGCGAACGTTAAGCACCTTGAACTTCGCTGAGGTCCTGGCTCGCCATTTCAGGCACGTGTGGGGCGATATACTACGACCTCAACCCTGAACCGATGGAGAGAGGTATGCAGCAAAAAACCGTACTGACGGCAGATGACGTGAAGCAGGTGCTGGTGGCTGCCGAGGCAGAAGCCAAGGCAAACAACTGGGCCGTCACGATTGTTGTCGTTGATGACGGTGGTCATCCGCTCGGCATGCAGCGCCTGGATGGCGTGGCCCCGATCTCGGCCTACATCGCCACGGAAAAGGCGCGCACCGCTTCGCTGGGCCGCCGCGAGTCCAAGATTTACGAAGACATGATCAACAACGGCCGCTATTCGTTCATGACGGCGCCGGTGCTGCACGGCATGCTCGAAGGTGGCGTGCCTATCGTCGTGAACAACCAGGTAGTAGGCGCGGTGGGCGTGTCGGGCGTGAAGTCGACCGAAGATGTGCAGATCGCACGCGCCGGCATCGCCGCGCTGGGTATCTGATCGTCCGCGTGTTTCGCGACGCGCAGAGAAAGTAGAAAGCCCCGCAGGCGCAACGCCTGCGGGGCTGAATAAAAAATGGCATGGCTGGCATCGGCCAGTAAGGCAGGCACGTTCAAGGTGCTTGCCGCATGGTTGAATCCGATCGTCTGGCTACTGCCTAACACCCGTAGAGGGTGGTCCCCACAAAAGTCTTTACAGGTCTGACCGGGTCAGTGTGCTCTCACTTGGTCAGGATCAGCTTGCCATAGCGCGTCACGCGCAGCGTGTACACGTCGCCGTTATGCAGGATCGGCAGGGTCGTGGCGCCTTGCATGATGGCTTCCAGCGGCACGGCCGGGGTCTTGCTGTCATCGGCCGGGGTTTGGCGCATCAGCGCTTCAAGGCGGGCGGGCAGGGCAGCGACCACCGACTTGACGGATTCCAGGGCCGAGGCAGGCGCCGACGAAGCCGACGACTCGCGGCGGGCCTGCGGGGCAACCTCCACGCGGCGCAGGGACAGGCGGCGGCGCGTGACTTCACGCGGTTGCGACAGCGGCAGGCTCAGGGTGCTCATGGTCTTCTCCGTTCGAAGTAGTTCGAGGTAATTCACGAGGTAGCTCGCGAAGTAGCTTGAAATATGCGATGCAATCGAAAGATCCAGCGTTGCGGATCACAGTGGAAAGGATCTTAAATGAGAACCGTTATCATTACAAGCGTCATCGCATGAAGTTACATCTACATTTGATTTCGCACAGATATGTACATGTCTGAAGCGATGCCGAGGAGCTGGAGCAGATTCGCCGGACAATAAAAAAGGGCACCGCATGGGTGCCCTTCCTGGTTCCTGGCATCGCTCGGATGCAGGATCAATGCTTGGGTTCGGTAATGAAACCGATCTTGCCCAGGCCGCCGTGCTGCGCGGCGGCCATGACCTCGGCCACGCGCTCGTAGCGGACATCGCGGTCCGCACGCAGGTGCAGCTCAGGCTGCGGCTCCTGTTGGGCGGCTTCCGCAATGCGTTGCTCCAGCTGTGGCTGGTCGACCTCTTGCTGGTTCCAGAACACCTTGCCTTGCGCATCCACCGAGACGTTGATGCTTTGCGGCTTGGTGTCGTTGGGCTGGTTGGTCGCGCGCGGCAAGTCGATCTTGACCGCGTGATTGATGACGGGAATCGTGATGATGAAGATGATCAGCAGCACCAGCATGACGTCTACCAGCGGCGTCATGTTGATCTCGCTCATCACCTCGTCATCGTCTCCTTCGAGCGTGCCGAATGCCATGATGCTTTTCCTTCAGGCGCCAGAAAGCGGCGCTTAGTTCTTGACTGCCAGGCGCATCGACGAGTCGTCGGCTGCGCGGTTGGCGGAGGTCGGGCGCACGCGCGCGCCGGTCACGAAGTAGGCGTGCAGGTCATGGGCAAAGCGGTTCAGCTTGTTGATCACGCCCTTGTTGCCGCGGCTCAGGGCGTTGTAGCCCAGCACGGCCGGGATCGCGACGGCCAGGCCGAAGGCGGTCATGATCAGTGCCTCGCCCACCGGGCCAGCCACCTTGTCGATGGTCGGCACGCCCGAGGCGCCAATGCCGATCAGTGCGTGATAGATGCCCCACACGGTGCCGAACAGGCCGACGAACGGTGCGGTCGAGCCCACCGATGCCAACACGGCCAGGCCCGATTGCATGCGGGAAACGGCTTCGTCGATCGCGCTCTTGAGCGAGCGCGTCAGCCAGTCCGAGATGTCCAGCGCGTCATGCAGCTGCGGCTGGCTGGCGCGGTGGTGCTGGGCGGCTTCCTTGCCGGTGACGGCCAGCGTGCGGAACGGGTTGGCATCGCTGGAGCCGAGCGTGTCGAGCGCGTGGTCGAAGTCGTCCGAGTGCCAGAAACGCTTTTCAGCGCCGTGTGCCATTTTCTTGAGGCGAACCAGATCCCACGCCTTGGTGAGAATCACGATCCACGACAGCAGCGACATGATCAGCAGAATGATGGCGGTCGCGCGCATGACGAAATCGCCTTGCGACCAGAGGTGGGAGAGTCCGAGGTCCTGCATGGTGGTTCCTGAAAGTGTCAGTGTTTAAATGTATCGGAAAGATCCGGGGTAGTCAGTTCAGCTCGAATTTGATCGGTTGCTGCGCGGTCGCGGCCAGGGCGCGGCCGTTTTCCATATAGGGCTTGCAGCGAATGGCCTTGGCGGCAGTGACTGCAGCCTCGTCCAGGCGATCCGAACCACTGGTCTTCGAGACCACGGCCTTGATGACCTTGCCGGTATCGTCGAAATTGAGTCGGACCACCGTGGTTCCGGTCTCGCCCATACGCTGCGACTGGCGCGGATAGACCGGTTGCGGGCTCGAGCATGCCATCTCGCCAATTCCGACCGCGCGCGGCGCGGCGTTGGAAGGCGGCGGCGGTGCCGGCGGTTCCGGAGCCGGTGGGGCAGGGGG
>NZ_DBHKYV010000033.1:0-96976 GCF_057315035.1 Cupriavidus sp. | reverse complement strand
CCCCCGCCCCCAAGCCTGCCCCGCTGGCGGGCCGTCCCGCCGATTCGATCCGTGCCGCGCTGCTGATTGGCGCATGCATCAGCGCCGTGTGGATCGCGGGCAGCGCCTTGCATGCCCCGCCCGCCCTGATCTGGGCCGGTGCGCTGGTACTGTCGACGGTCAGTTGCTGGGCGGTCGGCGTACTACCGGAACCCACCGCCACGCTGCTGTTCTTCCTCAGTGCCGTGGTGTTTCATATTGCGCCACCGACGGTGGTGTTCTCGGGCTTTACGTCGACGGCGTGGTGGCTGATGTTCGGCGGCGCCGTCACCGGCGTGGCTTTGCGCAGCACGGGCCTGGCATTACGGCTGGCGGACATCATCTTCCACAAGCGCGTGGGCACCTATCCGCAGGTCATCACCACCGTGGCGCTCAGCGCTGTCGGGCTGGCCTTCCTGATGCCGTCCACCACTGGACGTGTGCTGCTGCTGATGCCGATCGTGCTGGCGCTGGCGGACCGGCTTGGCTTTGCGCCGGGTTCGAATGGCCGCATTGGCATGGTCATGACCGTAGCTGCCGCCAGCTATATGCCGCCGACGACGATCCTGCCGGCGAATATTCCGAACAGTGTGCTGCTGGGCGCGGCCAGTTCGCTCTACAACATCAACCTGAGCTACGGCAGCTATCTGTTGCTGCATTTCCCGGTGCTGGGCGCGCTGAAGACGGTGGTGCTGATCTGGGTCGTCTGCAAGCTGTTTCCGCATGACGGACCGATGGCGCCGCAGCCGGCGGCTACGCGTAGCGCGATGGGTTCACAGGAGCGTGTGCTGGCGATCATCCTGGCGCTGGCGGTCGCGGGGTTCGCCACTGATGCGTGGCACGGCATCTCACCGGCCTGGATCTCGCTGGCCGCGTGCATTATCTGCCTGTTGCCCGGTATCGGGCTGGTGTCTCCGAAAGCATTGACCGAGCAGGTGCATCTGGTGCCGCTGATCTACGTAGCCGGGTTTCTCGGGCTTGGGGCGGTGGTCGAATCCACCGGCCTTGGCAGCGCGATCAGCGCGGGACTGCTGCATGTGCTACCGCTGACGCCAGGACATACGGCCGCCAATGTCGGGACGATCGGGGCCATGGGGGCGGTGCTGGGCATGATGTCGACACTGCCCGCGCTGCCTGCGGTGCTGACGCCGCTGGCACGTGATCTGGCCAATGCCACGGGCTTGCCGCTGGAGACGGTACTGATGCTTCAGGTACCGGTGTTCTCGACAGTGTTCTTCCCGTACCAGTCGCCGCCGATCGTGATCGCGATGCAGCTCGGTGGGGTGGGCTTGCGCCACGGCACGCGGCTGTGCCTGGCGATGGCGGCAATCACGATCGTCGCGCTGCTGCCGCTGGATTACCTGTGGTGGCGCGTGCTGGGCTACCTGCCATGATGCTGGCAGTTACCACTCGAGCTTTTCCAGCAACTCGTCGCGCACCGCGCGTGGCTCGATCACCAGATCCATCTCGTAGGCGCCGAGCAGCGCCAGCAGTTGCGCCACGCTGATGGTTTCGGGGTTCAGTTCCATGTGCGAAACGCGACTCTGGCTGATGGCCAGGCGCGCGGCAGCTTCGGCCTGGGTCAGGCCCGCGATCTTGCGCGCACCCTGGAGCACCTGCCCTAGTTGGTCGCTGCTGGTAATCATGACTCTGGCGGACATCGCGGGCTACCCGAAGAAAGATATATCTGAAATCTATCAATCTCCGCCGCTTATCGACAGATTCTTCGTATTCGATAAATCCAATCGCCCCCAATTAAGCCCGGATTACCCATGTAATGGGTAGATCACAGGGAATTGCGTTGTCAAAAACAAACGGAATCGGCGTAGATCAGCGCAGATAGTCCCGAAAGCGGCCACGGATTTCCTCGATATTGGCAAGCGTTCCGGTCAGGTGCTGGCGCAATGCGCCTTCGGCGCCGGCAACATCGCCAGCTGCAATGGCGTCGATGATTGCCAGGTGGTCACGCAACACAGCGCTGGCCTTGCCCGGAATCGGCAAATGCAAGCGCCGCAGTCGATCCAGATGGCCACTTTGCCGACGCACCAGCCCGAACAGGTCCGGTACGGCGGCGGCGTCATACAACTGGCGATGGAAATACTGGTCGTTGGCCGTGAACTCGGCCAGATCGTCGAGCTCCAGCATGCGCTGCTGGCGTGCCACCGTGGCGCGCAAGCGCTCGACCAGCGCGGCATCGGGTGCTCCCGCCAGCGTCCGGACAATCTCCAACTCCACCGAACGGCGCAGGAAATGCGCTTGCCGCGCCAACGCCACATCGATGCGACTTACGCGCGTGGCGTGCTGAGGAAACACATCGACCAGGCCCTCCTCGGCCAGGCGCATCAGTGCATCGCGCACCGGCGTCTGGCTGATGCCGTACTGCACCGCCAGTTCGGGGCGAGACAGCACCGTGCCCGGCGGCAGCACCATCGAGATGATCTGTTCGCGCATATGTTCGAACACCTGCGGCGCCGCCTGACGCGTGCGGTCGAACTGGAATTGCAAGGTCGGAGCGGGAAGGATGGCGGCCATTGGATCAGGGCAAGAACTTAGGGCGCGATTCTAGCCGAACGAATCCGGGCTGAACCTCGTTGACGTACTAATATATTAGTGCTTTAATTCAGAAAACAAGGTCATCGTACAACTGACCGATCAACGATTTCATCGTGGAAGAGACAAACATGACGGCACGGAAAGTAACGCCGGACCAGTTGCGCAGCGCGCGCTGGTTCGCGCCCGACGACTTGCGCTCGTCCGGGCATCGCTCACGGATCATGCAGATGGGCTACGCGCCCGACGAATGGATGGGCAAGCCGCTGATTGCCATCATCAATACGTGGTCTGACATCAATCCCTGCCATTCGCATTTCAAGCAGCGTGTGGAAGACGTGAAGCGCGGCATCCTGCAGGCCGGTGGGTTCCCCGTGGAGCTGCCGGCCATCTCCTTGTCCGAAAGCTCGGTCAAGCCGACCACGATGCTGTACCGCAACCTGCTGGCCATCGAGACCGAGGAGCTGATCCGCTCACATCCGATCGATGGCGCGGTACTGATGGGCGGCTGCGACAAGACCACCCCCGGCTTGCTGATGGGTGCCACCAGCGCGGGCGTGCCGGCCATCTACGTGCCGGCGGGTCCCATGCTGCGTGGCAACTACAAGGGCCAGGTGCTGGGCTCGGGGTCCGATGCCTGGAAGTTCTGGGATGAGCGCCGCGCGGGCAATATCAGCAAGACCGAATGGATCGGCATCGAAGGCGGCATCGCACGCAGTCACGGTACATGCATGACGATGGGTACGGCCAGCACGATGACGGCCATCGCGGAGACCATCGGCATGACGCTGCCCGGCGCTTCGTCGATTCCGGCCGCGGACGCCAACCATATCCGCATGTGTTCGGAAGCGGGCCGGCGTATCGTCGACATGGTCTGGGAAGACCTGACGCCCAGGCATATCCAGACGCACCAGTCGTTCGAGAACGCGATTGCGGTAGCCATGGCGATGGGTTGCTCGACCAATGCCATCATCCACGTGATTGCGATGGCGCGCCGCGCCGGCCACGACATCGGCCTGGACGACTTCGACCGTCTGAGCCGCCACGTACCGGTCATTGCCAATATCCGGCCTAGCGGCGACAAGTACCTGATGGAGGATTTCTTTTATGCCGGCGGCCTGCCGGCATTGATGAACCGCATCGGCGACAAGCTGCACCTCGATGCCCTGACCGTAACGGGCCGCACGCTTGGCGAGAACATTGCCGGTGCCGAGGTCCACAACGACGACGTGATTCGCACGTGTGACAACGCGCTGTACCAGCAAGGCGCACTGGCCGTGCTACGCGGCAATATCGCGCCCGATGGCTGCGTGATCAAGCCCAGCGCCTGCGAGAAGCGCTTTTTCAAACATACCGGCCCGGCACTGGTATTCGACGACTATCCGTCGATGAAGGCCGCCGTCGAGGACGAGAACCTCGATGTCACCGCCGATCACATCCTGATCCTGCGCAACGCCGGACCGCAAGGCGGTCCCGGCATGCCCGAATGGGGCATGTTGCCGATTCCGAAGAAGCTCGTGAAACAGGGGGTGCGCGACATGCTGCGCATGTCCGATGCACGCATGAGTGGCACCAGTTATGGCGCCTGCATCCTGCACGTGGCACCTGAAGCGTATATCGGCGGTCCGTTTGCGCTGGTGCGCACCGGCGACCTGATCACGGTCGATATCGAACAGCGCAGCATCCACCTTGAAGTATCCGACGACGAACTGGCAGCACGCCGCGCCGCATGGACACCGTTGCCTCCGCGCTATGCACGCGGCTACGGCTACATCTTCTCGCGCCATGTACGCCAGGCCAACGACGGCTGCGACTTCGACTTCCTGCAAACCGACTTCGGCGACCCGGTGGGCGAGCCGAGCATCTACTGAGGCCACACCTATGACCCAGCTCAGCTCATCGCTGCGCGACGCGCTCAAGACCGTCAGTACCGCCACGCTCTGTACCGCGCTGTTCAAGCGCGGCCTGCGCAACCAGTTCATCCAGGATGTGCGCCCGCTGCAGACCAACCCTGGCACGATGGTCGGCGAAGCGTTCACGCTGCGCTACATCCCCGCACGTGAAGACCTGAACCCGATCACCGTATTCCAGGATCCGAACCATCCGCAACGCCAGGCCATCGAGCAATGCCCGCCGGGCGCGGTGCTGGTGATCGACAGCCGCAAGGACGCGCGCGCCGCGTCGGCCGGGTCGATCCTGGTCACACGGCTGATGCAGCGCGGCGGCGCGGGCATCGTCACCGACGGCGGTTTCCGCGACTCACCCGAAATTGCCCAGATGGCAATGCCGGCCTACCACCATCGCCCTTCCGCTCCCACCAACCTGACGCTGCATCAGGCACTGGAATTCAATGTGCCGATCGGCTGCGGTGACGTGGCCGTGTTTCCCGGCGACGTAGTGGTTGGCGATGCCGAGGGCGTGGTCATCATCCCGCGCCATATGGCCGAGGAAATCGCCGCCGAAGCCGTGGAGATGACCGCGTTCGAAGACTTCGTCACCGAGCAGGTACGTGACGGTCGCTCGATCATCGGCCTGTATCCGCCGACGACTGAACAGGCACGTGAGGATTTTGCAGCGTGGCGGAAGGCAAACAGCCGCTGATTGGTGGTGGTTGATTGTTCGTTCTCCCCTCTCCCATTTCATGGGCGAGGGGAGCGCATATCCACGGATTTCGCATTCATTAAAACAGGAGACAAACCCATGTTGAAGATTGCCCGCATCGCCGCTGCC
This sequence comes from Cupriavidus sp., assembly GCF_057315035.1. Classification (NCBI taxonomy): domain Bacteria; kingdom Pseudomonadati; phylum Pseudomonadota; class Betaproteobacteria; order Burkholderiales; family Burkholderiaceae; genus Cupriavidus; species Cupriavidus sp. The sequence goes on along the minus strand of NZ_DBHKYV010000033.1, from coordinate 91,678 downwards.
GTACTGACTGGCACACTCGCCTTCGCCGCCCACGCGCAAACCGACTGGCCCACGCGCGCGGTCACCATCATCGTGCCGTTCACCCCGGGTGGCGGCACCGATATCGGTACCCGCCTCGTCGCGCAGCGCCTGGCGCAGTTGTGGGGCCAACCGGTGCTGGTGGACAACCGCCCCGGCGCCGCGGGCAACGTCGGCCTGGAACTGACCTCGCGCGCCAAGCCCGACGGCTACACGCTGGTGGCCGGCAATGTGGGCACGCAATCGATCAATCCGTTCCTGTACAAGAAGCTCAACTACAAACCCGACAGCTTCGTGCCGGTGACCATGATGGCCGAATTGCCGTTTGCGCTGGTGGTTACGCCGGGCTTGCCCGCGAAAACGCCGAAGGAACTTGTCGCGCTGGCCAAGGCAAAGCCTGGCAAGCTCACCTTCGCCAGTTCGGGCACCGGCGGCTCACCGCACCTGTCGGGCGAGATCTTCAAGGCCGCCACCGGCACCGACATGCTGCACGTGCCGTACAAGGGCGGTGGCGCGGCGATGACCGACCTGATGGCCGGCAACGTCGACATGCTGTTTGCCTCGATCCTTGAAACCACCGGCCATGTGAAATCGGGCAAGCTGCGCGCGCTGGCCGTGACCGGCAGCGTGCGTTCTCCGTCGATGCCCGATGTACCCACGCTGGCCGAGGCGGGCATCCAGAATGCGGAATCGGGTTCATGGGTGGGCCTACTGGCACCGGCCGGCACGCCGAAGGACATCGTCGACAAGATCGCCGCCGGTGTGAAGCAGGTGGTGGCCATGCCCGAGGTGAAGAAGCAGCTGATTGAACAGGGTGCAATTCCGGTAGGCAGCACGCCGCAACAGTTTGCCGACACCATCGCCAACGATCGCAAGCGCTACGCAAGGATCATCGCCGATAATCACCTGAGCGCAGACTGATCACCGACTGATCGCGCCTGGTCATCCATAAGAAAGGACTCTTCTCGCATGAAACCCCGCCTCCTGCAGCATGGCCGACTCCCGGAACAGACCGAAGCCCGTCTGGCCGAGCATTTCGATGTGCACCCGCTCTGGGCCGAGAGCGACCCGGCCGCATATTTGTCCCAACACGGCGGCGAGTTCGTGGCGATGACCACGCGCGCTGCCACCGGCGTAAATGCCGCGATGCTGGCCGCATTGCCGAACCTGCGCGTGATCTCGAGCTTTGGCGTGGGCCTGGACAAGCTCGACCTGGACACCGCACGCGCACGTGGCATTGCAGTGGGCTACACACCCGACGTGCTGAACGATTGCGTGGCCGACACCGCGTTCGCGCTGTTGATGGATGCGGCGCGCCAGGTCAGTGCGGCCGACCGCTACGTGCGCCGTGGCGAATGGCTCAAGAGCCCGTTCCCGCTTACCACCCGTGTCAGCGGCAAGCGCCTGGGCATTGTTGGCATGGGCCGTATTGGCCGGGTCATCGCCAAGCGTTCGAGCGGCTTCGACATGGAGGTGCGTTATTTTGGCCGCAAGGCCCAGGACGACGTGCCCTACGGTTTCGAGCCTTCGCTTACGGCACTGGCCCAGTGGGCCGACTTCCTGGTGGTTGCCACCTCGGGAGGCCCGGCCACGCGCCACCTGATCTCGGCGGATGTGCTCAAGGCACTGGGGCCGCAGGGTTTCCTGATCAACATCGCGCGCGGTACCGTGGTGGACGAAGCCGCGCTGGTGGATGCGCTGACCCACGAGCGTATCGGCGGTGCCGGCCTCGACGTGTTCGAGCATGAACCCAAGGTGCCCGAGGCGCTCTTCGCACTCGACAACGTCGTGCTGCTGCCGCACGTGGCCAGCGGCACGAACGAAACGCGTGCGGCGATGGCCGGACTTGTGTTCGACAACCTGCAGAGCTTCTTTGCCACCGGCGCCGTGCTGAAATCGGCAGTCTGATCGTCGTCACGTCGCTCACAAAGCGTAGCCAGGTCGACACAGAGCGGAAATACTGCCGCCCCTGACGCGGCGCTACACTGGGCATCCACTTCCATTGGAGCGTGCGATGCCCGATCACCCCTCGCGGCCGCCGTCCGTGTCGCGCCGCCGGCATCTGCTGGCGATGGGGCTCGGCGGCGCCGGCCTTGCCACGCTGTCGCGCATGCCGCCGGCAGCGGCGGCGGGCGTTTCTTCCGCCCCCTCCCCCTCATTGCCCCTGACGGCACAGACCACCGAAGGTCCGTTCTACTTCGATGCGAAAAAGGTCCGCCAGGACATCACCGAGGGCCAGCCCGGCGTGCCGCTCGAAGTCCGATTCACCGTAGTCGACCTCCAGGGCCGTCCGCTGGCAGGCAAGCGCGTGGATCTCTGGCACTGCAACGCGGCGGGCGTGTACTCGGGCTATGCCGGCCAGTTCGACGACCATGAGCAGCAGGTTTCCACCAAAGGCCAGACTTTCCTGCGCGGCAGCCAGCCGGTAAGCGCCGATGGAACCGCCACGTTCCACACGATCTATCCAGGCTGGTACGAGGGCCGGGCCACGCACCTGCACATGAAGGTGCTCGATGGCAGCCGCGCCATGCTGACCACGCAATGCTTCCTCCCCGATGCGCTTAGCGAATACCTGTACACCCAACTGGCCACGTACAAGCGCAAGCGCGTGCGCGAGACGCTCAACAGCAACGACGGCATCGCGTTGATGGCCGGCGATACGGTGCTTGGCGCCGTGCGCGAGGCCAAGGCACGCTATATCGCCACGTTGATGCTGGTAGTCGACCCGGCAGCCACGTCGCCGCGGGAATCATTCCCGCCGCCGCATGGCGACCACAAGGGTCCGCCTACGGGAGCGCTTACAGGAGCGCCGACAGGAGCGCCGCCAGGCCCCCCGCCCGGCCAGGGCTCGCACGCTGCACTGGAAGGCGATGCGCGTGTGGCCGCGATGGTGCCGGGTGTGAAGTCGTAGGGTTTTGACACGCCAGCCCTCTCCCCCGGCCCCTCTCCCGCGCGCGGGAGAGGGGAGCCAACCGGCAGGGTTCGACCTGCCCTCCGCCATTTCCGGGCGTAAAGGAATTTCCCTTACCCTGTCGCCATACCGGATGCTTCGTCACACATGATCGGCCATTGTTAGCTATGCTCCTCAGAGCAGGCATGACTTGCACATCCGGTTGGTGAACGAGACGGTGCCGTTGGTGCCGATGGCGCCACTTGCGGCGCAGTCTCCTGAGGGCTCCCGATGCAGCGCAGCTGGTTTCTGGTTGTGACGATCGTCCTGGCGATGCTGGCTACGCTGATCCCGGTAGGGATCGGCGTCGTCATGGCCCAGCTGGAAGCCAACCGGCGCGAGTCCGACCAGTTGAGCGTGTTCGCAGACGCCGCCGTCGGCCGCGCCGAGACCGTCATGACACAGGCGCTCAGTGCCCTGCAGGACCTGGAATCGCTGCGCGACGAGCCATGCTCCGCCTCGCATCTGGTAGAGATGCGACGCATTACCTATACCTATCGGCATATCCAGGATGCCGGCTCCTACCGCGGCGGCAAGCGCTTGTGCTCCGCCTTGCTCGGGCCCGTGCAGGCAGACCAGTTCGCGCTGCCACCACCGGACTGGCGCACGCCCGACGGCCTGGACTTCTGGTTCGACCAGCCCAATCCGTTCGCCACGCCACGCCGTTCGCTGCTGGTGGGCCGCAACGGCAGCTATGTGGCACTGGACCCGCAGACCTTTGTCGACATGGTGGACCGCCAGTCGCGCATGCTGGCCGTGGTGCATACCGATGCCGGCCGCATCTTCGCCGTATCGCAGGGCGCGAGCCTGGCGCGGCTGCAACGCGCCTACGCAGATCATTCCTATGGCTCCGGCAGCGACACGACGCGCGAGGACGACGTGGCCCTCGTACTGCGCAAGTCCCGTACGATGCCGCTGGCCGTGGTGGTCCTGGCCCCGCATGCCGCATTGCTGGCCAACTGGAAGTCGCTGCTGGTTGGCGGACTGGTGGTCGGGCTGGCCGCCGGTGTGCCGCTGGGCATCCTGGTCTGGCGGCGCGCCACGCGGCGCTTCAGCCTGGAGGGCGAACTGCGCGGCGCGGTGCGCCGGCACGAGATGGCAGTGCACTACCAGCCGATCGTCTCATTGGCCAACAACCAGTGCGTCGGGGTGGAAGCACTGGTCCGCTGGCGCCGCCAGGGCCGGCTGGTGCGTCCCAACCTGTTTATCCCGATGGCTGAAAACGCCGGCCTGATCCAGCAGATCACCGACCAGGTGCTCGATATCGTGCTGGGCGAACTGGGCACGCTGCTGCGCCGGCATCCGAAGTTCTACGTATCGATCAACGTGGGCGTGGAAGACCTCAAGAGCCGGCGCTTCCTGGGCGTATTGAATGCGCGGCTGCGCGGGTCCGGCATCGCGCCCGATCAGATCCGCATCGAGGCCACCGAACGCGGTTTCATGGAACCCGATGTGGCGCGCGACATCATCCAGGCCTTTCGCGATGCCGGGCATCCGGTCTATATCGACGATTTCGGCACCGGGTATTCGAGCCTGTCGTACCTGCAGAGCTTCAAGGTCGATGCGCTCAAGATCGACAAGTCGTTTGTCGACACGATCGGACATGAGGCCGCGTCGAGCACGGTAGCCCCGCACATCATTGCCATGGCGCGCTCGCTCGGACTGCAAGTCGTGGCCGAGGGCATCGAGGACAGCGCCCAGGCCGACTTCCTGCGCGAACAGGGTGTGGACTACGGCCAGGGATGGCTGTTTGGCCGGCCGGTGCCGGCCGTGGAACTGGCGCAACTGCTGGCGCGCAACACGCCGCAAGCCGTTGCATAGCCACCGGCCGTCCGTTATTCAGCCTTGGCGCCCGAATCCTTCGCCACCTTGGTCCACTTGGTGGTTTCCGACTTGATAAAGCTGGCCAGTTGCGCCGGCGCCATATCCCCAGCGGTCACGCCCTGCTCTTCGAAGCGTTTCTGCATGTCGGGTTGCTTGAGCACGCGAGCCAGTTCCGCGCTCATGCGCTGCCGGATCGGTTCCGGCGTGCCCTGCGGCGCCATCAGCGCATACCACGTGGTCACCTCGTAACCGGGCACTCCGCTTTCGGCCACGGTCGGCACGCCGGGGTAGGCTGCCGAGCGCGTGGCGGTGGTCACGGCCAACGCCTTGACCTTGCCGCTCTTCACATGAGGATTGGCCGACGGGCTGGTCTCGATGGCCATCTGGATCTGGCCGGCCATCAGGTCGGTCATCATCGGCGCACCGCCCTTGTAAGGCACGTGGGCAATATCGGTGTGGGTAGCCGCGCGGAACAGTTCGCCCGACAGGTGTTCGGTACTGCCAATCCCGGCCGAGCCATAGTTGACCTTGCCCGGGTGGGCCTTGATATAGGCAATCAGCTCCTGCACGTTCTTCGCCGGGATCGACGGATTCACCAGCAGCACGTTCGGCGTCAATGCCACCATGCCAATCGGGGCGAGGTCCTTCTGGAAGTCGTATGGCAGCGTCTTGTAGATGCCGGGCGCCATCGTGTGCGCCACCGTGGCCAGCAGGAACGTGTAGCCGTCAGGATTGGCGCGCGCCACCAGTGCGCCGCCAATGGTGCCGCCCGCGCCCGGACGGTTGTCGACCACCATGGGCTGGCCAAGCGCTTCGCCCAGTCGCTGGCCGACGGCACGGCCGATGATGTCGGTGGTGCCGCCCGATGCAAACGGTACGACCAGCGTAATGGGCCGCGATGGCCAGGCGTCGGCGGCAAAGGCGGCCGTGGTGGTTGCGGCGCCGAGCGTGATGGCCGTCAGTGCGCCAAGCGCAATCGTGCGCGCGAACTGGCGCGGCAGGCGAGAAAACATGCGAGTCTCCTGGGGATCGTTGGAATATTTGACGTATCCCGGGACTCTACGGATGGAGTGGCCGGTACACCAGCCCCTGTGCGGCGTACGGTGTTCAGGAATCGTGAAGAGTGGCACCGGGCCAGCGCCCGGAAGTCACCAGTTGCCGCGCTACCTGCTCCAGAACGCTGCGCGCAGCCAGGCCAGCCGGCGAAAGCTCGTCGTCCGACAGGCTTACCAGCAGGTTCGAGCGGCTCACGCCGGCATCGGCGATTTCAATCATTGTCAGTGGATCGCCCAGATGCCGCGCCACGGCCGCGCCGGGCTGGATCGTGGCGCCAATGCCCGCGCGTACCGCGTCCATCAGCACCGCCAGGCCATCGATCTCGGCCACCACGTTCAGGGGCTGCTGGCTACGCGCCGACGCGGCATTGAGCAATGCGCGCAGGCCGTGCGCGCCGCTCGGCAGGATCAGCGGCAGGTTGCCAATCGCGTCGAGCCACATCGTCCTGGCAGTTGGCAAGCCGGGCTGGTCGGCACGCGCGATCACGAACAGGCGTTCCTCGAGCAGCGGCACGGTGCTCCAGCGCTGCCCCGGCTCCAACTGGAACAGCACGGCCAGATCGAGTTGGCGCGCGCCGATCATCGATGCCAGTCCGCCGGACAGGCTTTCCACCAGATGCAGCCGGATATCGGGATAGCGTTCGCGCATGGCCAGCATGAACGACGGGCCGAGCACCGCCAGCGTGCTTGGGGCCATGCCCACGCTGACATGGCCTGACAACCGCGCCGTGCGCGCCGCATGCGCCGCATCGTCGACATGGCGCAACGCCAGTTGCGCCTGGCGCCAGAACGCCAGCCCTGCGTCGGTGGGTACCACGCCGGTGGAAGTGCGCTGAAGCAGGCGCGTCGACAGTTCGCTTTCCAGGCGGCTGATCTGCTGGCTCAACGCGGACGTGACCACCCCGAGCCGCTGGGCAGCCTGCCCCATGCTGCCGAGTTCCACCACGTGCACAAAATAGCGCAGTTGCCGCAGCTCCATTTCCGATCCTCGTCACGAACAGCCGGTATTGTGCCTGCGACGCACTCCGCTGGCGCAAGATCCGTGCACCAACCATAAACCAATGATGCATGGACGCCGCCCGGCACACGCCTGGCGCCGCATCGTGAATCGCGAAAGGCAGGCGGGATTTTTGCTGATTGACCCATGGTCAGTCATGCGTGAGGATGTAGTTGTCGCCGCGAAAGTATGCCGTGGCGTTGTCGTCATCCGCAGTTGCCGCATGAGACAGACGCGCCACATCCTGTACCTACAGCTTGCATCTTGCAGTACGTTTTCTCACAGGTTTCCAACCGGAGTTTCCAGTATGCAAAGCAATCCACCGACCTTGTGGCCGACCTGGCCGATGCCCCCGTTTTCATTCCAGGCGTTTGCGTCGATCGACGACACCATGCTTGCCAACTGGCAAAAGATGATGGAGCTTAATAGCGACTTTACCCGCTCGATCATGGAAGAGGCCCAATTCGACTGGGCGTCGTGCTTCATGCCACAGGACCCTGAAGAGCTTTATGCGCGGCAATGGGGCAACCAGATGCCGATGCTGTCGATTCCACTGCACTATGCCACCGCGATGCTCGAACTCGGCGCCGCAACGCAGCGTGCCTGGATAGATGCCTGGGGACACCTGCTTGGGATGCCGATGCTGCTGCCGGCAATGCCAGTAATGCCCGACATTGCGGCCGTGGCGACATCGAGCGGCGAAGTGGTCGACGTGCCCGCCGTAGCGGTCCGCGAGACACCGAACGGGCGCAAATCAAAACCGCATTGAGCCCGCAACCTTGCGCGGCAGAGACTATCCTTGCAGAGACAGTAAGCCCAGACTAACGTCTATGCCGCCTGCCCGAAGGCCAAGAGGGCGCACTCGGACAGGCACCTGAATCGCGCCCCTTGCGAGGCTCCCCATGAGCAAGACACTGATATCCAGCCTGCTTGTTGCCGCTGCTGCTGTAGCGGTGGTACCACTTGCGCAGGCCCAGACGAAACAGTTCGACCCTTATAGTCAGGGTGCGAAATCCGGCAAGGCCGATCCGTACACGGACGGCGCCAAGGCCGGCAAAGCCGATCCGTACACGGATGGCGCAAAGGCCGGCAAGTTCGATACCTATACCGACGGGGCCAACAAGTCGACGCGGACGGATCTTGCGCCGTCCGCCAAGCCTGACCCGTACACCGATGGTGCCAAGTCGGACAAATACAACCCGTACACCGATGGTGCCATGCTAAACACACCCCCCCCGACCCCCGCGGGGGCCACGCCGGAGAATTAAACTTCAATCTCCCCAACGAAACCCCTCCAGCCCTCCGCCCGGCCCCGCCCCCCCCCCCCAAGTGCAGGCGGGCGCGGGGCCGTGGTCGTCAATCGTCTAGCAGCGACAGGTCGCGCACAGCGCCCTTGTCGGCCGACATCACCAGCTTGGCGTATGCCTTGAGCGCCGCCGATACCTTGCGCGGACGCGCCTTGGCTGGCTTCCAGCCCTTGGCGTTCTGCTCCTCGCGGCGCTGCGCCAGTTCCTCGTCGGACAGCAGCACGTTGATCGTGCGGTTCGGGATGTCGATGCGGATCCGGTCGCCGTCACGCACCAGGCCAATCGCGCCACCGGCTGCCGCCTCGGGCGAGCAATGGCCGATCGACAGGCCCGAAGTACCGCCCGAGAAGCGGCCGTCGGTCAGCAATGCGCATTCCTTGCCCAGGCCCTGCGACTTGATATAGCTCGTCGGGTAGAGCATTTCCTGCATGCCGGGACCGCCCTTGGGGCCTTCATAGCGCACGATCACCACGTCACCGGCCTTGACCTTGCCAGCCAGGATGTTTTCCACGGCCTCGTCCTGCGACTCGGTCACGTGGGCCGAGCCCTCGAAAACGTGGATGCTTTCGTCCACGCCGGCGGTCTTCACCACGCAGCCGTCGAGCGCGATATTGCCGGTCAGCACCGCCAGGCCGCCTTCCTTCGAGAACGCGTGCTCGTACGAGCGGATGCAACCTTCGGCGCGATCCAGATCCAGGCTGGGCCAGCGCGTGTTCTGGCTGAACGCGACCTGGGTCGGAATGCCGGCCGGGCCTGCCAGGTAGAAATTCCTGACCGCCTCGTCCTGCGTGCGCACGATATCCCACTGGTCGAGTGCTTCGCCAAGCGTGGCCGTGTGCACGGTGGGCACGTCGGTGTGCAGCTTGCCGGCACGGTCCAGTTCACCCAGGATGGCCATGATGCCGCCCGCGCGGTGCACGTCCTCGATGTGGTACTTGTTGGTATTGGGCGCCACCTTGCACAACTGCGGCACGATACGCGACATGCGGTCGATGTCCGCCATCGTGAAGTCGATCTCGGCCTCGCGTGCGATCGCCAGCAGGTGCAGGATCGTGTTGGTCGAGCCGCCCATGGCGATATCGAGCGTCATGGCGTTCTCGAACGCCTTGAAGCCCACGGCGCGCGGCAGGATGCGCCCGTCTTCCTGCTCGTAGTATTGGCGCGCCAGTTCCACGATACGGCGGCCCGCGCGCTTGAACAGTTGCTCGCGGTCAGCGTGCGTGGCCACTACCGTGCCATTGCCCGGCAACGACAGGCCCAGGGCTTCGGTCAGGCAGTTCATCGAGTTGGCCGTGAACATGCCCGAGCACGAACCGCAGGTGGGGCACGCCGAGCGTTCCACTTCGGCCACTTCGGCGTCGGAATAGGACTTGTCCGCCGCGATCACCATGGCATCCACGAGATCGAGCTTCTTGAATTCCATGGCCTTGGTGACCGGGTTGGCCAGGCGCGTCTTGCCGGCTTCCATCGGGCCGCCGGACACGAAAATCACCGGGATGTTCAGCCGCATGGCCGCCATCAGCATGCCCGGCGTGATCTTGTCGCAGTTCGAGATGCACACCATGGCATCGGCGCAGTGTGCATTGACCATGTATTCCACCGAGTCCGCGATGATGTCGCGGCTGGGCAGCGAATACAGCATGCCGTCATGGCCCATGGCAATGCCATCGTCCACGGCAATGGTGTTGAATTCCTTCGCCACGCCGCCCGCGGCCTCGATCTCGCGCGCGACCAGCTGACCCAGGTCCTTCAGGTGCACGTGTCCAGGCACGAACTGGGTGAACGAATTGACCACCGCGACGATAGGCTTGGAGAAATCTTCGTCTTTCATGCCGGTGGCACGCCACAGCGAGCGCGCCCCCGCCATGTTGCGGCCGGCGGTGGAGGTTTTGGAACGGTATACGGGCATTGTGGGTACTGAAAAATGATTCGCGGAAACTTCGCGGGAACTTCGCCGAAAGGATGCGGGCCGGCAGAGTAAGGCCCTCGCGTGCCCGTACGTACAACCTCTTGAGCCGTGCTCTGGGCAAAACGGGGGATTATCCCACAGCCGGCCGGAGGGGTGTCCTGGGAGGTCTCCCCCCGGCACGCGGCGCCTCGGGTGCTTACAGTCCGCGCGCCTCGATGGTCGCGAGCATCGAGGCGAGGATTTCCTCGCGCTCGCGCTCGAAGCCGTTGATCAGGTGCCGGCGGTCCCGCCGCACCAGCGCGGCCACCAGGAAATGCTCCAGATGCGCGCTGATGTGCTGGCCAGGCAGCCGCACTTCCGAGGCCAGCGCACGATAACGGTCGGTCAGGCGGATCAGGCGGAGCGCCTCGCGCCGCAGAATCTTGTCCGGCGACAGGTCGAACACGAACGAGTAGAAGTCCTGGTACTGGTCGATCCATTCCGCGCGCTGCCCACCATCGAGGTAGGCATCCAGCTTCTTCAGCATCGACTCCAGCGCCTTCTTCTGCGCGTCGTCCGGCCACGCTACGGTCTTCAGCAGTTCGCGCTCGAGAAGTAGCCGATAGCGGTAGTACTGCCGTGCTTCGTCAGTGGACAACGGCGCGACAAAGAATCCGCGATTGGGGTCATGCTCGATGATGCCTTCGGCGGCCAGCAGCTTGAGCGCTTCGCGCACCGGTACGCGGCTGATGCCGAACCGGTCGGCCAGCTCTGACTGGCGCAGTTGCAGGCCCGGTGCCAGCACGCCCCGGTTGATCAGCTTGCGGATCTGCACGGCGATCTGGGCAGGCAGATCGACGCCCTTCAATTCGGGAGTATTCACAATTCTTGCGGTGGCCATGGTCTGCGGCAGACGATACACCACCGCTCAGGACAGGTCCATTCGACCGTACACCGGCTGAACCCCAGCCTGCATGGCACCCGCCCGGGTGGGCACGGCAGGGCCGCACATCTCCAATGCGGCCCTGCCGGATGCATCCCGTGCTCATCGGAGCGCGGGATGGCCATGCCGCAGCAGGATTCAGGATTTCCCGCCGCGACTGTCCTTGATCAGCGCAACGATCAGGAACACCCAGGAGAATGTCAGGGCGAAGTAGTCGAAGTTGCGCAGCGGACGATATTCCGCATAGCCAAGTCCCGTGGAACCGATGCAAGCCGCCAATGACAGCAGCACACAGATCGCCACGCCAATCCACATATCCTTTCTCATCCTTGTCTCCTGCTCAGGCATCGGCGCGTTGCACGCCAGTCGGGGCCGCATTTGCGCCATCACGCGTGCGCGCCAGTTTCTTCAACCCGTCCCACAGCCACATCGGCTCCACCTTTGCCTGCAGCACCGTGGCGAAGTAGCCGCCGTAGGCCAGCAACAGCACGCCGTTCATGAACAGTTCCTGCGGCCCCGTGAACAGCTGGCGCGGCGTGGCGACGATAAAGGTGTTGAGCCAGAAGATGTTGACCGTGGCCGGCATCTCGAGCATCAGCGCCAGCAGCACGCCGCGATTGGTCAGCAGCATGATGCCGAACACGCATTCCAGGTACTTGACGATCTGGAAGATGTAGATGCCTTGCGCCGCTTCGACATAGACGCCGCCGGGCCCTGGAATCTCCGGAACATACGAAGTCAGGATGAAGCGCGCGCCCGAGTAAAACAGGTGGGCGCCAAAATAGATCCGGAGCCACAGGATCACGTATTTCCATGGGGATTGATTGGCCCTGCTCATGTCTTGCCTCCTTGATTCAAGCCGAAAAGAAAAATCCTGGCGGGGTCAATATCCCTACAGGCTAACCACCCGCGCCGGACGGCCCTCGGTACGGATCTGCGCGAGCAACGCTTCGTTCAGTTCCACCCCGAGGCCCGGGCCGTCGCCGGGAGATACGTGGCCGCGATGGAAATGCGCGCCCTGCAGTGCGAGGTCCGCACCATGCGGAATGTCGGCGCTGTTCCATACGCCATGCACGGCCAGCGGTCCGGTGCTCTCGCTGATGAACTGGCAGGCCCACTGGTTTGCCACCCACAGGTGGGCGGTCGGACAGGCTTCCACCCCCGAACCGATCAGGGTGCTGCACATCACCGGAAGATCGAACATCTGCGCCACCGCCAGGAAGCGCTGTGCCTTGAGCAGGCCACCAACCTTCTGCACCTTCAGGATCACGCCGTCGGCAGCGCGCCGTTCCGCGATCTCTTTCAGGTGATGCAATTCCTGCGCGGCCTCGTCGGCATACAGCGGTGTTTCAATACGCTGGCGCAGGCGCGCGAGGCCTTCGATATCCCAATGCGGCAGCGGTTGCTCGACAAAGTCGAGCCCGTAGGCGTCCAGGCGCCGAATGGTGCGTAGTGCCTGCTCGTAGTTCCATGACCCATTGGCATCGAGGCAGATGCGCGCGCCCTGACCAAGCGCTTCGCGTACGGCCGCAGCCGTCGCCACGTCGTTGTCGAACGTGCCACGCCCCACCTTCAGCTTGAAGGCAACGAAGCCGGCCTCCCGCGCGGCCAGCGCGGCTTCGGCCACGTTCTGCGGATCGCCCGCCGAAAGCACCCAGCCCAGCGGGGCCGACTCGCGCGTGCGGCCGCCGAGCAACTGATAGACCGGCACGCCCAATGCCTTGCCCTTGAGGTCGTGCAGCGCGCAGTCAACCAGCCCCTTGGCCTGGTTGTTGTCGCGCGCCAGCGTGTCCATTGCGCCGACGATCTTCTCGATATTGCAGGGATCTTCGCCAAGCAGGATGCGCGGTGCGAAGATGTCGCAGATCATGCCGACCATCGAGGCCTGGCTTTCACCGCGATACCAGGACGACGTATCGCCCGATTCCGCGATACCTACCAGGCCCGTATCGGTATGCAAGCGCAGCAGCAGCGTATCGAGCTTGGTAATGGTGACATTCGGCAATCGCAGCGGCTTCTTCAGCGGCATCGATACCGGGATGCACTCGACTTTCGTGATTTTCATGGTCTGTGTTCGTGTAGGGTTGGTGGGCAGTCATCGCGCCGCACAGTCCTCGGGACAGGCGCGGCAATGTGCTGCCATGCAATCACTTTCTTCTGGCGTCAAGCAGCAGCGCAATCACGGCAACCAGGCCCGCGGCCAGCGGAGGACCGTAGTCGTAAATCCGCAGCGGTCTTGCACCGAAGCTGGTAGAAGCCACCATGACGATGAGTATCGTCGTCACGATCACTGCAACAACAATGACAAAGTTCTTGATCACGTTTCTCTCCTGCCGCCGGATCGGCAACGCAAGGCCCATCGGGCGGCTGTTCATGAACGAAGCTTTAGGAACACTCCGTCCTGATGATGGAATTCATCCTCTTGTTTCGGCGCGTGATGGATGTGACAAGCCGTCCCAGAACCAGAATGGCCGTGCCCTGACGCGGCAGAAGTTCGCGTAGTAACCGCCGTACGCCAGTAGCAGGGATCCGTTGAGCAGCAGCTCCTGGATCCCCGTGAACAGCTGCCGCGGCGCCGGAGAAATGAAAAGGTTCAGGTAGGCGATCGTGATACTTACGCCGGCCATCACGATCAACGCCAGTGGCACCGCCAGATTGAAAAGCAGCATCGTGCCCAGCACCACTTCGAGGTACTTGATCACCTGATAGAAGCCGATATCCGTCATGGCGTGGAGATATGGGCCCACCTTGCCGGCGTGGCTAAAATCCGGAACGAAGTTGAAGATGACGAAGTTCAGGCCGGAAGCCAGGTAGTGAATGGCGAAGTAAAGCCTTAGCCACAGGATCAGATACTTCCATGGTGCTCTTTCAGCGGCGTGCATGATCGATTTCCCTCTTATCGGCAGTCAAACGATGACGTGATGGGTGATAGGTGACGTGGGTCAGGCGGTGCGCAGGCTTGCCACGCGAAGCGCGCCGGAAACCCGCCACAGCAGGCAGATGGCTATTGCGACGGCCGTCACGTAACACACCACGAACGCATGGCCGAGCGCGTTGGGACCATCGAAGAACAGCCGCGCCACCAGCGCGCAGACGGTTGGGCCCAGCGCGAGTCCGAGCAGGTTGGTGATCAGGTAATACAGCGCGGTCAGCTTGCCCATCATGTTGCCCGGCGTGAAATTGGCCATGGTTGCGCCGCCGGCAACCGCGAAGATCACGAAGAAGAAGGTCTGCGCGCCGTAGGCGATGGCGCCGAGTTGCGCGCTATGGATCAGCGGGAAGCACGCGGTGATGAGCGCGGCCACCGCGGTCGAGCCGATCGCGACGCGCACCGGTGCATCGCTCCAGCGCTTCTGCAACTTGTCGGCCACGCTGCCGAAGAACAGCAGGCCGAGCGGCGAGGCCACCACGCTGATCGCGCCAAGCGTCTTGCCGATCTCGGGGCGGGCGATGCCCATCGACCGGTTGATGATCTCGGGCAGCCACGCGAGCTGGCTGCCAATGGCAATGCCATACAGACAGATGGCGATCCACAGCGGTGCATAGACGGCACGGTGCCGCCATGCGAAGCGCAATGCATCCGGGTAGGTGACCCGATCTGCCTGCGCGACCGCATCGCGTCGCGGCGGCTCGCGCAGCAGCAGCATCAAGGCGGCGAGCGGCACGCCCAGCAGGCCCGGCACGATCAGCACGAATTGCCACGGCTTCAGACTACCCAGGACTGGCACGCCCGCCAGCTTGCCGCTGGCCGCGAACGTGAGCAGGAAGCTGCCAAGCACCAGCGCCAGCCCGCTCCCCAACAGCGGCCCGATGTTGTAGATGCCGAACGCGAGCCCGCGCCGTTCCGGCGGAAAGGCATCGCGGATCATCGACGAAGCCGCCGGCGGCAACATCGCCTCGCCCACGCCCAGGCCGATGCGCGCGAGGAACAGGTGCCAGTAGGTATTGCTCAGCCCGCACAGCATCTGCACGCCGGACCACATCAGGATTGCGCCGCTCAGCAGGTACTTGCGGCGATACAGGTCCACCAGGTAGCCGGCTGGAATGCCGAGCACGCTGTACAGCAGCATGAACGACAGCCCGAGCAGCCAGCTGATTTCCAGGTCGGTGGCCCCGAGATCCTCCTTGATGGGTCCGACGACCAGCGAGATCGCGCCACGGTCGATAAACGACACGATATAGACAAGCGTGAGCACGAACAGCACTGCCCAGCCGCCGGGCGCTATTGCCGATCGCGCGTGCACCGGTGCCGCGGCGGTTGCGGCGGTGCGCGGTGGCGCCTGGATTGTGGTGGGGCTTTCCAACATGGTTGTCTCCGGTTTGCGGTTCTCTCGAACTCTCGTTGTTCAGGCGGCAGTGGTGTCAGCGGTCCCAGGGGGCTTCCTCAAGCGCAGCGCGTGCGGCGGTGCGACCCGAAACGATGAACTCCGCGATATCGCCCATCGAGTTGTAGTAGGGTCCCCACAGGGAGCCACACTCGCCGATGGCGTACAGGCGGGGAATCGCCGCACCGCGCTGGTCCAGCACCCGTTGCCGCGCGTCGTGACGGGGCCCGCCATGCGTATTGAGGAAGGTCGGCAGCATCGGTCCGATCGCGTAGTACGGACCCAGGTCCAGCGGAACCAGGAAGTTCTTGCGGCCGAAGTCCGTGTCCTCGCCGGCACGGCATTGCTCGTTGTAGCGCGCCACCGTGGCCTTGAGCGCCTCGGGGTCCAGATGCCCGGCCGACCATGCCCCTGGCTCCGCATCCCAGCGGCACTTCAATGCCAGTTCCTCAAGCGTGTCGGCCTTGATGATCCAGCCCTGCTCCAGTTCGGCAAGGTTGTCCTGGCTCCATGGCGGGGTGCGGGAATTCAGCGTCGTCATGGCTGCGCCGCCGGCGCGCACCTTCTCGTCGAAGATGTGAAAGGCCGGCACATTGACGAACTCGGGCACATCGGGATTCGTGGCAAGCCAGGTAGCCCGGTTGCCGAGGCCGTGGCGCACGTCGGCGGTATCGGTGGTTTCGTTGTGGAAGCGACTCGCCTGGCGGTTCACCCAGATCAGGCTGCCGCCATCCTTGAAAGCACCCGAGTTATAGCCAAAGCCGGCCACCTTGTTGAGGTCGTAGGTCACGTACACGCGCGCGCCATCGACCTTGATGCCCCAGTTGAGCGGGCCTGCCACGGCATTCATGTGCCAGAGCTGCGCACCCACTTCCTGGGCCATGCGGATGCCGTCGCCGGTCAGGTTCGGGCTGCCGAGGAAGTGGATCGGGCACGGCGTCAGGTACTGACGGCACATCTGCTCGTCGAACTCGAAGCCGCCGCTGGCGAGCACCGTCGCCTTGCGTGCCTTGACGGCGATGGTGCGGCCATCGGCCGTACGTGCGGTCACGCCAAGAATCGCGCGCGATACCGGATGCTGCACCAGTTGCGTCACCGCCGTATTGCACTGCACGCGCGCGCCATGCTTCTCGGCCACGGCGGCAATGGCGTTGTACAGCCCCGCACCACCAGGCGCGGCCACCACGCTCATGCCGTGGATGCTCGCGGCACCGGGCGCGCCCGGGAACTCGGGGAAGAAACCCGGTGCGGCGAACGGCTTCGGATTGTCCTTCAGCGGCAATTCCAGCTTGTGCTGGAACGCGGGAATATCCTTCAGGCCGGCCACGAATGTACGCAGCACGGACTCGTCGGTCTGGCCCGCGCATAGCCAGTTCATATAGTCGAACGTGCTGGCCTCGTCGGTGGACGTCATGATCAGGCCGCCCGCGACGCAGACCGAATTGCCGCCCCCGCGCTCACCCTTTTCCAGCACCAGCACGTCCGCGCCGGCTTCGGCAGCCGCGAACGCGAAGCTCGCGCCGGCGCCGCCATATCCGACCACCACCATGTCGGCCTCGTCGTCCCATGCGGGCGGCGACCAGTTCACTGCATGTGTATTCTGTTCCATCTTGTCGTCTCGAAACTCTGCGGGTGGAGCGGATCAGGCCGGCTCGGCAACCGGCTGCTCTGCGCTCAGCAGGCGCGCGTAGATCTCGTTGTAGCGAACGATCGGCTGGTCCATCGGCAGCAGCACGTACTTGCGGTCCGGCGAGCGGTGGATCATGTCCTGCTGGGCTTCGATCATCGCCTTGTCTTCCTGGAATGCCGCATCGGCAATGCCAAAGCAGTGATCCTTAAGATCGGCGGCGGGAGCCCACGGCCCGAAATTGAAGAAGAAGCGCGACTTGTTCTTGCCGATCGGCGTGATCATCTGGCTGGTGCAGCGCTTGAAGATCGGCGTCTCGGACACTTCATCGCCCTCGTTGCGCTGAAGCACGCCCGGCTCATACGAGGTGATGGTCAGGATGAACACCCCCGGCACCAGGAACAGGCTGACCACACGGTCATCGCACGGGCGCGCGCCGAAGTACGGATTCGACTGACGGCCGAGTTGCCAGCGGTCGGCCAGCACGCCGCGCTCCAGTTGGGTCACGCCGCGCTTGGTCTCGCTCTCCTTCATCATCTTGAGCGCGACCGGATCGCTGCCGCCGAACGTTGCCTCATGCACGAACGGGGCATGGGAGAGATCGAGCAGGTTGTCGGAGATCAGCTCGGCGTTGACGTCCATGTCGAAGGTCGAGCATTCCATCGCCCATTCGGCATTGTCCGGGCCGATGATTGGCGGCACCAGCGCCTCGTCGGCCTTCTCCGGCTCGCCCATCCAGACCCACGCCGCGCCGTGTTTCTCCACGATCGGATAGGCGCGCACGCAGACGCGCGGCGAGATGCGGTCCTGGCCCGGTACCTCGGTGCAACGTCCGTCCGCCGCGAACTTGAGGCCGTGGTACATGCAGCGCAGTTCGTCACCCTCCTTGCGTCCCACCGACAGCGGTGCCAGGCGATGGCAGCAGCGGTCCTCCAGCGCAGCCAGGGTTCCGTCGGTCTTGCGGTAGATCGCCAGCGGCTCGTCCATCAGGGTAAAGGGCACGATGGCATCCGCGTTGAAGTCCGTAGACCATCCGACCATGTACCAGCAATTGCGAAGGAACATTTTTCTTACTCCAGGTGTGTGTTGTGGATTGGGTGTTTTCGGGCCGACCACAGGCCGGCGCCGTGACACGCTTCCGGGCTGGGCACTCAGAAGCGGTGATACATGCCAATGCCAAACGCGTTGACGCTTTCCTTCAGCTGGGTCGGCGCAACCAGGCCGCCGGGCGGGTAGATCGTCTGCTTGGACGAGCCACGGTTGTCGAGTCGCTTGAAGAAGGAATACAGCGTCGTACGCTTGGATAAGTCGTAGGTGTAGCCGATGGCCCAGGCGCGCACGTCCGCCGTTGCAGTCGTGGAAGGCTGGCCATCCGGCACGCCGCTGTCGCGCATGCCGTAGCTGAACTTGAGGTTGCCGGCGGCGCCGACGGGAATGGTCGAACCGACTTGCCAGGCGGTATCGTGCGCGGCGCCAAGCCGATAGCGCAGTTGGTACGTGCCATACAGCGTTGCCCAAGGCGTTTCATACGATGCGGCGAATGCGTGCTCGAGCTGTCGGCTGGTGTCGGGCGTCAGGTTGGTGGTACCCGTGGCGCGTGCGAAACCATAGCCGGCTGTGAGCTTGTTGCGCGAATAGAGCAGCGTGACCACGTCATAGTTGCGGTTGACCGGCGTGCCGGTGTTCTCGCTGAAAACATGCGCGGCCGAAACCGTGAGGCCGCCAAAGCTCGGCGAGTTGTAGCGGATCGCGTTATCGGACCGCGCCGGATCGTTGATCGGATTGAACATCCACGGGTTGCTCGACTCACCCGTGAGCGATGCGACCACGGAACCGGGAGCCATCAGTACGGGATCGAACGTCGAAGAAAAATCGTAGCCAGGCGTCGGTTGGCGGCCAGCCGCCAATTCGCCGACGCTGTTGCTGCGCATGCCGACCGTTGCGCGGCGGCCGAACAGCCGTCCACCCTGCGCAGTGGTCCCAGTGTCCATATTGAAGCCACCTTCGAGTACGAAGATCGCCTTCAGGTCGGTGGACAGGTCCTCTTCGCCGCGCAACCCCCAGCGTGACCCGGCAAGCCCACCACTGTTCAAGCTCGTCACGCTGTGCTCCGAGTTCCGAAAGTACCCGACGAAACTGTCCGCAACACCGTAGAGCGTCACGCTACTGGCGGAAGCAGCAAGGGGTAGCAATCCGGCAAGCGCTGCGCCGGCAAGTCTTTTGTGCACGTTTGTCTCCTTCTAGTAGTTATGTTCTTGCCAGCGGTGTACCGACCGGCAAGGGGGCTACATACTCTTTGCCAGCGGCGACATGGGCCGCTGTGTCAGAAGGTGTTTCTTTGTACTGATCGCCTGGCCAGTGATCCAGCCTGGTCGTCAGTCAAAATGTTATTCAATTTAGTATTGCGAATCTTATACACCCAAGCGGATCGCTTCAATCCTTTTTGACGGGTCCCGGGGTAAACCCCGTTACGATCCAGTCGGAAGACCGCGCATCTCAGAGGCCGCGCGCGGCCAGCGACGCCAGCAGGTGTGTCTCCACCGTGCTGCGGTCGCTCCGGTAGGCCTCCAGTAGTGCAGCGCGGTCCCGCACGGCCAACGTATCCACCAGATGGTGTTCCGGATCGGCAGGGAAGCGATATCCGGCAAACGCAGGTGGGGCCATCGCCCGGTAACGGTCCGTCTGACGCATCAGGCGCATCACTTCACGCCGTAACACCCAGTCCGGCGACAACGAGAAGATGGCGCCATGGAATTCGCGATGCGCGTGCACCCACGCGGCGCGCGCCCCATCCGCCAGGCAGCGGTCAAGTTCCGCGAGGCGCGCTCGCAGGTCGGCAAGTTCGTCGGCAGTGGGCCAGCGCACCGTCGACAACAGTTCGGTTTCCAGCAAATGGCGCACGCGATAGAGCTGTCGCGCCTCGCTGCCGGAGAGTGGCGCGACGTGGAATCCGCGATTGGGATCGTGGCAGACCGCTTGCTCAGCCACCAGCAGGCTCAATGTTTCCCTGACCGGCACACGGCTGATGCCGAAGCGCCTGGCCAGGTCTTGCTGCCGCAACTGCTGTCCCGGTGACAGCTTGCCGTCATTGATCAGTTCGCGGAGCTCGGCCGCGAGCCGCGACGGGATATCGACGTCGGTCGCACGTAAGGCTGGCGCCGCAGGCAGGGAAAATACCTCGCGCCGGCCCATATCAACGCCCGCCCCAGTACACCGTGCGTGCGGTCTCGTGCAGCACCTTGCGCTGGTCGGCTTCCGACAGCAGCGACACCGACTCGCGTGCCAGCGCAACCATCTGGGCATACGTGCCTTTCGACTGCGCGATGTCTGAACCCCACATCACACGGTCCGCGCCAAACTCGCGCACCACGCGCTCGACCATTGGCGCCGCGGACATCTGCTGCGCGGCCAGCTTGCCCAGATTGATCATCGAGTACAGCAGATGGACATTGGGATGCTCGACCATCTCCAGCAATGCCGCATCGACGCCATGGTCGGGCGCGCCCGATTCGCCCACGATGTTCGAGAAGTGATCGAGCACGACCGTCGTCTGCGGAAATGCGGCCAACACCGGCTTCAGCGCCGCCAGACATGCGAGCCGGTTCCAGCGATAGAAATGCAGCCGCACCGAGCCACCGAATTCCGCTACGGTCTCCCATGCCGCCATGGCCTCGGGCGATGCGAACCAGGACGGATCCGAACCCTTGGCCGGTTCGGTCATGCGAATGCCGACGGCACCGCGTTCGCCCACCCAGTGGCGCACCTGTTTGCGAATGTCCGGGTCCAGCGCGTTCACCATGCACAGCGCGCGCAAGCGGTCCGGATGCAGCGCCGCGGCATCGCAGACATAGGCATTGTTGAAGCCGTAGAGATGCGCACGTTGCACGGCGAGCGCGCGCTCCACGCCCTGCTCGTCCATCAGTGCCAGCAGGCGCTCCACGGTGACGGGGTTGTCCAGCGCGCCAGGTTCCAGTTCGCCGCTCAGCGGGGAAGGTGGATACCGTTCCACGTCGGCGGAAATCAGGTGTGCGTGACTGTCGATCATCGTTAAAGTCTCCTCGTTATAGGGTTGCCATGGGGTTGCCCCGGGGTTGCCCCGGGGTTGCCATAGGTTCGGCAAGATCACTTCCAGGGATCCACCGTTACGTGGATAGCGCCTTCCACACCCCGGCCGGCCGTGGCCAGGATCGCCTCATGGGTCTGCGCGAGCCCGTACGTATGGGAGCACACCTCATCGAGTGGATACTTGCCCGACGCGATGTAGCGCAGGGCCAGATCCACTGCGGCATAGCTGCGACCGCGCGGTGCGCGCACCGTCAGGTAGCGCTTCTTGATTTCCGCAATCGGCACGCTCTGCTCAAGCCCGTTCAGGCTCAGGTATGCGCCCTTGGCAGCCAGCTCGACGGCCAGTTGCGCCACTTCGCCCGTGGGGTCGCCGGTGGTATCGACCACAACATCTACGCCGCGCCCCTTCGTCAGCCGCATGACCTCGGCATGGAGATCCTGCTTCTGCACGTCGATGGCGAGGTCGGCCCCCAGCCGCCGAGACAGATCGAGCCGGGCACGGTCACGCGTCATGCCGGCCAGGATCACCACAAGCGAGCCCGCCGCCTTTGCCGCAAGCACGCAACCCAGGCCTTGCTGGCCGGGCCCGAACACCAGCACGGTCTTGCCCGGCCCGGCGCCGCCATCGTTGCAAGCCCACTGCACACCGTTGCCGAATGGCACCGCCAGCGTGGCATGGGCCGCTGGCATGTCCGGGGGGATGACATGCATCACCGTATTCAGCGGCAGATGCATGTATTGCGCGTACCCGCCCCACAGATGGGGCGCGATACTGCAGGTGGACATGCCGAAACGCAGCGTGTTGAGCCGGTCCTTCACGTTGAAGAAGTCGACTTCCATGCAGAGCCGGAAGTCCCCCTTCATGCACCATTCACAATGCCAGCACGGCAGGTACTCATGCAGTGCCACGCGGTCGCCGGCCTTGACGCCCCAGCGCTGCTGCGCAATCGGACCCAGCTCGACGATGGTGCCAACGTTCTCGTGCCCCATGATCACGGGCGCGTGCCCGGGCTTGCGGTACGTCTCGGGATCGCTGCCGCCCACGCCGCTCGCCTCTACCTTGAGGATGCCGGAGTCCGGCTGCACCTGCGGGTAGTCGAACTCTCTCAATTCGGTCGTCTCGACATCGGTCTTGACGGCCGCCATTACTTTCCTGGTCATCTTAGGTTTCCTTCCAGAACACGCGCCGTGCGGTGCCGCCCAGCATTGCATCGCGGACCTGCGCGGAATGGTCGAGCAGGCATTCCCGCACCTGCGCCAGCGCATTGCCGTAGCCTTCGCGGCTGCTTACCACGGGAAAATCACTGCCCCACATCAGCCGGTGCGCACCGAATGCGGCGATGGCGGACTCCAGCAACGCAGCGGCCGCACCGCCGAACGTACGGCCGCCTTGCAGCGCCGCCGGGTCGCGCGGCAGCAGTTCGCCGAAGCCCGGCACCTTGAGGCTGACGTTGTCGAAGCGGGCCAGCCGCAATACCGTGTAGCGCAGTTCACCGTCCGCCTCTGTCAGCATCGGCTTGCTGGTATCGCCAAGATGCTCGAGAACGACCGGTAGCGCAGGCAGCGCTTGCAGTAGCTCCTCGAACGGCGGCGCCGTGAAGGCCTCGGCATTGCCAACGCAACTGACCGGCAGCCCGCACGCCTGCGCCGCCCGCCAGATCGCAAGCGGATCGGTGCCCGGCGACCGCGCGCCGGGACGCAGGCGCACGCCGGCAGCGCCTTGCGCCGCCAGCCGCGCCACGGTCTCCGGCGCATCGGGTGCCGCCGGGTCGACCCACACCACGTTGGCGAAGCAGCCCGGGTGTGCCTGCACGCAGGCAAACTGGTAGCTGTTGTCCACCTGCCCGATCATCTGGGTCAGCACCGCGCGCTCCACGCCGTGACGCGCCATCTGGCCGAGCAGCGTTTCAACCGGCTCGTACCAGACGGGCGACACGTGGGCATGACTGTCGATCAGCATCGTCACGTCAGGCGGTCAACGCCACGTCGGGGTTGAGCGGGACTTCCTGCTTCCAGGTGCGCTGGTTGCTGAAGATCAGCGTGGCTGCACGGATCTGCGGGAACGGGATTGGCGCAGTCAGCACGCTCGGCACCTCGCCACGCTCGGCCAGCCCGCGCGCGGTACGGATCATCTGGCGGCGCCATGCCACCACTGCCACGTCCGACGTACCCAGATGTTCCTTGGTGCGGTCCAGGATGCGGCCCTGGGTCTCGCTGACCGCGTGGTCCTGCGTCAGGATGCCCTTGATGCCCGACATCGAGCCGGTCTTCATCAGCTCGCGATCCTGCTTGTACCAGTTGTCGACGTTGAGCAGCTTGCGGAAGTTCTCGTCGACCCAGTGACCACCCTCCTCGATCCGGTAGTCGACATCCACCGGCTGGGTCTCGTCGAAGAACCACTGGATGTGCCAGGTCGACTCATCATCGCGCGGTACGAATGCGTTGGCCATGCGACGGTTCTTGCGCACGCCGAAACCATCGGGCGGAATCAGCGTGAAGAACGGCAGCACCACCTCGGTCACGCGTGCATGCAGCTTGCCTTCCTCGCGGAAGTTACGCACGCCCGCATAGCGCAGCCCGTACTTGGTGTACTCGACCTCGATCTTCGGCTGCAGGTCACGCTCGTGGTCGTACTTGGCGGGTGCACTCCACGGCTGCTCGCGGTGCAACACTCCGGCGTGTGCCGAGTCGATGGTGCCTTCCACGGCCTGTGCATAGTTGCAGTCTTCCAGCACCTTGAACGGCACCGCGTTGACGGCGGGGTACGACAGCCACTCGAACTCCGGAAACTGCGGCTGTTCCGCCGCCGGCCCCATATAGGTCCAGATCACACCACCGGCTTCGCGGGTCGGATAGGCCTGCGCACGGATGCGCGAGCAGAACGCGGAACCGGACGGCTCGGTGGGCGTATCCAGGCAGGTGCCGTCGGTGGCGAACTTCCAGCCGTGATAGAGGCAGCGCAAGCCGCCGTCGGAGTTGTCGCCCAGCGCCAGCGAGGCGCGACGGTGCGGACATTGTTCGTCGAGCAGGCCAACCTTGCCGTCGGTGTCGCGGAACGCCACCAGGTCTTCACCGAGCAGCCGCACACGCACCGGCTTGCCACCGGGCTCGGCGATCTCGGATGCCAGCAGTGCCGGAATCCAGAAGCGTCGGATCAGTTCGCCCGTCGGCGTGCCACGGCCGACCTGGGTCAGCACATCGTTGTCTTCGCGAGTAAGCATGGTTCCTCCTATCCTTGAATCGGTGTGTCTTCTGTGTGGGGATACTTCAATGCGCGCCGGCGTCCGGAGGTTCAGTCCAGAAGCGCAATGGCGCGGCTCAGGCGTTCCCGTGCGGCAACGGTGTCTCCGTCGTTGCCGACCAGGTCGTGTGCTTCGATAACCAGCGAGCGCATGGCCTCGAGGCGCTGCACTTGCGGCACGCTGCGGCCGTCACGCGCGGCATTGGCGACGTCGGCGTCGAGCAGGCGCCAGACTTCGTCCAGTTCGGACTCCCGGTAGATCATGTGCTCCACCTCGTGTGAAACCGCCATCCGGTCGCACACGGACGACAGCGTTGCGGCGGAGTAGTCGTCGATGGAAATCAGGTCGTCGGCATGCATGTCGGTCTCCGTTTGCCTGACGCTCAGCGGCCTTTCGGACCAAATTTCGACGGCGCCAGGCCAATCGCGGCGCGGCCGTAGCCAGTCATGGCGCTGTCCCACGTAAAGGCGAAGTGCTGTGCCGCTGAGTTGACGTCGCGCCAGATGCGCTGCAGTTCCGACGCGTTGTAGATGCCCGAGCCACCGGCAGCCTCGAACAGCGCGTTCACGGCATAGCGCGACTTCTGCGCGGCATAGGCCCAGTCGCGCGGAATGCGGGCCCAGTCGAGCTCGCTGATCGACTTGGGGTCGTCGGCACCGTCTACGCGCCGCGCATCCTCGCGCACCACGGCCAGCGCGGCATCGATCTCGGCCACGGATTCCGCAACCCGTGCAAAGGTGGCCGACTGCTCCGCCACCTGTTCGCTGGTAAACGTGGCAAGCCGTGCGGCGAGCCCTTCATTGAACGAACGTACGGCTGCGCGCGCCATGCCCAGCGGCGCACCCACCAGCGAGAACGGCGTCACGTTGTGGAACGGCATGCGATAGATCGGTGCACGCACCGAGCCCGTCTCGTCGCTCATGCCGGACATCATTTCTTTCACCGACACCGAGCGGTGCGCGGGAATGAACGTGTCGGCAATACGGATCGAACGGCTGCCCGTGCCACGCATGCCCGCGGTGAACCAGTCGTCGACGATCTCGATGTCCTCACGCGGCACCACGAAGAAGCGCGGTTCGGGCGGCTGGCCTTCGCGCTGCACCGCATTGCCGACGATGACCCACTGCACATGGTCGATACCGGAACAGAAGCGCCCATCGCCATTCACCAGGCGATAGCCACCGTCGACTTCTGTAACGGTACCGCCAAGGCGGAATACGGTCGCGGTCAGCACCCGATCGGCGTTCATGACTTCGCGCTGGGCCTGCAGCGGGAACAGGTTCAGCATCCAGCTATGGCCGGCCAGCACGCCATAGACCCAGCCGGTCGAGCCGCACGCCGAGGCGATCTCGGCGGTTACGTCCACCAGTGTGGCGAAGCCAAGCTCGGAGCCACCGAACATGCGTGGTGTCACAACGCCGAACAGGCCCGCGTCCATCAGGTCACGGATGGTCTCGGTGGACACGATGCGCTCGCTTTCGGTCCGTTCGGCGCGGGCGCGGATACGCTCATGCAGCGCCCGTGCCGCGGCGATGGCGGCGTCATGGCTGGCCAGCACGGGCACCACGCCGGATGTAGTTGCCAGGGGGGATGTGCTCACGTCTTGTCTCCTGTGTGAGGACGTACGCTGCCGCACCGCATGCCAGATAGCAGCGGCGTGGCAAATACTTGTCGTTATGAAATGGTTGCGCCGGGGAGGCTCAGGTGCCGGTGCGCATGCGGTCTTCCACTTTTTCGCGCTCGTCCACGCGCAGGAACCAGCGGTAGTGGCCGCCTTTCGAGATCGGCGGCAAAGCGTCATCCACGGTCTGCCAGTGCTCGCCGCCGTCTTCGCTCGCGTAGACCTCGCCGGTCGCGGTGCCAGCCAGCAGCATGACCTCGTTGCCCCACTGATACAGGCCCATGCCTTCGATATTGCCGATCACCTCGGCAGGCATGCCATTGCGAATCTCTTGCCAGGTCTCGCCGCCATCCTCGCTGCGCATCACCGTAGCGTCCGCGCTGCGCTTGGCACCCCACTCGCGCGGTGCGTTGCCGGGTCCAGCGATATAAAGCACGTTCTCGTCGCGCGGGTCGATGAACATCGCGTCCGGATAGCCGATGCGGTCCGCGCGCGTCATCAGGTGTTTCCAGGTCTCGCCGGCATCGGCGCTGTAGTGCAGGCCTTCGCCGCCACACATGAACAGCTGCGCGGGATTCGACTGGCGGATCAATACACGGTGATTGTCGTGATAGAACTTGTCCTGCTCGGACTCATAGCTGCGCGGCTCGGTCCAGTTCGCGCCGTCGTCCGTGGTCTTCAGCAATGCGCCTTGTTCGATACACACATACAGCGTCTCCGGATGCGCCGGGTGGAAGGCCACGTTCTTGACGTGTGCCACATGAGGCGGCGGGGGGAAGGTCCATTTGTCCTGGTCCGGCACGGCGAGCATGGCGGAAACCTCGACCCAGTTTTCACCGAGATCGTCGCTGCGATACAGCGCTGATGGCTCCGTGCCGAGGTAGAGCACCACCTTGCCGTCACGCTGCTGCGCCGCCAGCGTGTAGATGTGCTCGCTCTTCAGGCCATTGCCACGCGGCTCCCAGGTCAGACCGAGATCGCGGCTGCACCACATGCCGCCCTTGCCGTGCGCGCCGGCAAACAGCAACCCCGACTGCGGTTCATAGAGCAATGCGCTGACATGACGGTCCTCCAGCGTGGAACGCTTGCGCTTCCAGGGGGCGCCTTGCCCCGCCCGTTCAAAGACATGCATGCCGTGCAGCGTGGCAACGAAAAGCTGGTTGGCGGGGCCGCTGCCGTGCGTGACCGTGCCGCCATTGCAAGAAAGGACTGCGATCAATTTGTTCTCCATTTCATGTGAAGCGGACGGTGCGTTGCGCCACACCATGCCACCGCCGTTCTCTCACCAGTGACTTGTGCAGTCGTGCCGGTCTGACGAAAAGTCTCGCCGCGAGAGTCTTTGACTTTTTTCTTGTTAGTCGAAATAATATGCAAAAAAGAATTACGCGTCAACGACGAGGCAGCCGGAATCCAAAGCCGATGCCTCGGACACCAGGCGCCGGCAGGCAACCGCCCTGTCAATCCGTGACTGCAGTAACTGGAGACAACACATGAACGACCAGCCCTCCTCCGCGGGCGCCTTGCTGAAGCTGCGCCTGGAGTCGGTCCAATACCTGGCCCGCGACACCCTGCTCTACGCCTTTGCATCGCCGGAAGGCAACGCCCTTCCCGCGAGCGAACCCGGCGCCCACATCGGCCTGCATCTGCCCAATGGCCTGGTGCGCCAGTACTCGCTGCTCGAAGGCGGACCCAACCAGCGGCACTATCAGGTCGGTGTAAAGCGCGACCCCAAGAGCCGCGGCGGATCGAGCTTCATGCATGACCAGTTGCGCCCCGGCGTGGTCATCGACGTGGAGCCACCGCGCAACAACTTTCCGCTGGACGAGGCCGCCTCGCATTCCGTGCTGATTGGCGGAGGTATCGGCATTACGCCGGTCCTTTGCATGGCAAGGCGGCTGAAGGCGCTCGGCCGCTCGATGACGCTGGTCTATTCGTGCCGCGACCGCGTCGACGTCGCCTTTCTGGAAGAGCTGCAGGGCTACGAGAACCTGCACCTGCATATCGATGCCGAAGCCGGCGGCGTGCTCGACATCGCGGCGCTGGTGGCCAGCCAGCCAGCGGACGCGCACTTCTACTGCTGCGGTCCCGGTCCGATGCTCGCTGCGTTCGAGGCCGCCACGGCGCAACTGCCGCCGGCGCAGGTCCACGTCGAGTATTTCACCGCGAAGCAGGAGGCCGCGCTGGACGGTGGCTACACCGTGGAGCTGAGCCGCAGCGGCAAGTCGCTGCAGGTACCGGGTGGCAAGACCATCCTGCAGGTACTCAGGGAAGCAGGCGTCGAAGTCGCGCACTCGTGCGAGGAAGGCGTGTGCGGTGCTTGCGAGACGCGCGTGCTGTCAGGCATTCCCGATCACCGCGACGCCATCCTCTCCGATCCGGAGAAAGCCGCCAACAACACCATGATGATCTGCTGCTCGGGCTGCAAGGGCGAGCGACTGGTCCTCGATCTGTAAGTCATTTCATCCACACCGGAGACACCCCATGATCATTGATTGCCACGGCCACGTCAGCCCTCCCGCCGAACTCTGGGTCTACAAGGCCCACATCCTGTCGCATCGCGGCGAGCACGGCCGCAAGATGCCGCCGGTAACCGACGAGGAAATCCTGCATTACGCCAATCGCAAGGAGATGGGCCCAGCCGGCCATATCGACCTGCTCGACCGCGCCGGCACCACCGTCCAGCTGCTGTCTCCGCGTCCGTTCCAGATGATGCACAGCACCAAGCCGGGCAAGCTCGTGCACTGGTTCACGGAAGAAACCAACAACATCATCGCGCGTACCGTGAAGCTGCTGCCGAAGCGCTTCATCGGCGTGGGCGGCCTGCCACAGGTGGCCGGCGACCCGATCGAAGTGGTGCTGCCGGAGCTGGAGCGTTGCGTGAAGGAACTGGGCTTCCGCGGCGTGCTGCTCAATCCCGATCCGTTCGAGAACAATGGTTCGGAAGCGCCGCCGCTGGGCGACCGCTACTGGTATCCGCTCTACGAGAAGCTGTGCGAACTCGACATCCCCGCGCATATCCATGCCACCGGCTCGCATTCCGCACGTTCGCCCTACACCGTCCACTTCATCAATGAAGAGACCATCGCCGTCTTCGGCCTGGTCAACTCCGATGTGTTCAAGGACTTCCCGTCGTTGAAGGTCCTCGTGTCGCATGGCGGCGGTTCCATTCCGTACCAGATCGGCCGCTTCCAGTCCGGCGCTGCGCGCGCGGGTCGCGACTTCCTGGCCGGCATGCGCAACCTGTACTACGACACCGTGCTGTATTCGGAAGAATCGCTGCGCCTGCTGATCAAGACCGTTGGTGCGGATCGCTGCCTGTTTGGTGCCGAGTGCCCCGGCGTGGGCTCGCAGGTCAATCCGGCCACCGGCCGCACGTTCGACGACATCAAACCCTTTATCGAGGGCTTCGATTGGCTGTCGCCGGAAGACAAGGACATGATCTTCCACGGCAACGCGCAAAAGCTCTTCAACCTCGATCTGGCCGCCTACCGCTGAAGCGGTCTGGCACGACCCGATTCGAAACGAGGAGACAACATGGCAAAAATCGTACTCGGCATGGGCACCTCGCATGGGCCCATGCTGGTCACGCCGCCGCAAACATGGGGCTCGCGCCTGCCCGATGATCGCCGCAGCCTGCATCACTACAAGGGCAGCACCTGGACCTTTGACGAGCTGGTCAGGGAGCGCGCATCGGAGAACCTTGCCGCGCAGATCACGCCCGAGGTCTGGGAGGCGCGCCACGCGCGCTGCCTGCAAGCCATCGAACGCATGGGGCAAATCCTTGCCGAAGCCCGCCCGGACGTTGCCGTGATCGTGGGCAACGACCAGATGGAAATCTTCGACGACATGCTGGTGCCCGCCTTCAGCGTGATGTGGGGCGAGACCATCGTCAACAACATGATCAGCGACGAGAAGCTGTCGCGGCTGCCTCCGGGCGTGGCTCACGCGATGCCCGGCTACATGCCCGCGGAGGCAACCTACGCCGGTGTGCCGGCGCTTGGCCGGCACCTGATCGAATCCGCCGTGGCCGACAACTTCGACGTCACCGCCCTGAAGCACCTGTCGGCCACCGAAACACCTCACGCATTCGGCTTCGTGTTCCGGCAGTTGATGAAGGACCAGGTCATTCCGACAGTCCCGGTACTGATCAACACGTTCTATCCACCGAACCAGCCCACCGCCGGTCGCTGCCATGCGTTCGGACGCTCGCTCGCCCGCGCGATCCGGTCGTGGGACAGCGATGCCCGCGTGGCGATCATCGCTTCGGGCGGGCTGACGCACTTCGTGATTGACGAGGCAGTCGACCGCCTGATCCTCGACAGCATGCGCGCGCACGACTTCGCGCCGGTAGAAGGACTCGGCGAAGCGATCTTCCAGGCCGGCACCTCGGAGGTGAAGAACTGGATTCCGGTGGCCGGCGCGATGGATGAGCTCGGCTTCGAGATGGAAGTAGTCGACTACGTGCCCTGCTATCGCAGCGAAGCCGGTACCGGCAATGCGATGGGATTCGCATGCTGGCGCCCCGCCAACTAAACGGAGACAAATGGATGACCAAGCCAAACGAATATGTACACCGCCTGCGCCGGCTCGATTGCTGCGCGGTTTCCGACGCCCTGGACAAACTTGGCCTGGCTGGCGTGGTAAGCGGCGTGCGGCAGGAAGCCGGCGAAGCCCGCATTGCCGGCCGGTCGATCACGGTCAAGCTCGGAACCGGCGCACCGCCACCGGGTGAGCCGCGTCACCTCGGGACCACCGCCATCGAGGCTGGCGGGCCCGACGACGTGATCGTCGTGGAACAACGCAGCGGCGTAGAGGCTGGCAGCTGGGGCGGCATGCTCTCGCTAGGTGCAAAAGTGAAGGGGATTGCCGGCGTGGTGGCCGACGGCCCGGTGCGCGACATCGACGAAGCGCGCGCCATGGACTTCCCCATCTTCACGTGCTCGCTGACGGCCCGCACCGCGCGCGGCCGCGTGGTGGAGAAAGGTACCAACGTACCGGTCAAGGTATGGGACGTCGATGTGGCGCCCGGCGACTACGTGCTGGCAGACCGCAGCGCGGTCATCTTCATCGCCGCGGCAGATATTGAACGTGTGCTGGAGACCGCCGAAGCCATCGTCGCGCGCGAGGCCCGCATGGCCAAGGCCGTACTGGCCGGCACGCCGATGAGCCAGGTGATGGGCGGCAACTACGAATTCATGCTGAAGGAATAAGCCATGTCGGAACAAACGCAACAAATTGAAGACCAGAACGTCGCGCGTGCATCGAAGCTCGACACCGCCACCATCAGCGACGCGATGGACCGCCTCGGCATCGTTGGCCAGTGCCGCTCGATCAAGCCACGCGACCCCGCCTTCCGCATGACGGGCCGTGCATTCACCATTCTCTACGGTCCCGCGGCAAGCCCGCCGGGCACGGTTGGCGACTTTATCGACGACGTGCCGCCCGGCCATGTGGTCGTGCTCGACAACGGCGGCCGTACCGATGCCACGGTCTGGGGCGACATCATGACCGAGATCGCCCATCGCCGCGGCATTGCCGGCACGGTCATCGACGGCATCAACCGCGACGTCCACCTGTGCCTGGCCCTTGGCTACCCGGTCTATTCGCGCGACAACTGGATGCGCACGGGCAAGGACCGCGTGCAGGTGGAAGCGACCAATGTCCCGGTGAACATCGGCGACGTACGCGTTGCGCCGCACGACATCCTGCGCGGTGATGCGGACGGCCTGGTGTCGATCCCGCGCGAGCATGAGGAACGCATCCTGGCCGTGGCGGAAGAGATCGAGGCCGCAGAGGGTGCCATCCGCGCCGCGGTCGCGGGCGGCATGCGCCTGGACGAAGCGCGCAAACAGTTCCGCTACCACCAACTGCAGACGCGCACCGAAGGAGCCAAGGCATGAGCCTCACCATTGACCGAACCGATCGGATCGACCCGCGCGAGACCACGCAACTGGAGTTCGCACGCACGGCCCCGGCCGTCGTCGAAGCTGCCCGTGTGATTCCTACAGCCACCCTGCATGAAGCCGGCGGCAAGATTGGCGCCCTGCCCTCCGTGATCAAGCCGGTGGCGCCCGGCTTCCGCCTGTGCGGACCGGCGGTGACAGTGCACGCGCCTGGTGGCGACAACCTGTGGCTGCACCGCGCCATCTACGCCGCGCAACCGGGTGACGTGCTGGTGGCGTCGGTCAGCGATGCGTTCGAGCATGGCTATTGGGGCGAGGTGATGTCCACCGCCAGCCAGGTACGCGGCCTTGCCGGCCTGGTCATCGATGGCTGTGTGCGTGACGGCATACTGCTCGAAGAACTCGGCTTTCCCGTTTTCGCACGCGGCCTCTGCATTCGCGGCACCGGGAAGGACTTCGGCGCACGCGGCTGGATCAATGCACCCACCGTGTTCGGCGATGTCACCGTACATGCCGGCGACCTGATCGTTGGCGATGGCGACGGTGTGGTGTGCATTCCGCGCGACCGCGCTGGCAAGGTGGTCGATGCCGGATTGGCGCGCGAAGCGGCGGAAGCCGAGCAATGCCGGCGCCTCAAGGCTGGCGAGACGACCCTCGACATCTTTGGCTGGAACTGAAGGCGTCTTCCCATAAGCGAAACCGCCTGCATGCAGGCAGGCGTATCGCTGGACCAAAGCGGAAGGAGAAAGTCATGAGCATCAGCACGACCGAGTTCAAGACTGCCATGCGCTCGCTGGCGGGTCACGTGTGCCTTATCACGACATGCGCAGAGGACGGGTCCCGCAGCGGCCTGACCGCCACGGCGGTCTGCTCTGTATCGGCAGACCCGCCCACCCTGCTGGTCTGCGTCAACCGCAACAGCGCGTCGTTCCAGGCCATCCAGAAAGCCGGCGTCTTTGCCGTGAACGTATTGGCGCTGGAAAGCCGTTATCTTGCCGACCGCTTCGCCAGCCCGCTGCCATCGGAGGAAAAATTCTCCCAAGGTTGCTGGGATCGCCGGTCTACCGGTGCGCCGCTGCTGCATGACGCGCTGGTCGGCTTCGATTGCCGGGTCGCCAGCGCGCTGGACGTGGGCACACACGGCATCCTGTTCGGCGCGATCGAAGCCGTACAGATCCGCAATGAGCGCGCCAGGCCGCTGCTCTACGCGCACGGCAGCTACGGGGAATTTGCATCGACGCATCCAGCTTCGGCGCAAGAGCT
Organism: Cupriavidus sp.; assembly: GCF_057315035.1. Taxonomy (NCBI): domain Bacteria; kingdom Pseudomonadati; phylum Pseudomonadota; class Betaproteobacteria; order Burkholderiales; family Burkholderiaceae; genus Cupriavidus; species Cupriavidus sp. Next base: position 58,650 of record NZ_DBHKYV010000033.1, on the reverse strand, counting down.
GCTATGGATCCCGTCCTGGAATCCGGAGGCAGTCGATTAGCAGCAGTTAAACACAGCAACACCATAAAACAGCAAAAATAGAGGAGACACAATGTTCTTTCGCCAACCCACAAAAGCAGGAAGATATCTATACCTGTCGTTTGGCATCGCATTACTTGGAGCCGCTGCAACGGTCCACGCGCAGCCCAGCGGCCTAACCATCGGCGGCCTGCTCGACGAAGGCATCGCCATCTACCGCGACAATGGCGGCCACTCGCAGGTGCGCATGCAGGACTCCGCCATCTATCCGTCCAAGTTCTACTTTCGCGGCACGGAAGACCTGGGCGGGGGACTGAAGGCATCGTTCAGCCTGGACTCGATGATCTCGCTCAGCACCGGCTCGCTCGATCCGCAGTCCCGCGGCGCATTGTTCGAGAACTCCGCCTGGGTAGGCTTGCGCAAGACCGGGCTTGGCGGCTTTCGCCTTGGCCAGCAGAATGACTTCGCCTTCGACTATTTCCTGATTGGTGCGATCGACCCGGCCACCGGCATCGCCGGGGGCATGCTGAACTTCCGCACCGGCAGCTTCGGCGCGGACCTGCTCGGCCTGAAGGGCCCGGCACAGATTGCCGCGGGAATTTCCGGTTCGCCATATGCGCCGATCACCAACGCGAATGGTGTGCCGGTTGGCATGTCGGCCATCAACTGGGATCGTGTGGGTGGCAAGCGCATGTCGAACGCCATCAAGGTGACGAGCGACGAGTTCGCGGGATTCTCGGTCGGCGCGATGTACAGCCTCGGAGAGGTGGCGGGCGACAACTCCGCCAATACCGGCAAGAGCGCGGTGATTGGTTACCGCAATGGTGACACGCGGGCGGCGGTGGTCTATACCGAGCAGAAGTTCGCGGCGGTGGCCGGTGGGCACGGCGGCATCGCCAACCTGCTGGCCGGCGCGCGCACCAAGGTGTACGGCTTCGATATCACCGGCATGTACAGCGATGCACGCAACACCGAGACCGGCGCCAAGATCTATGCATTGGCCGCTGGCATCGGCTATGAGCTGACACCCGACCTGATCCTGGGCGGCACCTACACCTACGAGAACGGCAACGCGCTGCTCAAGAACGTGATCATCAACCAGGGTGCGCTGCAGTTGACCTATACCTTCTCCAAGCGCACGGCCATCTATCTGGTCGGGGTGTACCAGCGCACCAACGGCGCCTATGCCGCGGAGATCGGCAATATCCTGGCCAACGGCAAGATCCAGTCAGTCGCACAGATCGGCATGATGCATCGGTTCTGATCCCACCGAAACTGGCGATGCGAGCGCGTGGCCTGGTGCCTGATCTTTATACGCCTCGCGCTGCCAGTACTTCCATCAAACCCGTCAGCACCAGTTGGCGACCCTGATCGTAGGCATCCAGCAGCATCTGGCGGTCCTTGGTGCTTAGCGCCTTCACCAGTTTCTGCTCCACATTCGCGCTCATATGCTCGCGGCGCAGCGTATGGTCGGCCGCCAGCGAGCGATAGCGATCGGTCAGCCGCATCAGCCGCAGCGCCTCGCGCTTGAGCACCTTGTTGGGAGACAGTTCAAAGATCGCGTCATGAAAGGCGCGGTGCTGCTCGATCCATTCCGAGCGCTTGCCTTCGGCCAGCAGTTCTTCAAGCTCCGCCAGCCGGGCCTTGAGCAACTTGATCTGAGCCGGCGTCGGCCACTCGATGCTGGCCAGCAATTCCGCTTCCAGCAGATGGCGCATCTGGTAGAGCTGACGCGCTTCATCGGAAGACAGCGGGGCCACGAAAAAACCACGATTCGGATCGTGCTCGATGATGCCCTCTGCCGCCAGCAGCTTCAGCGCTTCACGCACCGGCACCCGGCTGATGCCAAAGCGCTCGGCCAGATCGGATTGCCGCAGTTGCAATCCCGGGGAGAGGGTTCCCCGATTGATCAGCTTGCGCGTTTCCTGCGCAATCTGGGCCGGGATATCGATCCCGCTAAGTTCCTGGCTGGACATGCTTTTCATGTTGGAGCTTGTTATGCAATATTGCATGCAATTATATAGACTCCACGAACCACAGTCAGCCCTGGTGAGCATAGACGAAAAAAAACCCCGATGCTTGCGCATCGGGGCTTCTTGAACCTGACGTCGATTACATCGACACCGTGTCAGCCACTTGCTTGAAGTCTTCGATCTGGTCGAAGTTCATGTACTTGTAGATCTTGTCGCCGTTGGCGTTCAGCACGCCCATGTCGGCCATGTACTCTTCCTTGGTCGGGATGCGACCCAGGCGCGAGCAGATGGCTGCCAGTTCGGCGGAACCGAGGTACACGTTCGTGTTCTTGCCCAGACGGTTCGGGAAGTTACGCGTCGACGTCGACATCACGGTCGCGCCTTCGCGCACCTGTGCCTGGTTACCCATGCACAGCGAGCAACCCGGCATTTCGGTACGCGCACCGGCCGTGCCGAACACACCGTAGTGGCCTTCCTCGGTCAGTTGCTTCTGGTCCATCTTGGTCGGCGGCGCAACCCACAGCTTCACGGGGATGTCGCGCTTGCCTTCCAGCAACTTCGAAGCGGCGCGGAAGTGGCCGATGTTGGTCATGCACGAACCGATGAACACTTCGTCGATCTTCGCACCAGCCACATCTGCCAGCGTCTTCACGTCGTCCGGGTCGTTCGGGCAGGCCACGATCGGCTCATGCACGTCGGCCAGGTCGATCTCGATCACGGCTGCGTATTCGGCGTCGGCGTCCGGCTCCAGCAGCTTCGGATCGGCCAGCCATGCTTCCATGGCCTTGATACGGCGCTGCAGGCTGCGCGGGTCCTGGTAGCCTTCGGCGATCATCCACTTCAGCAGCGTGATGTTGCTGTTGATGTATTCGATGATCGGTTCCTTGTTCAGGCGCACCGAGCAACCGGCGGCCGAACGTTCGGCCGAAGCGTCGGACAGTTCGAAAGCCTGTTCCACCTTCAGGTCGGGCAGGCCTTCGATTTCAAGGATACGGCCCGAGAAGATGTTCTTCTTGCCTTGCTTGGCCACGGTCAGCAGGTCCTGCTTGATCGCGTACAGCGGAATGGCGTTGACCAGGTCGCGCAGCGTAACGCCCGGCTGCATCTTGCCCTTGAAGCGGACCAGCACCGATTCCGGCATGTCCAGCGGCATCACGCCGGTGGCGGCGGCAAAAGCCACCAGGCCCGAACCGGCCGGGAAGCTGATACCGATCGGGAAGCGGGTGTGCGAGTCACCGCCCGTGCCCACGGTGTCGGGCAGCAGCATGCGGTTCAGCCACGAGTGAATCACGCCGTCGCCAGGGCGCAGCGAGATGCCGCCACGGGTGCTGATGAACTGCGGCAGCGTGTGGTGCGTCTTCACGTCCACCGGCTTCGGGTAAGCGGCGGTGTGGCAGAACGACTGCATCACGAGGTCGGCCGAGAAGCCCAGGCAGGCCAGGTCCTTCAACTCGTCGCGCGTCATCGGGCCAGTGGTGTCCTGCGAGCCCACCGAGGTCATCTTCGGTTCGCAGTACGTGCCCGGGCGGATACCCTTGCCTTCTGCCAGACCGCAGGCGCGGCCCACCATCTTCTGGGCCAGCGTGAAGCCCTTGCCCGTATCGACCGGGTTCTGCGGCAGGCGGAACAGCGTCGACGGTGCCAGGCCCAGTGCCTCGCGGGCCTTGGCGGTCAGGCCACGGCCGATGATCAGCGGAATGCGGCCGCCGGCGCGCACTTCGTCGAACAGCACGTCGGACTTGACCTTGAATTCGGAGATTACCGCGCCGTTCTTGAGGGCCTTGCCTTCATAGGGGCGCAGTTCCACGACGTCGCCCATTTCCATCTGCGACACGTCGAGTTCGATCGGCAGTGCGCCGGCGTCTTCCATCGTGTTGTAGAAGATCGGAGCAATCTTGCTGCCCAGGCACACGCCGCCGAAACGCTTGTTCGGCACGAACGGGATGTCTTCGCCGGTGAACCACAGCACCGAGTTGGTGGCCGACTTGCGGCTCGAACCGGTACCGACCACGTCGCCCACGTAGGCCACGAGGTTGCCCTTTTCCTTCAGCGACTCGATGAACGCCACCGGGCCGCGCTTGCCGTCTTCTTCAGGCTGGAACGCAGCGCCCTCGCGCTTGTTCTTCAGCATGGCCAGCGCGTGCATCGGAATGTCCGGGCGCGTGGTGGCGTCCGGGGCCGGCGACAGGTCGTCGGTATTGGTTTCGCCCGGCACCTTGAACACGGTGATCGTCAGCGATTGCGGCAGTTCCGGACGGCTCGTGAACCATTCGGCATCGGCCCAGCTTTGCAGCACGGACTTGGCGTTGGCGTTGCCCTTGTCGGCCTTTTCCTTCACGTCATGGAAGGCGTCGAACATCAGCAGCGTCTTCTTGAGCGCTTCGCCAGCGACGGTACCGACTTCGGCGTCGTCCAGCAGTTCGATCAGCGGCGAGATGTTGTAGCCGCCCAGCATGGTGCCGAGCAGTTCGGTGGCGCGGGCGCGCGAGATCAGCGGAGTCTTTTCCGAACCCAGGGCCACGGCGGCCAGGTACGAGGCCTTGACCTTGGCGGCGTCATCCACGCCAGCCGGCACGCGGTAGGTAATCAGGTCCACCAGGGCCTGCTCCTCGCCCGCCGGCGGGTTCTTGATCAGTTCGATCAACTCGGCAGTCTGCTTGGCGGTCAGCGGCAGAGGAGGAATGCCAAGCGCGGCGCGTTCGGCGACATGGGCGCGATAGGTATCAAGCATGGGAACCTGCTGTTAATAGGGGTTTGTAACGGTACTGGCTTGTCTCTTGTGGACTGGTGGCGCAGAACCTCCAGTTGCCGCGTGATTGTAATCCGAAGACGGACTCAGATCAAACGTCTTATATCTTATATAAGAGTTAAACAACATGAAACGAGGCGCAGCAACGGTTGGCGGCTGCAAGACTGCGCAAACCTGCAGAAATGACGTCGCATCGTCCCCACACAGCCTTGTGCTTCGACATGCCATCGCGCGCACATTGAATGTGCCGCATGCGCCATACAGCCCTATCATCGGCGGTTCACACGTCATAGATGTCTTAAGTTCCGCGCCCCTTTATCGTTAACCAGCATGCAGGCGCAAATGGCGCGCCGATGCGCCCCTGCGCCCGATGCCCGACCAGCTCAAACGGCCAAGCTGAGCGGGTTTCCCCCTTTTTATCGGCCCTTTGCTTGCCCGCGATTCGGGAAGAATTGCAGGCATTCCGACACAGGCATCTCATGGCGAACACGCTTTCCCCCTCCCAGAACGGCGGCAACACGAGCAAGCGCGGCCGACTGATGCTGATCGGCGGCGGCGTGCTGGTGGTGGCGCTGGCCGCAGGCGGCTTCGTACTGGGCAGCGTTCTCAGCGGCAATCACCAGCCGGCGGCTCCGGCTGCCCCGGTCCTGCCGCCGCCGATTTTCGTGCCGCTGGATGCGTTCACCGTGAACCTGAAGAGCGACGACGGCGACCGTTTCCTGCACACCGGGCTGTCGCTCAAGGTGGGTGACGCGGAAACGCAGGCCCGCCTGGCGCAGTACCAGCCGGAAGCACGCAGCCGCATCCTGCTGCTGCTCTCGGCGCGCCAGCCCGCGGACCTGGCCACGGTGGAAGGCAAGCGCAAGCTGGCCCAGGACATCCAGGCGGCTATCAGCCAGCCGTTTGCCCCGAGCCTGCCGCCGCAGAAAGTGCTGGATGTCTTGTTTACATCGTTCGTGGTGCAGTAAAGCCGTACCTGCGCCGCGAACCCAGAGCCAAACCGATATGAAACTGCCCGCCGATTCCCTCTACTGCCGCCGCGCCGTGCGCGGCGCCTGAAGATGGACATGGACCGTTTCATCCTTACAGCCGTTCACGGGGCAGGACACTAGATGGCCTACGACAAGTTCCTCTCGCAGGACGAGGTAGACGAACTACTGAAAGGCGTATCTGGCGAAGCCGATACGCCAACCGCAAGCGCACCGGTGGTCGAGGAAGGCGGCGTACGGCCGTACAACCTGGCCAACCAGGAACGCGTGGTCCGGGGCCGCCTGCACACGCTCGAAATCATCAACGAGCGTTTTGCCCGCGCGCTGCGCACGGCGCTGTTCAACTTCATCCGCCGCGGCGCCGACATCTCGGTGGGCACCGTAAGGATCGAGAAGTACGGCGATTTCGTGCGCAACCTGCCCGTGCCGACCAACCTGAACCTGGTCCACATGAAGCCGCTGCGGGGCACCGCGCTGTTCGTGTATGACCCGAACCTGGTCTTCCTGGTCGTCGACAACCTGTTCGGCGGCGATGGCCGGTTCCATACCCGCGTGGAAGGCCGCGACTTCACGCAGACCGAGCAGCGCATCATCCGCCGCATGCTCGACCTGACGCTGAACAGCTACAGCCAGGCCTGGGGCACCGTGCATCCGATCGAGTTCGACTATGTCCGCTCGGAGATGCACACCAAGTTCGCCAACGTGGCCGGCCCGAACGATGCCGTGGTAACCACCGCGTTCCATATCGAACTGGGCGCCGTGGGCGGACAACTGCATATCTGCATTCCCTTCTCGATGATCGAGCCGCTGCGTGATCTGCTGATGAATCCGCTGCAGGACGAAGTCGAGGTGGACAAGCGCTGGCTCGGCCAGCTTTCCAACCAGTTGCGTGCCGCCGAAGTCGAACTGGTGGCCGAATTCGCACACATCCGCAGCACCGTGGCCGAGGTACTGGCCCTGCGCCAGGGCGACGTGCTGCCGATCGAACTGCCCGAGAAGATTTTCGGCAAGGTCGACGGCGTGCCCGTCATGCAGTGCGGTTTCGGCACCATGAATGGCCAGTACGCACTGCGCGTGGAACGAATGATCAACTACCAAGACAGCGATTCCAACAAGGAAACCGATCATGACTGACGGCACTCAGGACAAGCCGGTCGATCCGATGGACGATTGGGCCAGCGCCCTGGCGGAGCAGACCAGCGCCGAGCAGGTGGCGCCCGCTGCCGCACCGGCCGCGACCACCGCCCCGGCGGCACAGGCCATGCCTGCCGCCACGCCCGCGGCTTCCACCGTGTTCCCGCCGCTGGCGCAAGAAGCGCCGAGCGGATTCCACAACGATATCGGGATGATTCTCGATATCCCGGTGCAGCTGACCGTGGAACTGGGCCGCACCAAGGTACCCATCAAGAACCTGCTGCAACTGGCGCAAGGTTCCGTAGTGGAGCTCGACGGCCTGGCCGGCGAACCGATGGACGTGCTCGTGAACGGCTACCTGATCGCCCAGGGCGAGGTGGTGGTGGTGAACGACAAGTTCGGGATTCGCCTGACCGACATCATCACGCCGTCCGAACGTATCCGGAAGCTCAACAAATGACAGCCGCCTCGCGCCGGTTTGCAGCTGCCGCGCGCATTGCCTCCGGCATCGCCCTCGCGGGCCTTGCCTTGACCGGCGCGCAGGCCGCTGACGTCGTACTGAGCACCGCCCAGGCGGGCAACCCCGCCAGCGGCGCCGCCGCGAGTCACTTCGCGGCCAGCAGCACCCCGGTCATCAGCAGCGGGGCCAGCCTGGCCCAGGCTGGATTGGGGCTGTTCGCGGTCATCGCGCTGATCCTGGCCATGGCCTGGGTAGCGCGTCGCGTGGGCCTGGTGCGCCATGGCACCGGCAATGCCTCGATCAAGGTCGTAAGCAGCCTGATGCTGGGTCCCCGTCAGAAGATCGTGACCGTGGAAGTGGGTGACACCTGGCTCGTGCTCGGTGTCTCGCCCAACGAAATCCGCCCGCTCCATACTCTGCCGGCCCAGCCCGACAGCGGCGCACCCACGTCCTCGCACCCGTCCCAGCCGATGCAAGGCGGCTTTGGCGAGCGCCTGATGCGCGCCATGCAGGAAAACCTCAAGAAATGAATTCGCCGCGTGCCGCCGCCGTCGAGCGGCAACCCGTGAAGCCCATCGTGCGCCTGTCGCGCGTGGCCGGCACCGCCGCGCTGGCGTTGTTGCCGCTGGCATTGTGGCTCGCGCCCGAAAGCGCGCTGGCCCAGTCACTGCCTGGCCTGACCAGCCGCCCGGGTCCCGGTGGCGGCCAGACCTGGTCGCTGTCGATCCAGACGCTGGTCCTGCTGACGTCGCTGTCGTTCCTGCCGGCCGGCATGCTGATGATGACGGGCTTCACGCGCATCATCATCGTGCTGGGCCTGCTGCGCAACGCATTGGGTACGGCGTCATCTCCACCCAACCAGGTGCTGGTGGGCCTGTCGCTGTTCCTGACCTTCTTCGTGATGTCGCCGGTGTTCGACAAGGTCTACACCGACGCCTACAAGCCGCTGTCCGAGAACAAGATCAGCCTGGAAACCGCCGCGCAACGCGCCGCGGTACCGGTGCGTGCATTCATGCTGCGCCAGACCCGCGAAAAGGACCTGGCGATGTTTGCCCAGATGGCCAAGACGCCGGAAATGCAGAGCGCCGACGACGTGCCGTTCGCGGTGCTGGTGCCGTCTTTCGTGACCAGCGAGTTGAAGACTGCATTCCAGATTGGCTTCACGATCTTCATTCCATTCCTGATCATCGACCTGGTCGTGGCCAGTGTGCTGATGGCAATGGGCATGATGATGGTGCCACCCGCCACCATTTCGCTGCCGTTCAAGCTGATGCTGTTCGTGCTGGTCGATGGCTGGCAACTGCTGCTGGGTTCCCTGGCGCAGAGTTTCATGAACTGAGCGGAGCCCCGACATGACACCCGAAATGGTCATGACCATCGCCACGCAGGCGATGAAGATGACACTGATGCTGTCCGCCCCGCTGCTGCTCGTGGCGCTGGCCGCGGGCCTGGTGGTGAGCCTGTTCCAGGCCGCGACGCAGATCAACGAAATGACGTTGACGTTCATCCCCAAGCTCGTCGCGCTGTTCGTGACGATGGTGCTGGTCGGACCGTGGATGATCAACACGTTCGTCGACTACATGCGCGAAGTGTTCCAGGGCATCCCCGTCCTGGCGCACTGAGTTACCCCGTTCCCAACCCGCCAGGCCGAGCATCGTGTTCGAGGTCACCACGGACCAGATGTATGGGTGGATTGCCGCCTTCCTGTGGCCGATGTTCCGCCTGCTGGCACTGATCTCTACCGCGCCGCTGTTCAGTGAGTCGGCCATCCCGCGCCGCGCCAAGGTGCTGCTGGCCGCCGCGCTGGCCACCATTGTCTCGCCGACCATTGGCAAGATTCCGGTCGCGCCGGTGTATTCGTTCGAAGGCTTCCTGATCATCCTCAACGAAGTCGGCATCGGCGTGGCCATGGGCTTCTCGATGCGGCTGGTGTTCGCCGCGGTGCAGATGGCTGGCGAAGTGATCGGCCTGCAGATGGGCCTGTCGTTCGCATCGTTCTATGACCGTTCGGCGGGTGGGCAGACCATGGTGTTGTCCCGCTTCCTCAATATCGTTGCCATGCTGATGTTCCTGGCGCTGGACGGCCACCTGATGATGCTGGCCGCGCTGGTGGACAGCTTCCAGGGCGTGCCGATCGCTGGCGTGCCACTGTCCGGCCATGGCTGGGGCGTGGTGGCACGTGCCGGTTCGATGGTGTTCGCCTCGGGCACGCTGCTGTCGTTGCCAATGATTGCGGCACTGCTGACGCTGAACCTGGCCATGGGTATCCTGAACCGTGCCTCGCCGCAGTTGTCGATTTTCGCGGTGGGCTTCCCGGTGACCCTGCTGGGCGGCATGCTGGTGATGACGCTGTGCATGCCGCAGATGGGCGTCTACATGCAGCACCTGATCGACACCGGGCTGCAGACCGCGGCGACGGTGATCGACCAGTTGGCACCCAATTAGGCCCAGGCTGCCATCACGGCAACGCACCGGCCTGTTTCAGCACCGCACGTGCAATCTCCTGACGCCGGGCGCCCACCTCAGGTTGTGGCATGTCCAGGTTCATGGCGAACACATAGGTATCGTTGCCACGCGTGACCCAGCCCACCCACCAGCCCACATCGACCTTGCCGGACGTAGCCCACCCGGTCTTGGCGCGCAGGGTGTAGTCGGCGGTCTTCTCGATGGTCAGGATGTCGTCGAGCGCCTCGAAGCTGCGCTCTGAAATCAGCGGCACCTTGTGCGCCGCCGCGTCGCGCAGGAAATCGACCTGCTGGTAGGTGGTGATCTTCAGGTGCCCGTTGAGCCAGAACGCGTCTACCGGCCCGTCGACATCGGCATTGCCGAAATGCGCGGCGGACAGGTACTTGCGATACTGCGCCGCCCCCACCCGCCGCGCCAGCGCCTTGTAGGCCGGCACGCACGAGTTCTTCAGCGCCACGCGCAGCGTGACATCGCCATTGCACACCGGCGGCAGGATCGGCTTGCCATGATGCATCCAGACCTTGCCGTCCCACGGCAACGTATCGTGGTCGACATCGGCCACGCCGCCCGTTTCGAGTCCGATCAAGGAATTGAAGATCTTGAACGTGGACGCGGGCGAATAGGCCGTGGCGGCTCGCTGCGGGTTGTAGGTCAGCGTACGCTGCCGGCGCACGTCGTAGATCACCATCGTGCCGTCCACGCCGGCGGCGTCGAACAGCGGCTTGGCATCGATGGGGGTCTCGGCGGCATGCGCGATGGTGGCAACTGTGGCCGCGCCGGCCAGCAGCAGGGTCGTCAGGAGAATGCGGGCAAGTCTGTTTGGCATATCAACACGCTTTGCGGTTGGTTGGAGTTCGTCATGCTGACGGATGGCAATCCAGGCCCGGATCGTGGTGCGGAGCATAGGCGGACATGGCCGCAAGCGCCAACCACGCGAGCTGTAACACGCGTAACATGGCGGCCATGTCCGCATCCACGATCCTTGTCGAATTGTCCTCACCCTACCGCGTCGCCGACCACGCGGCACGCTACCAGTCGGTCTGGCTGCTGGCCCGCATCTGGCTGGCCGCATCGCGCGATAGCGAAGACCTGGCCGTAGCCACCGTACGGACACGCTTCGCCGATGCCGTCGATATCCGCATGATCGTGTCGCGCGCCTTTGCCGATTTCGCTCGCTGGGGCATTCCCGTCGGATGGGGCACGGACAAGGCCGTTGGCATCTCGGGACTTCGCACGACGAGCCGCAGCCGCGGGCCCTTCTGGATGCCAGTGGCCGCCGCGCGGCGCCTGCGCTTTGCCGCCGATGGCAAAGCGCTGGGCGCGGCTGGTGTAGCCCGCTGGCTGGGCCAATCGCCGGAGAACGACGCGGCAGCCCCGGCACGGACCGATGACGGCCTGCAGTACGTGATGCGCGACATGGCTTTCTGGCGCCATCTGACGCAGGCCATGCGCGGCGCGCAGGACGGCTTCGCAGGCGCGCTCGACCACAGCGTGGCCGAATCCTTCCGCGCGGCGCAACGCACGGCCAGCGACGATTTCCAGCACGCGCTGTCATTGCTCAAGGAAAGCCTTGCATGGCGGCGCAGTGACCGGCTCGACAAGAGCCGGACGGCATTGCGAAAATTCGAACGCATCGTGGTGGCCGGCGGCGTCAATGCCGCGTTGCCAACGTTTGCCGCCATGGCGCACGTGGTACGTGCATGGGAGCACTATGCGCGCAGCGACCTCGATGCCGCGCAACGCGAACTGGCGCGGCTGTCTGGCGATGCGGAACTGCGTCCCGTGGTGCGCTACAACCCGCGCATCCGTTTCGAGACACTGAATCTCGAAGCATTGGTGCACAAGAGCGTGGCAATGCGTGCTGACAGCCCGGATGCCGCACCAGCGCCGGCGCAGCGGCAGGATGCCGCGCGGCAGGCGCTCGATGCATTCTCCGGCGCGCTACAGGCCGCGTATGAAGCCGACTCGGTCGACGCAGTCCAGCATGCGGCGGCCAATATCGGCTGGTCGCTGTGGCTGTTCTGGCAACATCGTCTTGTCGACGCCGCGCGCACGATGGCGGCCGGCGACGTGCAGCAGCAGGCCATGCGCTGGCTTGGCCTGTCGGAATGGATTTGCGACCGCTTCGGCGTCGGCGGTGGTTCGGCATGGAACACGATATTCCTGCTGCGCGTGGCGCGCGGCCATCTCGATAGCCATGCCGCCCCATCACTGGCCGCGTTCCGCGCGCAACAACCGCTGACCGTAACCGCCGCAATCGACGCGCTGCGGCCGTTCCACGCACCGTTTGCGCCGGCAAAGGGCTTTGTGCGCTGGTCGTCGGTAGCCGCCTTTGCGCTGGAAGAGCACGACACCGGACGCGTGCGTTACAACGCGCTGCAGTTGGCCAACCTGTTGCTGGAAACGGCCTGGTATCTCACGCACGAGCAAGGCGCGTCCCGGCAGGCGTATGGGGCCATGGAGCGGCTTGCGGTACAGCTTGGTGCGCTGCGTGCCGGCGAGCGCGGCTTTTTCCACGCCAGTATCAATATGTTCCCGCCAGAGCTGCGCGCGGCCGCCGCCGAAGCGGCCCGCGCGCAGCGCAAGCGTTCAGACCCTGCCTGATCTGGCGTTCAGCTGTACGCGACGTTGCCGCCGAGACGCCGCGCCGACTGACCTGTTACCAGGCGCCGCGCAGCATCACCGCTTGCCGGCAGCTTGAAGAAGGCCACCGCGTCGGTCAGCAGCTTGCCCTGCTCTTCCAGAGACTTCGATGCAGTGGCTGCCTCATGCACCAGCGACGCATTCTGCTGTGTCACCTGGTCGATCTGCACGATGGCCTGGTTGACCTGCTCGATGCCGCGATTCTGCTCGGCCGATGCGGAAGAGATCTCGTCGACGATATTCGTCACGCGCGCCACTGCCTGCGTGACTTCGGTCATGGTCTGGCCTGCCTCGCTGGCCAGCGTCGAACCCGCCTGCACCTGTGCAACCGACGCTTCGATCAGTTCCTTGATCTCCTTGGCTGCGGTCGAGGATCGTTGCGCAAGGCTGCGTACCTCGCTGGCCACCACGGCAAAGCCGCGACCCTGCTCGCCGGCGCGTGCCGCTTCCACCGCGGCGTTCAGCGCCAGGATGTTGGTCTGGAACGCGATGCTTTCGATCATGCCGGTGATATCGGCGATCCGGGCCGAACTGGCGCTGATGCCTTGCATGGTATCGACCACGCGTCCCACGGTGCCACTGCCACGCTGCGCCACATCGGCCGCATTGCGCGCCAGTTCGCTGGCCTGCCGCGCGTTCTCGGTGTTGTGACGCACCGTGGCAGTCAGCTCTTCCATGCTCGCGGCCGTTTCCTCCAGCGATGCGGCCTGCTGCTCGGTGCGGCTCGACAGATCCATATTGCCATTGGCGATCTCGCCAGTGGCCAGGGCAATGCTGCCACTGCTCTCACGCACGCGCGCCACAGTTTCCGTCAGCCGGTCGTTCATGTCGCGCAACGCACCCAGCAGGCGGCCGGTTTCGTCTTGCGAGTTCACCTCGATATGGGTACCGATCTCGCCGCGCGCGACGGTACGCGCGACTTCCACGGCGCGCTGGATCGGGCCCGTGATGGAGCGCGTCAGCGTCAGGCCACCGAGCAGGCCAAACACCACTGCGGCGATCGCCACGATGATCAGGAAGATGCGTTGCCGCGCATAGTCGTCATTGAGCTTCTGGACCATCTCGTGCTGGCGCGCACGCGTGAATTCCGCGTAGTCGCGCGTGGCCTTGATCAACGCGGCCAGCAGCGGCCGGCATTCGGCGTTCATCTTGGCGATGGCCGCTTCCTGCTTCTTGTCGAGTGCGAGACCCACGATGTCGGTGGCAACCGGGCCATAGCGTGCTTCCACCCGGTCCATCTCGGCCACCAGGTTGCGCGCGCCTTCGCTGACACCTTCGGCCATGATCATCTGCTTGAGCTTGCCCAGGCGTTCCTGTACATCGCTGTGGGCCTTCAGGACTTCGGCCTTTTCCAGGTCGAGGTCGGCCTGCGTGGTGACAAGTACAAGATTGCGCGCCGCAATCGCGCGCCGGTCCACTGCCGTGCGCACCTGCGCTGCCACTTCGGCGCGCGCATTCAGGCCGTTGATGTATGCACTGAAGCCATCGGTGGACTGGCTGAGCGCGCGCAACGATAGCCCCGATACCACCAGCACCACGAGCGCCAGCGTGCCAAACCCGGCAAGGAGTCTGGTCTTGATCGACAGATCTCGGAATTTCACGGTATTCCCCTCTATTTCCCGAACAAAAATGGCCGAACGGCACAGGCCAAACACGATCGCACCATGGCTCGTGAACGGGTGAGCGCGTGGGGCGGGCATCGTTGAAGCAACCCGTTCTATCTGAATTGGCATGCCGTGAGACGGCCAAGTCACTGGCCGCCGCCAGCTGGCGTTTTAGACGCCATGCTCTAAATGTATTGTTCGCAGGCTAACGGCAAACCGCAGCAACTTTGACCCCTACACGAGGAGGGTGCACGCAATACAACGCCTCGGTTCTTCTCCGTCTACGCAACGCATTGCATACTCGACCATCTTATAAATTGCATTAAACATGCATCTTTTATAGAATCAATTCCGTCACGTCATGACACGTTGCCTGAACTCCCGCACCGCGCTCCAACGCGCCTCGATCATGTCCGTCCTGCTGCAGATCTCCCCACCTTCGCGCACCCCGGCCTATCGTGGCTTGCCGGTGCTGGCATTGGGCTTTCGTCCGTTCTACCTGCTGGCCGCCGCGTTCGGCGCCTTAGCCGTGGCTGCGTGGGTCGCCATGTACCTGGGCTGGTGGATACCGACGAGCCAGCCCTGGCTGGGTGCGATGCTCTGGCATGCGCACGAGATGGTGTTCGGCTTCTCAGCCGCCGTGGTGGTCGGGTTTCTGTTCACGGCGGGCAAGAACTGGACAGGGCTGCAAACGCCGCAGGGGGCCTGGCTCGGCGCACTGGCCGGTATCTGGCTACTGGCACGCGTGCTGATGTGGAGCGGCCCGCCGTGGGCCGCCATTGCCGTGGATGCCATGTTCCTGCCGCTATGCAGCCTGAGTTTCATCCGCATCCTGCGTCGCGCCAAAAGCCAGCGAAACTATGGGCTGGCCATCGCGCTTGGCGTGATGGGTGCATTCAATATCGGATTCCATGCCGCGGCGCTGGGCGGACGACCTGACTGGTCGCTTCACGCTGCTGAAGCCGCCACCGGCTTGGTCGCGATTTTCGTGACGGTGATTGGCGGACGCGTGATCCCGATGTTCACGGCCAATGCGATTCCCGGCGTGCGCATACGACGCTGGCAGGCCGTGGAGCGTCTGGTCATTGCGCTGACGTTGCTGGCCACCCTCGCCGCCGCCATGCAGGCGCCGGCCCTGCTTACCGCCCCGCTGGCATCGGGTGCCGCCATCGCTCATGCCGTGCGGCTGTCCGGCTGGGATCCGCTGCGCACATGGCGCAAGCCGATCGTCAGCATCCTGCACGTCGCCTATGCCTTCCTGCCGGCCGGATTCGTGCTGATTGCCGCCGCCTCTTTTGGTTGGCTCGACCGGTCCACCGCCCTGCATGCGTTGACCGTGGGCGTGATCGGTTGCGCGATCATCGCCATGGTCACGCGCACCGCGCTGGGCCATACCGGGCGCCGGCTCGAAACGAGCCGCATCGAACATCTGGCTTATCTGTGCATGGCTCTGGCTGCCGTCGTGCGCGTGGCCGGCCCGTTGCTGCTGCCCGCATGGAAGCCCCAGGCCATTGCGCTGTCGGGCGCATTGTGGGTAGTTGCGCTGGTGCTCTACCTGTTCAAGTACACGCCTTTCCTGCTGCGCCCGCGCCTGGATGGCAAGGAAGGTTGATCCGCTTTCTAGCCCAATCCAGCGCTGTCTCCCGTCCGCAACCCCAGCGTTGCGGACTCTAATTGATGTGATACGATGACTTACAACTAATGCGGCGACCGTCCGCATCGGTTGCCCTGTCAGTTGCCCTCAATCGAGACCAGGCATTACAAGAAAATCGGGAGACATCATGCGTAAATTCACTGCGGCGCTAGGCGCCGCCGTTGTACTGGCCGTGGCCGCAGCACCAGTCCTGGCCCAATCCGGCGAATCCCAGACCGTCACGGCCGCAGCCGAAAAGCTGCGTGTCGCCATGGTGGATCCGGACCAGGCCACCTTGTCTGGCCTGGTGGCCGACTCGTTGAGCTATGGCCATTCGGGTGGCCGGATCGATACCAAGACCAGCTTTATCGGCGACCTGCTCGACAAGAAGTCTGACTTTGTCAGCATCAACATCACCGAGCAGACCGTCAACGTATCCGGCGATGTGGCCGTGATCCGTCACACGCTGGCAGGTGAAACGCTCGATAACGGCAAGTCTGGCACCGTGCTGCTCAAGGTGCTGCAAGTGTGGCAAAAGCAGGCCGGCCACTGGAAGCTGATTGCACGCCAGGCGGTCAAGGCAGCCTGATTCAGCTTGACTGAAATGAAGTCGGACATTGTTAGGATGTCCGACTTCGCCACCATCTCTTATTGATCACAACGATTGATCACAACGATTGATCACAGCGCTCCGCGCAGTACCGGCAGCAGGTCATTCTCGGACACGGCAACATTGTCGAATGTTACGGTGCCGCTGGCCGTGGTGCGCTGCCCGAACGACGACCAATCGTCCACCACGATCAGGCCCGCGGCGTCGCGCGGCACCCAGACCTGCACAGGGCGTTGCTCGTCATCGATTGCG
Source organism: Cupriavidus sp. (assembly GCF_057315035.1). Classification (NCBI taxonomy): domain Bacteria; kingdom Pseudomonadati; phylum Pseudomonadota; class Betaproteobacteria; order Burkholderiales; family Burkholderiaceae; genus Cupriavidus; species Cupriavidus sp. Next base: position 42,119 of record NZ_DBHKYV010000033.1, on the reverse strand, counting down.
CGCACCGGCGGCGAAACCCTTGGCAACGTCGCGCGCTACATCGAGCGCCTCGGCATCATCGGCAATGCGATGGAGGGGAAGGTCAGACAGATTCGTCATGAGGCATCGGCTGCGAGTACGCGACCGGGTCTACGGACACGCCGCACGAATCCAAACGATGCTTTTCAACGGTCGATATGCGTAACGCGGCGGTGCCATCGTTGCAGGGTATGACTTCCTGTACCATGTTGGCTTGACGTCGCCGTACGCCAGCCTGATGGCATTTTTCAACTGGATGCACGGCGCGGTTCTCGGGACCACCATCCAAAGTGACTGAACGCACGGCCCCTTCCGAAGATGTACTGGCTGCGCTGCGCGCTGCCACCGCCGGACGACACAACGCGCTGGACCGCGCGATGCCGCTGTCCCATGATTCGCCCACACTCGACGACTATCGGGACCACCTGCTGATCCTGCGCGCCTGGCTGGCACCGCTGGAGCGCTGGCTGGCGCGCTTCGGCGATGGACCCCAGGATCCCGCGCGGCTGGCGCAGGTTGCGCGCCTGCCGGTGCTTGAACAGGACCTCGCGCACCCTGCCACCCCCGCTGGCGGCGTTGCGATACCCGATATCGACGTCACTGCCCTGAGCAACCACGCCGCGTACCGCTGGGGACTGTGCTACGTGATAGAGGGCTCCCAGCTTGGCGGTGCGGTGTTGTATCGGAGCCTGTCCGGGCGGCTTACGCCACATCCGCTGCAATATCTGGGTGGCGGCAGTGCGCCTGGCCCACGTTGGCAGCAATTTTTACAAGCACTGCGTGCCAGCGTTCGCGAACGTTCGGAGATCGCACTGGCCTGCGCAGGCGCCCAGCGTGCATTCGACGACCTGCTCGCGCGCGTTCCCGCCGACGCGGCAAACGCGCGCTAGACGGTGACCACCATGCCGGGCGTGGAGCCGAGTATCCTGCAACCACAGTCCGTGGACACCACCGCGCTGTTCGAGGCGCTCCCCGAGCCTTATCTCGTCCTCAATTCCCGACACGAGGTGATCGCAGCCAACACGTGCTATCTGGCGATGGCCGGCAGGTGTCGCGAGGATGTTGTCGGCAGGTCGATCTTCGACATCAACCCGACGCTCTCGGAAGTCCAGATGCTGGCTCGCCGCGAGTGGCTCCAGGCTACGCTGGGTGCGCTGGAAGTGGGCGAATCGCGTCTCTCGCCCCTGATTCGGTATGACGGCTATCCGGCCGGCAACGGCAATGGCGAGCGTTACTGGCAAGCCAAGGCCACGCGCCAGGAGCTTGGCGGCGGGGAAATGGTGGTGATTCTGCAGGTCAACGATGTCACCGACCAGATTGTGCTGACCGAGCAACGTCGACGTGAAAACGCCAAGCTGCGCTCACAGGCGAGGCTGCGCAAGTTGCTGGTTGACGAAGCCAATGCTGAACTGCAGTCGCATCGCGAGCGGCAGGAGGAACTGCTTGCGTTCGCCAAGGTAGGTGCGTGGCAGCTCGACATCGCAACCGGCGCGATCAATTGCACTGACCAGTGCAAGGCCAACATGGGCCTCGCGCCTGATGACACCATTGACGAAGCGCGCGTGTTCGGCGAGCTGATGCATGTGGAGGATCGCCGCTTCGTCCGCGCCGCAATGGACCGCGCCGTCGCTTCGCAAACGCATTTCGAGGTCGAATATCGCGTCAACTGGCGCGACGGCTCCATGCACTGGCTGATGTCGCGTGGCGCGGCACGCTATCTGCTCGATGGCAGCGCGCAATCGCTGTTCGGCTTCACGATCGACATCACGGCCCGCAAGGCGTCCGAGCTGCGCTACCAGGCGATTGCCGAGGAAGAACAACGCGCCCGCGAGGTGAGCGAGCGTGGCGCACGTGCCATGGACCATTTCGTGGCGGCGGTCAGCCACGAACTGCGCTCGCCACTGCATGCCATCCTGTGGTGGACTACGCTGCTGGAACGCGGGACCGACCCGGCTCATGTGGGACGGGCGGCGCAGGTCATCGAGCGAAATACGCGCCAGCTCGCACGCATGGTCGACGACCTGCTCGACAGTGGCGCGATTGCCACCGGCAAGCTTTCTGTCGAGCTGCGACCACTCGACATGGGCGCGCTTGCCGCTACCGTGGCCGAAGACTTGCGTCTCGACGCCGAATCGCGGCTGGTCTCGCTGATCGTGTCCGATCTGGTGCCATGCACGGTGATGGGTGACGAGAACCGGCTCAAGCAGGTTGTCTTGAACCTGCTTAGCAATGCGTTGAAATTTGCCGAACGAGGCACCGTGGAAGTGGCCGTCACGGTCGATGGCGACCATGCAGTGCTGTCGGTGCGCGATTCAGGAGTGGGCATTTCACCCGAGGCCCTGGAACGGATCTTCGAAAGGTTCGAACAGGCCCATCACGACCGCACCAACCGCGCGCCGGGACTCGGGCTCGGACTATGGATGGTGAAAAACCTCGTGTTGATGCACAACGGCACCGTGAACGCCCACAGCGAAGGGCTTGGCAAGGGTGCCACGTTCCGTGTACGACTGCCGCTCGCCCGATACTAGCGCGTATAAGGCGGCGGTTCGTTCAGTACCCCCCAGAACACCCCGAGGTCATTGATGGCATCCATGAAATCGTCGAACTCCACCGGCTTCACAACGTAGGCGTTCACACCCAGGTCATAGCTCTTGAGCAGGTCACGCTCCTCCCGCGAAGACGTCAGCATCACCACCGGAATGCGGCGCAGCCGCTCATCGGCGCGAACCTCGCGCAACACCTCGTGACCATCCACCTTGGGCAGTTTCTTGTCCAGCAGGATCACCGCCGGATTCTCCTCCGCGCGGTCCGCGTAGGCACCTTCGCGGCGCAGAAAATCCAGCGCCTCGGCGCCATCGCGCACCGAGACAACCGGATTGGCGAGGCGGCTCTTCTGCAACGCAATCAGCGTCAGCTCGATATCGTCAGGGTTGTCTTCCACCAGCAGGATCGGCCTCAGCACGCTCATTCTCCATATTCGTCAAATCTTTCAACACCGGCCGGTATGGCTGGCCGGACGATACGGCCGCCAGCCGTGCAGCAGCCTCCGCGGCCGTCTCGTTGACGCCGGCCGTACCTTCAGGCACGAAATCGCGCGGCAGCGAAAACCAGATCGTGGCGCCACGATCTGGCTCGCCTTCGGCCCAGGTCCTGCCGCCATGGCGTTCGACGATCCGGTGCACGCTGGCCAGCCCAATGCCGGTTCCGGGAAACTCCTCGACCCGATGCAGCCGCTGGAACACGCCAAACAGCTTGTCGGCATAGCGCATGTCGAACCCGACGCCATTGTCGCGCACATAGAACACATCATGCCCCGCCAATGCGCCATCGCCCGGAACCATGCCCAACTCGATGGTGGCGGCCGGACCGCTTTCATCGATGCCGCGCGTGCCAGTGAATTTTATCGCGTTGGCGATCAGGTTCCGCAATACCACATCCATCAGTACCGGATCCGCCGTCACCACGCCCAGTGCGCCAAACTGATACTGCAGGCGCCGCGTGCCAATTTCCTTCGACTCCTCGCCCAGCAGGCGCTCGGCCAGCGCACGCAGGTCGACACGCTGCGGACGCAAGGCCGCCCGTCCCATCTGCGAAAACGCCAGCAGGTCGTCGACCAGCTTGCCGCCGAAACGTGCCTGCGCCATGATCCGGTCCACAAAATGCTTGCCACGCTCGGACAGGCGGCTGTGGTCCATCTCGCGCAAGAGATCGGCAAAGCCTACGATATGGCGGAGCGGTGCGCGCAGGTCATGCGAGACCGAGTATGAGAACCCCTCCAGTTCGCGATTGACGCGCCCAAGCTCCAGCGCCAGCTGCGCCAGTTCTTCGGCCCGCTTGAGCACGATGCCAAGCAGCGCCCCGCGAAATTCCGCGGCAACCTCGAGTTCGGCCGCACGCCACGGTGCCGAACGTCCGCGTACCGTCTGGGTCCAGGCCTCGAAGCTCTCACGTGGCGACAGCGACGCGGACAACGACAACAATTTGGCACGCGGATCGCCCGCCCAGCGGATCGTGCGCACCACCTCGGCCCGAAACCAGATCACGTAGTTGCGGAACATGCGCGACAGCGATACCACCAGCATGCCCGATGCTTCCGACCCCATGCCGCATGCCTGTGCATCAGGCCACGCCACTGACAGTTGGTCGGTGGCATAGACCTCATCGCTGCGCGCATCAAGCCACGCCAGAAGTTTTTCGATAGCTGCGTCATCGGGCGCATCGCCCAGTCTTGCGATGCGTCCCTCGAACACCGCCACGGCACCGGTGGCCCCTACCAGTGCCAGCAGGTCCTCCGTATCTCCGGCGATGGACTCGACAAAGTCATCGGTATTGGCCATCGAGGCCAGCAATTGGGTCTGCCGCCTGCGTAGCGCGAGCCGGTAGTCGGCCTCTGCGTGATCTTCCTTCGCCTCCACCTGTAGCGACAGCACCTGCGCGACGTGCTCGCACGCCGTACGTACCTCGAACGACGGTACAAGCGCCGTGTGGTGATGGCACGAGATCAACCCCCAGAGCCGGCCACGCACCACAATCGACATCGACATCGAGGCCCATGTCCCCATGTTTTTCATGTACTGCACGTGTACCGGCGAGATGCTGCGCAGCGATGCAAATGTCAGATCGGTGGGCTTGCCAGTCGCCGGGTGCAATGCCGGCACCAGCGGCTCGGCCACGTAGCCGGCATCGGCAATCAGCCGGATACGGTTGCGCACATACAGCGCCCTTGCCTGCGCCGGGATGTCAGAGGCCGGGAAACGCTGGTCCAGGTAGGTTGCGTAGCCCGGTTCGGCGGCCTCGGCAATGACGTGGCCGTGCCCTTCCTCGTCAAACGAATAGACCATGGTGCGACCGAAACCCGTGATGCGATGGATTTCCTCGGCGGCCAGCCGGGCCAGCCCCACCACGTCATCAACGCCCTCCAGCCGGTTGATGAAGGTACGCACCAGCGGATACATCGACGCGAACACATCGGCGGTGCCGCGTGCCGGCTCAAGCTCGACGATGCGCAAACCCTGGTACGCATGGACAACGATCGCCAGCGGCGAATACGTGTCCAACCCACTGCGCCCGTTGCGCGGATCTTCGATCGAGCCGGCGTACAGCGGAATGCCTTCCGCCTCCAGCAGTTCCAGCGCATCACGCACCAGTTTCGCACCCGTGCCGATAAGTTCGGCCAACGGCTTGCCAAGCACCGCGTCGATCTCGGCACCGGCCAGCAGCGCCACATTGCGGCTGGCCTGCACGACGATGCCATCGTCGTCGACACTCATGAGAAATCCGTGCGGCTGGATACCGCCAGGAATATGAATCGGCTCCCTCGCGCAATTGTCAGCCAATGTACTTGCCATCGAGGTGGGGTCGTGGCCCATGCTTGCTCCGCCGGTACGCATGCGGCGATTCTCGCACAGCCGCCGCGCCGGCGCCGGCATTGGACGCAATTGACAGTGACCCACACAGCCAATCGGTAAGAACTACAAATCCACAAGCTCCGGTTATGTCCTCGGCGATCTCCCCTCCAGCAGCGGGAGGGGAGCTTTTATTCACGACCCTTGCCCGAACGCGCTGAACTTCTGCGCCAGGAACTCCACGAACAGTCGGATGCGCGACGACAACTGGTGCCGTTGCTGGTACACCGCGTAGATATTTGCCTCGGGCGTGGCGTACTGCGGCAGCACCTGCACCAGCCGCCCGCTGCGCAAGTAGCGTTCGACATCCCACTCGGCGCGCAGGACGATGCCGTGACCTTCCAGCGCCCAGTTCACGGCAATCTCGCCATCGTTGGTGGTGAGATTGCCGCGTACATGGATTGCGTCGGTGCGCGCCTTGGCACCCTTCACGGGCGTAAGCCGCCAGACGCCATATGCATCGCTGCCTTGCCGGATGCCGATGCAGTTGTGGCGCGGCAAGTCGGCCGGCGACTGCGGCGTGCCGTGCTCGCGCAGGTATCTGGGCGACGCGCACAGCAGGCGCCGGTTTGGCGCCAGGCGCCGGGCCACGATGCGCGCATCGGGCGGTTCGCCGAACCGTACACAGACATCGAACGCATCCTCGGACAGTGGTGGCGGATCTGCCGACAACTGCAGTTGCACGTCCACATCGGGGTACATCCGGCTGTACTCGGAAATCACCGGCGCCACGTGCATGCGGCCAAACCCCAGCGTTGCATTCACGCGCAGCAGGCCGCTGGGGCGCCCCTTGGCACTGGTCAGCAACTGTTCAAGGTCGTCGATCTCGCCGAGTATCCGGCGCGCATGTTCCAGGAAAACCTCGCCCTCCGGGGTCAGGCTCATGCGGCGTGTGGTGCGTATGAGCAGGGGCATGCCGATACGGCCCTCCATCTGTGCCAGGCGCTTGCTGACCGCCGCGGTGGTAATGCCCAGGTCGCGGGCGGCCGCACTCAGGCTGCCGGCCGTTGCCACGGCGGCAAAGAACCCCAATTCCGTGGGCTGGATGGCGCTGCTCGATGCCATTTTGTCTTTAACTTCCAGTTAAGAATGGTTTAACTTTAGTGCCGATCCAGAACCTCGTCTAGCGTCCAGAATCCGTTCCACGCACTCAGCGGTGAATCTGAAACCAGACCAGGAGACACAGATGAAGACCTACAAGATCGCAACCATTCCCGGCGACGGCATTGGCAAGGAAGTGGTACCGGCCGGCCGTGAAGTCATGGAAGCACTGACCGCCGCAGGCGCCGGCTTCCGCTTCGAGTTCGAGGATTTCGACTGGGGCGGTGACTACTACCGCAAGCACGGCGTGATGATGCCCGCCGACGGCCTCGACGCGCTGCGCGACAAGGATGCGATCCTGTTCGGCTCGGCTGGCGACAACCAGATTCCGGACCACATCACGCTGTGGGGCCTGCGCCTGAAGATCTGCCAGGGCTTCGACCAGTACGCCAACGTGCGCCCGACGCGAATCCTGCCCGGCATCGATGGCCCGCTCAAGCGTTGCGCACCGGAAGACCTGAACTGGGTCATCGTGCGTGAGAACTCCGAAGGCGAATACTCGGGCGTGGGTGGCCGCGTGCACCAGGGCCATCCGATCGAAGCCGCTACCGATGTCTCGATGATGACGCGCGTGGGTGTGGAGCGCATCCTGCGCTTCGCATTCAAGCTGGCGCAGTCACGGCCACGCAAGCTGCTGACGGTGATCACCAAGTCCAACGCGCAACGCCATGCGATGGTGATGTGGGACGAAGTCGCGGTGCAGGTAGCGAAGGATTTCCCCGACGTCACGTGGGACAAGGAACTCGTCGATGCCGCCACCGCACGCATGGTGAACCGTCCGAAGACGCTCGACACCATCGTGGCCACCAACCTGCACGCCGACATTCTCAGCGACCTGGCCGCAGCGCTGGCCGGCAGCCTGGGCATTGCCCCGACCGGCAATATCGATCCGGAACGCCGTTATCCGTCGATGTTCGAGCCGATCCACGGGTCCGCGTTCGACATCATGGGCAAGGGCCTGGCCAATCCGGTCGGCACCTTCTGGTCCGTGGTCATGCTGCTCGAACACCTTGGCGAAACCTCCGCCGCGCAACGCGTAATGGCCGCCATCGAAGCCGTGACCGCCAACCCCGCGCTGCATACCGGCGATCTCGGTGGCACCGCGAAGACCGTCGACGTGACCAAGGCGGTCTGCGACTTCCTGGCTGCGAACAAGCAGGCCAAGGCCGCCTGAGCCGCCATCGCGGGGCCTGAGCTCAGGCCCCGGCCTCACCTGTAGCACCCTTCGCGCCCGGTAACCGCCGGGCTGCCGGCAGGCGCGCGCCTTGCGTACGCGCCTGCACCCTTGCGGGCACCAATAACGGCCACCAGAGCCCCGGACCGCGAGCGACTCACCTCGAATCAGCAGGAGACAGCCATGATTCAAAGGCTATTGGGCAAGCTGTACGTGCAGGTACTGCTGGGCGTGTCCGCCGGCATTGCGCTCGGCGTGTTCTATCCCGAACTCGGCAGCAGCCTCAAGCCGTTCGGCGACGTATTCATCAAGCTCATCAAGATGGTCTTTGCACCGATCATCTTCGCCACCGTCGTGCTTGGCATTGCACGCATGGAGAACATGAAGGAGCTGGGTCGCGTTGGCGTGCGTGCCCTGCTCTACTTCGAAATCCTGTCCACGTTCGCGCTGGCCCTTGGCCTGATCGTCGTGAACCTGGTGCAACCAGGTGCCGGCATGAATGTCGACCCCGCGCACCTGGACACCAAGGCCATCGCCAACTACACCCATGCAGCAGAAAAGCCGCACTCGTTCATCGATTTCCTGATGAACATGGTGCCGACCAGCGTGATCGACTCGCTGGCCCGCAACGACATCCTCCAGATCCTGGTCTTCGCCACGCTGTTCGGCATTGCGTTGTCGCATATCGGCCCGCGCGCCAAACCCGTGGTCGATTTTCTCGATTCGTTCACGCACGGCATCTTCTCGATCGTCGGCATGGTCATGCGCCTGGCGCCACTGGCCGCGTTTGGTGCGATGGCCTTCACGGTCGGCAAGTATGGCCTGGGCTCGGTGGTCTCGCTGGCCAAGCTGATGGGCACGATGTACGTCACCTGCTTCCTGTTCGTGGTGATCGTGCTTGGCGGGGTGGCGCGCATATCCGGGTTCAGTCTCTGGAAGTTCCTGCGCTACATCCGCGACGAACTCTTTACGGTACTGGGCACCAGCTCGTCGGAATCGGTCGTGCCGCAACTGATGCGCAAGCTTGAGAATGCCGGCGTTTCCAAGCCCGTGGTGGGCCTGGTCGTACCGTCCGGCCTTACGTTCAACCCTGACGGCCAGTGCATCTACTACACGATGGCCGCCATCTTCATCGCCCAGGCAACCAACACTCCGTTGACGCTGATGGACCAGCTCGTGGTGCTTGGCGTGCTGCTGCTGACATCCAAGGGCTCGGCCGGCGTTACCGGTTCCGGCTTTATCACGCTGGCCGCCACGCTGGCATCGATGGGCAAGATCCCGGTGGCCGGCATGGTCTTGCTGCTGGGCGTGGACCGTTTCATGTCCGAAGCCCGCGCCATCACCAACACGATTGGCAACGCGGTGGGTACGCTGGCCATCGCCCGCTGGGTAGGCGCCATCGACCAGAAGCAACTGGAGGATGCACTCGACGGCAAGATCGTGGACGACCCCGAAGTACTGGTCGAGCCCGCGCAAGCGCCATCGCTGGGCACACGCCTGTCTCGTGCCGCCGATGCGCACGCCGGCCTGATGCACTGAAGGCAGATAACGATGACCATCGATACCACGCAGGCGCGCACACTGTTGCGCGGCATGTTCGACGCCGCCATCGCCGCCGCGCAGCCATCGCTGACGCTGGCGCGCTACCTGCCCGAACCGCCGAAAGGACGCACGATCGTGATCGGCGCCGGCAAGGCATCGGCAGCCATGGCTCAGGCTTTCGAAGCAGCCTGGCCGTGGCCGCTGGAAGGGCTGGTGGTCACCCGCTACGGCTACGCCGTGCCGTGCGAACGCATAGAGATCGTGGAGGCCGCACATCCGGTACCCGACACCGCCGGCCATGCCGCCGCGCGCCGCATGCTGGAACTGGTGGCCGGCCTAAGCGAAGACGACCTGGTAGTCAGCCTGGTGTCCGGCGGCGGATCGTCGTTGCTGCCGTTGCCGCTGGCGGGCATCTCGCTCGAAGACAAGCAGGCCATCAATCGGGCGCTGCTGAAGTCGGGAGCGACGATTACCGAGATGAACTGCGTGCGGCGTCATCTGTCGGCCATCAAGGGCGGGCGCCTGGCCGCCGCGTGCCATCCGGCGCGGGTCTGCAACCTGCTGCTTTCCGATGTCCCTGGCGATGATCCCATCGATATCGCCTCGGGCCCTACCGTGGCTGACCCAACCACGCGGCAGGATGCGCTCGACATCATCGGCCGGTATGGCCTGGAAGTGCCCGCGCACATCATGAACGTACTGCGCGCCGATGCGGCCGAGACCGTCAAGCCTGGCGACACACGACTGCCGCGCATCGACACCACGCTGATTGCCACGCCACGCATGGCATTGGAAGCCGCCGCCGCGGTGGCACGCGATGCGGGATTGCCCGTGTTTTTGCTGGGCGATGCCATCGAAGGCGAAGCCCGCGACGTGGGGTTGGTGCTGGGCTCGATTGCCCTGGAAGCAGCCGGCCATGAATTGTTCCCCACGCCTTGCGTGCTGCTGTCCGGCGGTGAGACCACGGTCACGGTGCGCGGCAAGGGCCGCGGCGGCCGCAATGTGGAGTTCCTGCTGGCACTGGCGCTGACGCTGCGCGGCAGCCCAGGCATCCACGCGCTGGCCGGCGACACCGACGGGGTGGACGGCCAGGAAGAGATTGCCGGTGCCGTCCTCACGCCCGATACCTTGCAGCGCGCCTGGAAACTCGGCATCCGTCCGCAGGACGCACTGGCCAACAACGACGGCCATGGATTTTTCGAAGCATTGGGCGATGCCGTGATCACAGGCCCGACGCTGACCAACGTCAACGATTTCCGCGCGATCCTGATCGCGCCCTGATTGGAGTCATTGCTATGAGACGCCTTCGCAACGCGAAGATCGTGGCCACGCTGGGACCCGCCAGCACGTCACCCGAGGTGATCGATGCACTGTTTGAAGCCGGTGCCGATGTATTCCGCCTGAACTTCAGCCATGGCAGCCATGCCGATCACAAGCAGCGGCTCGATACGATCCGCGCCATCGAACAGGCGCGTGGCCGCCCGATCGGCGTGCTGCTGGACCTGCAGGGTCCCAAGCTGCGCATCGGCACGTTTGCGAATGGACCGATCGAACTGGCCGCCGAGGCGCCGTTCCGTCTTGACCTCGATATCGACACCCCGGGCACCACCGAGCGCGTAGGTATGCCTCACCCGGAGATATTTGCCGCGTTGCACGAGGGCGCCGAACTGCTGCTAGACGACGGCAAGATCCGTTTGCGTGTCGACCGCTGCGGTCCCGATTTTGCCAACACCACGGTATTGAACGGCGGCCCGCTGTCCGACCGCAAGGGCGTGAACGTGCCCGGCGTGGTACTTCCACTGTCGGCCATGACCGAGAAGGACCGGCGCGATCTGGATTTCGGCCTGACGCTTGGCGTGGACTGGATTGCGCTGTCGTTCGTACAGCGCGCCGAAGACATTCGCGAGATTAACGCGATCGTGCAGGGCCGCGCCGGCATCGTTGCCAAGCTCGAAAAGCCCGCCGCGATCCAGAGCCTGGAAGCCATCGTGGCCGAAGCCGATGCGGTGATGGTGGCGCGCGGCGACCTTGGCGTGGAAATGCCTGCCGAGCAGGTGCCTTCGTTGCAGAAGCAGATCGTACGTGCGTGCCGCAAGGCCGGGAAACCGGTGATCGTGGCCACGCAGATGCTGGAATCGATGATCGCCGCGCCAGTGCCCACGCGCGCCGAGGCATCGGACGTAGCCACCGCAATCTATGACGGTGCCGACGCGGTGATGTTGTCGGCCGAATCGGCCTCGGGCCGCTATCCCCTGGAAGCCGTGAAGATGATGAACAGCATCATCACGCGCACCGAATCCGATCCGCTCTATCACGACGCCATCCAGGCCTCGCACACGCCACCGCGCGCCGAAGCTGCCGATGCCATTGGTCATGCGGTGCGCCATGTGGCCGGCCTGCTCAAGGTGCCGGCCACCGTGGCCTACACCAGCTCCGGCTATTCCGCGCTGCGCATGGCGCGCGAGCGGCCCGAAGTACCGATCCTGGGCATGACCCCGCGCATCGCCACCGCCCGCCGGCTGGCGCTGGCCTGGGGTGTACATGCGGTGCTGTGCCATGAAGTCGTCGATGTGCTCGAAATGACCGAACTCGCCAGCCGCACCGTGTTGAAGGAACGGTTCGGCCAGAGCGGCCAGTCGATCGTCATATCCGCCGGCCTGCCGTTCACGGTCGCCGGCACCACCAATCTGCTGCGCATTGCGCAGGTGCAATAAGGCAAGCCACCATGTCAGTCATCCAGGAAGTGCGCGGCTACGAGTTTCTTGATTCGCGCGGCAATCCCACCGTGGCGGCGCAGGTGCTACTGGCCGATGGCAGCAAGGGTTTTGCCGCCGCGCCTTCGGGAGCCTCCACGGGCTCCCGCGAAGCGATCGAGTTGCGCGATGGCGACCCGCAGCGCTATGGCGGCAAAGGCGTGCGCAACGCCGTGGCTCACATCAACGTCGACATTGCCCGCACTCTGGCCGGCATGCACGCAGCGCACCAGGCCGAGATCGACCAATGCCTGATCCGGCTCGATGGCACCGTCGACAAGTCGCGTCTGGGCGCCAATGCTCTGCTGGCCGTGTCACTGGCAACCGCGCACGCCGCCGCGGCATCGCAAGGCGTACCGTTGTATCGCACGATCGGGGCAGCCGAGCGCAGCATGCGTCTGCCGATGCCAATGATGAACATCATCAACGGTGGCGCACATGCCGACAACAGCGTCGACATGCAGGAGTTCATGATCCTGCCAGTGGGCGCTCCGTCCTTTTCCGAAGCGGTGCGCTGGGGTGCCGAGGTGTTCCACACGCTCAAGTCCTTGCTCAGGCAGCGCGGCTTCTCTACCGCGGTGGGCGACGAAGGCGGCTTTGCACCGGACCTGAAGTCGAACGAGCAGGCGCTTGAAGTCATCATGGAAGCGATTGCGTCGGCCGGTTTCGCGGCGGGCCGCGAGATCGCACTGGGGCTCGATGTCGCCAGCTCGGAGTTCCATCGCGACGGCGCCTATGTACTGCAGTCGGAGAACCGCAGTTATGACGCGGCGGGCTTTGTCGACCTGCTGGCCAGCTGGGTCGCGCAGTATCCGATCGTCACCATCGAGGACGGCATGGCCGAGGGCGACTGGCAAGGCTGGAAGCTGCTGACCGATCGCCTTGGAAAGCGGGTGCAGTTGGTGGGCGACGACCTGTTCGTCACCAACACCGCCATCCTCGGGGAAGGCATTGCATGCGGCGTGGCCAATGCCATCCTGATCAAGCCAAACCAGATCGGCACGCTGACCGAAACGCTGGCCGCCATCGACATGGCGCAACAGGCCGGCTATGCATCGGTGATCTCGCACCGCTCCGGTGAAACCGAAGACACCACGATTGCCGACCTGAGCGTCTGCACCGCTGCCACGCAGATCAAGACCGGATCGCTGTCGCGCTCGGACCGCATCGCCAAGTACAACCGCCTGCTCTACATCGAGGCGGAACTCGGTTGTGCAGCGACGTTTGCGGGCCGAGACGCGTTGCCGGTTGCGATCTAGCCGGGCAGTCCCTTACCCCGGCACCGCCATCAGCACCATCAGCACCATCACTACAACAAGAGGAGACACAAGCATGCGTACATCACGAACCATCCGCCAACTGTGTGGCGTGTCGTTGCTGGCCATCGGGCTCGGCGTGGCATCGGCAGGCATGGCCCAGGAATGGCCGGCCAAGCCGATCAGCCTTGTGGTGCCGTTTCCTTCGGGCGGCACCACCGACATCCTGGCGCGCGCGCTCGGCGACCAGTTGTCGAAGAACCTCGGTCAACCGGTCATTGTCGAGAACCGTCCCGGTGCCGGCGCCACGGTGGGCGCCGACTATGTGGCCAAGGCCAAACCCGATGGCTACACGCTGCTGATGGGCGCCGTCCATCATACGATTGCCATCAGCGTCTACCGCAAGCTGCCCTACAGCTTCCAGAAGGACCTGGCTCCGGTGTCCACGCTGGCAATGGTGCCAAACGTGCTGGTCATCAATGCGGCAAAGACCCCTGCCAGGAACGTAGCAGAGCTGGTGGCGCTGGCGAAGAAATCGACACCGGAACTGTCGTACGGGTCGAATGGCAACGGCACCGCGCAGCACCTGATTGGCACGCAGTTCCAGGCGGCTACCGGCACCCAGTTGCTGCACGTGCCGTACAAGGGCAGCGGACCGCTGACCACCGATCTGCTGGGTGGCCAGGTGTCGATGTCGTTCGACACGCTGACCACGGTGCTGCCGCATATCAAGGGCGGCAAGCTCAAGGCGCTGGCAGTGACTACCGCCAAGCGCTCCAGCGCATTGCCCGATGTGCCCACGTTGGAAGAAGCCGGGCTCAAGGGCTTCGATATCGGCACCTGGTTTGGCGTGCTGGCACCGGCGGCCACGCCGAAGCCGATCGTCACGCGCCTGAATGCCGAGATCGTCAAGATCGTGAACTCGCCCGACTTCCAGCAGCGCATGCTGGCCGCCGGTGCCGAACCCATGCCAAGCACGCCTGAAGCGTTTGCCAAACGCATCAATGACGAAACGGTGAAGTTCGCGACACTGGTGAAGGAAGGCAAGGTGACGATCGAGTAGCCCAAGGGCCTTCCCGGCCCCAACGGGTTTTCCCGGACTGTCCCGTCAAGCAAAAAAGTTGTCCCGGATAGTCAAACCGCAAGCCGTCATTCCTAGATACTTCGCTCGTCGCGATCAGACCCTCAGACCGCGACCACGCTTGATCCAGGAGACGGTTTCATGTTCGGACTACGTTCCACACGTCCACAATCGACGGCCGGCGCCAACGGTGCCCGGCCGTCACGCTTCTACCCGTGGCTGGTCTTTGCCCTGAGCTTTGGCCTGCTACTGTCGGACTACATGTCCCGCCAGGTACTGAATGCGTTGTTTCCGCTGCTCAAGGCGGAATGGGCACTCAGCGACGCCAGCCTTGGCGCACTTGGCGGCGTGGTGGCGCTGATGGTCGGCATCCTGACGGTGCCGCTGTCGATCCTGGCCGACCGCTGGGGTCGCGTACGCAGCCTGACGCTGATGGCCGTGCTGTGGAGCGTGGCCACGCTGGGTTGCGCGGTGGCCAACTCCTATGGCGAGATGTTCGTCGCGCGGCTGTGTGTCGGCATTGGTGAGGCTGCTTATGGCAGCGTTGGCATTGCGTTGGTGCTGTCGGTATTCCCGCGCCATCTGCGTGCCAGCCTCAGTGCCGCGTTTATCGCCGGCGGCGCGTTCGGCTCCGTGCTCGGCATGGCGCTGGGCGGCGTGATTTCCGCGCATTTCGGCTGGCGCTTTGCGTTTGCCGGCATGGCGATCTTCGGACTGGTACTGGTCGGGTTCTACCGGCTTCTTGTCACCGAACGTGGCCTGCAGAAGCAACGCCAGGCGCTGGGCGAGCAGGACCAGGCCGAACCCCGGCACCGCATGATGTCGCTGCGCGCACTCGCCAGCGCGCTGTTCTCTTCGCGATCGATACTCTGCGCCTATGTCGGCAGCGCCCTGCAACTGCTGGTCATGGGATCGCTGCTGGCCTGGATGCCAAGTTACCTGGGCCGCTACTACGGCATGTCCACCGAGCATGCCGGCCTGGGTGCCGCGTGTTTCGTACTTGCAGGCGGCGCCGGCATGATCGTGTGCGGTGCATTGACCGATCGCGTGGCGCGCGTGGCGCCGGCACGCAAATGGCTGATGGCCATGGCGTACAGCGTGATTTGCTTCGTGCTGCTGGGCGTGGCCTTCCATATGCCGCCCGGTGCAGCGCAACTGGCGCTGGTGGCGGGCGGCATGCTGCTGGCCGGTGGCAGCGCCGGCCCGGCCAGCGCGGCGGTGGCCAACCTGACCGATCCGAGTATCCACGCCAGCGCATTTGCCACGCTGACCCTGGCCAACAACCTGCTGGGGCTGGCCCCCGGACCTTTCGTGACCGGCTTGCTGGCCGACCACATCGGCCTGGCCGGCGCGCTGCAGTGGCTACCGCTCACTGGCCTGCTTGCCGCCATCTGCTTTGTGGCCGGACGACGCACCTACGTTGCAGACCTGCAGAAGCTCTCGCAACGGCATCGGCCCGCCTGATTCGCGCTCGTTTGCGCTTGTACCGCACCCGTTTTACCCCACTACTGAAAACAAGAGAGGAGACCTTCCTTATGAAGTTCCAGCGCATCGCCCTGGCCGCGTTGCTCACCTGCACGGGGAGCGCCTTCGCACAATCGAGCGTCACGTTGTATGGCGTGGCCGACATCAATGTCGAGTACGCCAACCACGTGGGCAACGTGCCCGTCGCGTCAAACGGTTTCAACCCCGGCCCATCCAACAATGTCTACCGCATGAACTCCGGCGGCATGGCCGGCTCGCGCTGGGGCCTGCGTGGCACCGAAGACCTCGGTGGCGGCCTGAAGGGTGTGTTCGTACTGGAAAGCGGCATCAGCCTCGACAATGGCACGCTGCAGCAGAGCGGTCGCCTGTTCGGACGTCAGGCCTTTATTGGCCTGAACAAGGCCGGCATCGGGCAGATCAGCCTGGGGCGGCAATACACCTCGATGTTCGAGGCCCTGGCCAACTTCTCGCCCACCGCGTATGCCACGCAGTATGAACCGGTGGTGCTGCAATCGGGCGCCAACTTCCGTGAGGACAACACGATCAAGTACACCGGCCAGTTCGGTCCGGTGACGGCGCTCGCGCACTGGTCATTTGGCACCGGCCTGGCGTTGCCGGCATCGGTAGGCATTCCCACGCCGATCGGCGGCAACGGCGAAGTGCCCGGCGCGTTCCGGCGCGATACGGCCTACGGCGCGGCCGTGGCATGGTCGGGCGGCCCGCTCGGCCTGACCGTTGGTTATGACCAGTGGAATCCCACCATCGGCGCCAGCAGCGGCACGATGAAGAAGGCGGTCATCGGCGCCAGCTACGCGATCAACAATGTGGTCAAGGTCATGGGTGGCTATCGCTGGGGCCAGAACAAGAACGCGTCCGGTACCGTGATCCAGCGCGACGACTTCTACTGGATCGGCGCGAACTATCAAGTCACACCGGCGGTTGGGCTCACGCTCGAATACAACTATGACAACATGAAGAACCTGTTCGGCACCAACGCGCCGAACCCGTGGCAGGTGGCATTCGTGGCCAACTATGCGTTCTCGAAGCGCACCGATGTCTATCTGTCCACCGCCTATGCTAAGAACGCGGGCCTGATGCTGGAATCGCTGGGCACGGTGTATGCCAACAGCCTGTCGCTCGGCAACAGCTATGCGCTAGCCAACGGCCAGAGCAATATGCTTGGCGTGGCGCTAGGCATCCGCCACAAGTTCTGAGGCGCAAAAAAAACCGGAGCAATCGCTCCGGTTTTTTTCATCTCGACTCCACTCAACTCACCACGGAATCCGTCGGCCGGTTGTGGTTGTGGTTGCCGTTCTCGCCCTCTTCATCGGGCCACGAACGGCCCACCATCCATTCGTAGAGCGTGGGCAGTACGATCAGCGTCAGCAGCGTGGCCGTGATCAGGCCGCCGATGATCACGATGGCCAGCGGGCGCTGCGTTTCCGAGCCGATGGCACGCGAGATCGCCATCGGGAACAGGCCCAGCATGGCCAGCATGGCGGTCATCAGCACCGTGCGCAGGCGGTCCATCGAGCCCGTCAGCACGGCCTGGCGTACCGGCATGCCTTCGTCGCGCAACTGGTTGAAGTAGGTCACCATCACCACACCGTTCAACACTGCCTGGCCGAACAGCGCGATAAAGCCGATCGCCGCCGATACCGACAACGGAATGCCAGTCAGGAACAGCGCGAACACGCCACCGATCAATGCGAACGGAATGTTCGAGATGATCAGCGCCGCGCTCTTGAACGACTGGAACGCGTTGAACAGCAGCAGGAAGATCAGCAGCACCGACAGCGGTACCACGATCGACAGGCGTGCCATTGCGCGTTCCTGGTTCTCGAACTCGCCTGACCAACCGATCTTTACATCCTCGGCGTTGACGTTCTTCTTGACCAGCGCCTGCATGTCCTTCACCACGCTACCCATGTCGCGGTCGTGGATGAAGATGCCGATCGACGTGGTGCGCTGGCCGTTCTCGCGGCTGATGTTCATCGCGCCCGAAGCGGCACGGAATGTCACCAGTTGCGACAGCGGCACCTGCGCGCCATCGGCGGTCTGCATGAAGATGTTCGGCAGGTTCGGCAGTTCGCGCTCGCCCGGTTTCAGGCGCACCACCACGCTGAAGTGCTTTTCACCCTCCCACAGTTCCGTGGCGGCCTTGCCGGCCAGCGCGCTTTCCATCATGTCCTGCACGTCGGCCACGTTGATGCCGTAGCGGGCCGCCTGTGCGCGGTCGAAGTCCAGCACGTACTGCGGCAGTTCGCCGTCGCGGTCGATGAACGCACGCATCACGCCCTTGACCGACTGCACATTGGCCAGGATCTGGTCGGCCACCTTCTTGTTGTGCTCAAGGCTGTCGCTCTGCACCTTGATCACGATCTGGCCCTTGATCTGCGAAATGCTCTCAAGGATGTTGTCGCGCACCGGCTGCGAGAAGTTAGGTTCGATGCCCGGCAGCTGTCGCAGGTTGCGGTTGATTTCCTCGATGATCTTGCGCTTGTCGTAACCAGCGCGCCATTGCTTGTCGCTCTTCAGATCGACCAGGATCTCCACGGTGTTGATCAGCTTCGGATCGGTACCGTCGTCGGGACGGCCCACCTTGGAGATCGTGGTATTCACCTCGGGCGTCTTGCGGATGACACCGCGCAGCAGGCGGGCCTGGTCGCGCGCCTCGTCCAGCGACACCGATGCCGGCAGGTCGAAACTCACCCACATCGAGCCTTCATCCAGTTCGGGCAGGAACTCGCTGCCCAGGAACTTGCCCACACCCACCGTGGCTACCAGCATGCCCAGCGCAATGCCCACCACGGTCTTCTTGTTGTCCAGCGCCCAGGCCAGCATCGGTTCGTAGATCCGCTTGCAGTGGCGCACTACGAAGTTGTCCTCGTGGGCGATGTTCTTCTTGAGCAGCAGGTGGCACAGCAAGGGCACCACGGTCAGCGACAGGATCAGCGAACCGATCAGCGCGCCAGTCACCGTATAGGCCATCGGCGCGAAGATCTTTCCTTCGTGACGCTGCAGCGTGAAGATCGGAATGTGCGCTGCGATGATGATGATCATCGAGAACACGGTCGGACGGCCCACCTCGGTGGTGGCCTGCAGGATTGCATAGAGCCGCGCCTTGTTGTCCTTGATCTGCGCTTCCTTGAGCTCGCCCAGCCGCTTGAAGATGTTCTCGACGACGATCACCGCGCCGTCGACGATGATCCCGAAGTCCATCGCGCCCAGTGACAGCAGATTGGCCGGAATGCCCACCCAGGTCAGGCCGATGAATGTCGACAGCAGCGAAAGCGGAATCACCAGCGCCACGATTGCCGCGGCGCGCACATTGGCCAGGAACAGGTAGAGCACGGCCATCACCAGCAGTGCCCCTTCCACGAGGTTGCCGAATACCGTGTGCAGTGTCTTGTCGATCAGCGTGGAACGATCGTAGTACGGCACGATCTTGACGCCCTTGGGCAGGATCTGCGAATCGAGCACGTCGATCTTCTGCTTGAGCGCCTCCAGCACCACGGACGGGTTCTCGCCCTTGCGCATCACCACGATGCCCGAGACGATGTCGTTCTCGTCATCCTGGCCCATCAGGCCCTGCGGCGGCGCGGAGCCGACCTTCACCTCGGCAATGTCCTTGACCAGGATCGGCGTGCCGTTGTTCTCGGCCACCACCACATTGGCGATGTCGGCAGACGAACGGAAGCTGCCCAGCGAACGCAACAGGTACTGCTGGCGGCCATGCGCCACCGCGCCACCGCCGGCATTGGAATTACCGCGCTGCAGCGCCGTGAACAGTTGCGACAGCGAGATCTTGGCATCGCGCATGCGGCCAAGGTTGGGGTTGACTTCGTACTGCTTGATCGAACCGCCGATGGTCACCACATCGGCCACACCAGGCACCTGGCGCAGGTTCTTCTCCACCACCCAGTCCTGCAGCGTGCGCAGTTCCTGCGGGGTATAACCCTTGCCGGTCAGGCGAAAACGGAAGATCTCGCCAATGGCCGTGGATAGCGGCGCCAGTTCCGGCTGCACGCCGTCGGGCAGGTCCACGCCGCGCAGCCGCTCGATGATCTGCTGGCGTGCGGTGATGTCGGTGGCCTTGTCATTGAAGGTCACCATCATGAACGACAGGCCGAACTGCGTGTGCGAGAACACGCGCACTGAATTCGGCGTACCGGCCAGGGCCGTTTCGATCGGAATCGTGACCTGCCGTTCTACCTCTTCGGCGGCCCGGCCCGGGTACAACGTAATGATGTTGACCTGGATGTCCGAGACATCCGGGAAGGCCTCGATCGGCAGGTTCTTGAAGGCGGCCAGGCCGCCCGCGACAAAGATGACCAGGCCGAGCCAGACGAACAGCTTCTGGTGCAGCGCAAAATTGACGATACGTGAAATCATGAGGCTGCCGTCCTTATTGCTTGGCAGCCGCACGCACGGCATTCACCGCGGTGGCATCGCGCAGGATGTCCTGCAGGTAGAGATTGCCGTCGGTAATCACCACCTCGCCGGCCTTCAGGCCCGATACGACCTCGGTGGTACCCGGCAACGTGACGCCGACCTTGATCTCGCGGCGTTCGAACACGTTTGGCGTGGTCGAGGTGCGCACGAATACATAGTTCTTGTTGTCGGCCAGGAATACCGCCTTGGACGGTACCGAGATGCCCTGGAACGATGCCGCCCGTACCTTGGCCGTCACGAACATCTCGGCCTTCAGGCGCCGGTCAGCGTTGGCCACGGCCAGGCGTACCTTCACGCTGCGCGAGGACGGATCGACATAGTCGGCAATCTTGACCACGGTGCCCGTGAACGTTTCGCCGGGATAGGCGGCACTGCTAAGTTGCACATTGATGCCGGGCTTGAACAGGCCAAGGTCAGCCTCGGCGGCATCGAGCTGCGCCCACAGCGTGCTCGGATCGGTAATCAGGAACAACGGCGCATTGGGTTGCTGGTCCGGGCGCACTTCCATGCCCTGGTTGATATTGCGCTCGACCACCAGGCCTTCGATCGGGCTGCGCAGCGCAAAGCGCTGGTTCACCGCATCGCCGCCGGCGGCGCCGTACATGCGCAGCGCGGCCTGCGTGCGCGCCAGGTCGGCGGCGGCACGCGCGTTGTCGGCCTGGGCCTGGTCCATATCCTTCTGGGCAATGATGCCCGCCTGGTACAGCTCGCGCTGGCGAGCCAGCGACTTGGCCGCGACGGCGCTATCGGCCGCGGCCTTGCGCGCATCGGCCTGGGCCACGCCGAAATCGGGCGACGTCAGCATGGCCAGCGGCTGGCCGGCCTTCACCGTGGCACCCGGCTGGGCCAGGACTTCCATCACGCGGCCGGCAAACGGCGTAGCTACGCGCACGGTGCGATCTTCGTTCCAGACCAGGCGGCCAGGCATGCTCAGCATGCGGTCGCCGCCACTCTGCACCGTTTGGCCGACGATACCTGGCAGCACCTTCACGCTGGCCGGATACGTGATCACCTGCCCGGTGATCTTCGGATCGTCATCGTTCTCCGGGACTTCCTTCTTGCCACAGCCGGCCAGCGCCAATGCGCACAGCGACACCACGGCGGCCATCCGCACGGCACCGGCGCGGGTCAGACGAAAATCGCTGGAAAGAGACATATTAAGGACGCGACGCATCGGTACGAACCTGGGGAAGCTTGTTGATATCGGAATTGGTGGCTTGCAGCGACGTCAGATAGGCCGACAGCGCCTTGGCGTAATTGCCCTGCGCCTCCACGGCATCGACGCGGGTCTGGCGCAGCGCGCGGCGCGCGTCGAGCAGATCCAGCACGCCGCTGGCGCCCTTGGTATAGGCGAACTCGGCGCTGTTGGCCACGCTTTCGGCGGCCGGCAATACGGATTCGCGCATCTGTTGCAGCGATGCGCGTGCAGCGTCCAGTTGGGCACGCAAACGGCCCACATCGTTCTGGGCTTCAAGCAGGATGCGGTTGCGGTCATCTAGCGCGGCGTAGTAGTCCACTTCGGCGCGGCGTGCTTCACCACCGAAGCTGTGCCGCACGAACAGCGGGATCGACACGAACACGCCATAGCTGTTGCCGCTGCCCGTGGTATTGGCCTCGGAAACGGGATAGTGCTCGTATTGTGCACCCACTGTCACATCGGGCACGCGGCCAGCGCGAGCCAGGTCGCGTGACGATGCGGCGGCGGCCAGGCGGGCTTCGGCCGCGGTCACGTCCGGACGGCGTTGCAGGATTTCCGGGTCGAACTGGGGCACCGCTGCGTCCAGGGCCGGCCAGTCCGGCATCAGCCGGTTGTCCATCAGCGTGCCCGGCACACCCATGGCCGCCGCGAGGCCGGCCTTGTCGCTGGCGTGGTCGGCGATGGCGGCACGCAGGTCGTTTTGCGCGCGCAGCGTCTCCAACTGGAGCTTGGTCACATCGGCACGCGACACGTCGCCAGCTTTCAGGCGCGTTTCGTTGGCCTGCTGCGTTTTGGCATAGAGGCCGACGGTTTCGGTCAGCACTTCCACCCGCGTCTGGCTGACCACGGCCTCATACCAGGCCTGGTCCACGGCGCCCAGTTGCTGCGCCACCACGGCCTGGACCTGCTCGCCGACGGCCGCACTGGCCTTGCGCGCGGCATCAGTGCGCAGATTGCCCTTGTTGGCGGTCTCGATGACCTGGTCGACGCGCACCGTGGAATCCACGGTCTTGCTGCGCCAGTTGCCTGCGCCCACGCCCAGGTGCGGGTTGATATTGGCAACCCCAAGGCTCAACACCGGGTTGGGCCGCTGGGACGCAATCTGGATATCGGCCTGGCTGGCCTCTTCACTACGGCGCGCGGCGATGATGTCGCGATTGCACCGTAGCGCATCCAGCCGCGCTTGCGAAAGGGTCAGGGTGGCCTTGGCCGGCGGCGGCACGCAGGGGCCGTCGGGCGGCATCGGCTCGCTGGCGGCATGGCCAGCGCTGGCCATCAGGGCAAGCAAGGTTGCCGCGACGGCACGGGAAACAGGAAAATGCACGATCAGTCTGGCTCGATTCGACTTCGGTCTGAAGTAAACGACCGTGCCAGTCGAATGGTGCACCGGGTAAGTGACTTTTATCGTTCTGTTTTACCCGGAAACCTCCTTACCATTCGCCAATAGTGACTGCGCACGATCTCCGACGTGCATTTCACCGCAACCTGATTACAAATGGCTTACATCCGACGATAAATATCGGCATGTGCGCCGAACCAACCGGTCAGGGAAAACACCGATTGGCGCCGGCATGCCTTAATTAGCCAAGCCGCCAGATCTTAATAAAACGTTAATGGACGGCGACCGAGATAATGCGTTGCGCACGTTCCAGTACCGGGCGATCGACCATCTTGCCATCCACCGCGATGGCAGCGCCTTGAGCCGCGGCGGCCTGCTCCACCACGCGTTTCGCCCACCCCAGCTCCTCTTCGGTCGGCGCCAGCGCTGCATGCACGCCGCTTACCTGGCTGGGATGGATCAGAAGTTTGGCGCCAAAGCCGAAGCGGCGCCCGCGCGCCGTATCGGCGGCCAGCGCATCGGCATCGCCAATCGCGGTGCACACGCCATCCACCGGCGCAGGCAGGCCCGCCGCACGCGAATGGAGCACCAGGTCGCTACGGAAGGCATGTAGCGGCACATCGTCATCGCTGACATCGAGGTCGAACATCAGGTCGATACTGCCAAACAGCAGCCGTGTCACGCCTGCGGTGCGAGCTACGTCGCGCAGATCCGCGAATCCGGCGGCGGTTTCCAGCAATGCATGGCACGGCAGGTTTGGCAGCGCCGCGCGCAACGCCGCCAGCGACGCAACGTCGGCCTTCGGCAATACGATTTCCCGCACTGCCTGCGCGCGGCAAAAATCGATATCGTCGGCGAAATAATTCGTATCGGCGCCGTTCACGCGCAAAAGCAATACCACACCCGCAGCATCGGCCTGCGCTTGCAGATCACGCCACGGTGCGCTCAAGCCGCTGCGCGCGGCGGCCTTGGCGTCGGGCGCGACGGCATCTTCAAGATCGACGATTACCGCATCGGCGCCGGCCGCGATGGCCTTGCCGATACGTTCCGGCCGCGACGCCGGCACAAACAGGTAGCTGCGCGGCGCACGTACGGACTTGGCGGGGGGCGAGGTGGTGGCAACTGTCATGACCTGCCCTCAGACCACACCGTCGGCGTGCAGGGTGGCGATCTGGCTGGCGGTGCAACCGGCCTCGGCCAGGATTGCATCGGTGTGCTGGCCGACCGCCGGCACCGGGTCCATGCGAGCATCTTCCATGCCCGGGGGCAACAAGGCAGGGATCGGACCGGCGGGCGTATCCACCTGGCGCCAGCGCTCGCGCGCGGCCAGTTGCGGATGTTTCCAGACGTCGGCCATGGTATTGACGTTGGCGTTGGCGATCTTTGCCTCTTCCAGCCGCTGCACCACCTCGTCCGCGGTCAGGCGCCCGAAAGCCTCGACGATTCGTGCACGCAATTGCACGCGGTTCGCACTGCGCAGGCTGTTGGTGGCAAAGGCCGCATGGGTGGTCAGCTCAGGTTCCTGCAGCACCACTTTGCAGAACACGGCCCATTCACGCTCGTTCTGCAGGCCCAGCATCACAGTCTTGCCGTCGCCGGTCGGGAACGGGCCATAAGGGTAGATCGTGGCGTGCGCCGCTCCGGCGCGCGGCGGCGGCTCGGCGCCCTCGAACGCGTAGTACATCGGAAAGCTCATCCATTCGACCATCGATTCCAGCATCGACACGTCAATGCGCTTGCCGCGCCCGGTCTGGCCGCGTTCGATCAGGGCAGCCAGCACATTGCTGTAGGCGTACATGCCCGCCGCGATATCGGCCACCGACGCCCCGGCCTTGACGCCGTCGTCCGGCGTGCCGGTCACCGAGACAAAGCCCGACTCACTCTGTACCAGCAGGTCATAGGCTTTCTTGTCGCGATAGGGGCCATCGCCGCCATAGCCCGAGATATCGCAGACGATCAGGCGCGGATAACGTTGCGACAGCGTGTCATAGTCCAACCCCAGGCGGGCCGCGGCGCCCGGCGCCAGGTTCTGCACCAGCACATCGGTCTTTTCCAGCAGCGCGGCCAGCACCGGTGCGGCGCCCGGCGCCTTGACGTCGAGCGTCAGGCTTTCCTTCGAACGGTTGGTCCAGACGAAGTGCGAGGACAGTCCACGCACCCGTCCGTCATACGCCCGTGCGAAATCGCCGGGCCCTGGACGTTCGATCTTGATGACACGGGCACCCAGGTCGGCCAACTGGCGGGTGCAGAACGGCGCGGCAATCGCCTGTTCGAGCGAGAGTACGGTAATGCCTTCGAGAGGTCTGGACATGGCAATGTGCGGGGCGGGTTGTGCAATGGGGCCAATCTACCCGTCCGCCCGCGCCATGTGAAATAGGGATTGCCGAAGGCGCCATAAGTAGAATCAATAGGCCAACCCCATTGACCTTGTGAACTTGTAAGGATCCACAACCCATGGACATTCGAGCCATGCGCTACTTCGTGGCGATTGTCGACCACGGCAGCCTGACCCGCGCGGCGGAAGTGGTGTGCGTTGCCCAGCCTGCCCTGTCCCAGCAACTGGCCGCGCTGGAAGACGAGTTCGGCGTGCCGCTGCTGCACCGCAGCGCCAAGGGCGTGCGCCCCACCGAGGCCGGCAAGACGCTCTACCGGCACGTGCGCAATATCCTGCGCCAGGTGGAGATTGCCGGGGCCGATGTGCGCGTGGCGGGCGCCGAGGTCTCGGGCACCGTGGCCATTGGCCTGCCCACCACGGCGGCCGCCGCGTTCGGCATGGCCCTGGTGCGTGCGGTGCGGCAACGCTATCCGCAGGTGCGGCTACAGCTGTTCGAGAGCATGAGCGGCTATATCTCGGAGTTGCTGAACCAGAACCGGCTCGACTTTGCGATCTTGTTTCGCGACACCCCGTCGCGCGTGGTGGAGCCCGAACCGCTGGCCAGCGAGCCGCTGTACCTGATCGGCACGCCGCCCGGGCCCGCATCTCGTATCAGGAGCGCCGATACCATTGCGCTCAAGTCGCTCGACGGCATGCCGCTGGTATTGCCCAGTGGCTCACAGGGCCTGCGCGAGGTGGTGGAGCGTAGCTTTGCCAAGGCGGGCATCGCGCTGAATGTGGTGGCAGACCTCGATTCACTGCCATTCCTGCTGGCCTCCGCACGAGAGGGGCTGGCCTGCACGATCCTGCCGGCCTCTTCGCTCGATGCAGACGATGCCGCCGTGCCGCGCCGGCGCATCCTGCCGGAACTGCGCCGCACACTGTCGCTATGCTGGCCGCGCGCGCTACCGCGCTCGAATGCAGCGGAGGCGGTGGCCGAGACATTGAGGGAGATCGTGAACGAGCGGATTGCGGAGGGGGGGTCGCTGGCGGCCGTCGGCGCAGCATAACTTGCAACGCGCGGGCACATACCGCATCATCGCCAAATCGCCGTCGTTCGTCGTCTACCCAGTCAGCCATGGCAACTGCCAGCTACGAGTTCAAGCCGCATGAACGGCCGTCGATCCCAGGGTCGCCTGCCACGCCGGACCATCCTACGCCGCGGCGCGTGGCCTATTTTTGCGTGGGCGTGCTGATCGGGCTGACCGGCGGATTCGGCAATGCGCTGGTGGTTGCGAACCTCAACAACATCCAGGGCGTGTTCGGCCTGTATAGCGACGAAGCCGCATGGTTGTCCACGGTGTACGTGATGACCAATGTCTGCATGTCGATGCTGGTGATCAAGTTTCGCCAGCAATACGGGCTGCAGCGCTTCACCAAGGTCTTCCTGCTGTCCTATGCGGTAGTCACCGCCGCGCACCTGCTCACGCATTCGTTTGGCACCGCGCTGCTGGCACGCGCCGCCAACGGCATCGCCGCCAGTGGCATGTCCACGCTGGCGCTCTACTACATCATCCAGTCGCTGCCCGCGCGGCACCGCATGCGTGCGGTGGTGATCGGCTTCGGCGTGCCGCAACTGGCCACGCCGCTGGCGCGCACGTTCTCGACGGGCATGCTCGAAGCCGGCAACTGGCAGACGCTGTACCAGTTTGAATTCGGCATGTCGCTGCTGTCGCTGGTAGCCGTGGGGCTGCTGCCCCTGCCACCCAGCGAGCGCATCAAGGCGTTCGAACCGCTCGACTTCGTTACCTTTGCACTGTTCGCGCCGGGCATGGCACTGCTATGCGCGGTGCTCGGGCAGGGCCGCATCCTGTGGTGGACCGAAGCACCATGGCTGGGCTATGCGCTATGCGGCGCAGTGATCCTGATTGCCGCCGCGCTATGGATCGAGCATAACCGCGTCAATCCGCTGCTCAACACGCGCTGGCTGGGCAGCATGGCCATCATCCGCTTTGCGGTGGTGGCCACCTCGGTGCGGATGCTGCTGTCCGAACAACCGTATGGTGCGGTGGGCCTGCTGACATCGCTGGGCATGGGCAATGACCAGCTGATCTCGCTGTACATCGTCGTGTCGATTGCCACGGTGGCCGGCATTGCCTGCAGCGCGTTGACGCTGAACCCGCAGAACCTGGGGCGTCCGATCCGCATCTCGCTGATCCTGATTGCGATTGGCGCATTCATCGACGCCGGCTCCACCAACCTGACCCGGCCGCAGAACATGTACTTCACGCAATCGCTGATCGCGTTCGCGGCGGTATTCTTCCTGGGACCCACGCTGCTGATCGGCATGGGCAGTGCCCTGCAACGCGGCATGAGCCACTTTGTCAGTTTCTCGGCGCTGTTCAGCATTACGCAGTCGCTCGGTGGCCTGGCCGGATCGGCCCTGCTTGGCACGTTCCAGACCTGGCGCGAGAAAATCCATTCGCACGCACTGGTGCAAGGCATCACCCTGAGCGATCCGCTTGACGCGGCACGCATCCAGTTGCTTGGCAATGTCTACAACCGCGTGCTTGGCGACTCGGTGCTACGCCAGGCCGAAGGTGCCATCGCGCTTGCGCAGCAGATCACACGCGAAGCCAACGTGCTGGCGTTCAACGATGTGTTCCTGCTGATCGGGATTCTTTCGACAGTCACTTTCGTGTGGTTGCTGGCACTGTACCTGGGCAAGGTCGTGCCGGGCCACGTGGCTGACAAAGACAAACCCAAGCCCTAAGCCGATCCCTCCCTGGAGACCAGATCTTGAGCGACGCGTCAGATCGCAACCCCGCACCACCGCCCGGTGACAAGCCCGAACGGCTCGAAGACCCGGTCGAGGTCCAGACCGCGCCGAAGGGCTGGGCGCCGCCGCGCGGTTCGCTGCGCTTGACCGTGCTGATTGTCACGGTGGCGCTGCTGAGCGTGCTGATCATCCTCTATGCCTGGGGCCTGCCGCCGTTCACGCCATCGATCCAGAGCACCGACAACGCCTATGTGCGCGGCCAGACCACGATCATCAGTCCGCAGGTCAGCGGTTATGTGACAGACGTTCCCGTGCACGACTTCGACCTGGTAAAGACCGGGGCCGTGTTGCTGCGCATCGATGACCGCATCTACCGGCAACGCGTGGAACAGGCGCGCGCATCGCTGGACACGCAAGTCGCCAACCTGGCCAATGCCGACCAGACCCAGCGCGCACGCGAAGCCACGGTAACATCGCAGGTCGCCAACGCCGACAACGCCAAGGCGCAGCTGCTGCGCGCGCAGGCCGACATGAAGCGTGTGGATGAACTGGTGGCCGATGGCTCCGTGTCGCTGCGCGAGCGCGACCAGACGCGTGCCGCACTACGCCAGGCCGAAGCCGCGGTCGAGCAATCACGTGCCGCCGTGGAAATCGCCCGGCAGGACGTTCGCGCCGTACTGGTAAGCCGCGATGGCCTCAAGGCTGCCGTGGAACAGGCACGTGCCGCCTTGCAGCTGGCCGAGATCGACCTGTCGAACACCGTGGTGAGCGCGCCGCAGGACGGCCGCCTTAGCCAGATTGGCGCACGGCTCGGCCAGTACGTGACATCGGGCACGCAACTGATGTTCCTGGTACCGCCGCAACGCTGGGTCATCGCCAACTACAAGGAAGCGCAGACCGCGCACATGGCGCCGGGACAGAAGGCCAGTTTCCGCGTCGATGCGCTGGACAACGCGCGTCTGACGGGCACGGTCGAGCGGCTGGCGCCGGCCGCGGGGTCTGAGTTCGCGGTCATCGTCGCGGACAACGCGACCGGCAACTTCGTCAAGGTGGCGCAACGGATCTCGGTGCGTATCGCGATCGATCCGGACCAGCCAATGGCGGAACGCCTGCGCCCCGGCATGTCGGTACAGGCCGAAGTCGATACCAGCAGTGGCCGGCCGCCAGCGCGATGAAACCGGCACGCCCTCTTCCGCTCATTGTCCTGGCCGTGGCGCTCGCCGGCTGCATGGGGCCACGGCCACCGATGCCCGAAGCCATGACACCGCCGCTTGCATGGCGTGTGGACCCCGGCCCTGGCGTCGCCATCGAGCGCGACTGGTGGCTCGCTTATGGCGACCCCGCGCTAAGCGGGCTGGTGGGCCAGGCCCTGGCACAGAACGACGATATCGCGATCGCCATCACCCGCGTGCGGCAGGCCGATGCCCAGGCACGTATTGCACGGGCCGAACTGTTCCCGACACTCGACTTCACCGCCGGCGGCACCCGGGCACGCGCGATCAATGCCTTTGGCCAGGCAGGTACCGCCAACACCGGACAACTGGTGTTCGATGCATCGTACGAGGTAGACCTGTTCGGCCGCATCCGTGATGCGGTGGGTGCCGCGCGTAGCAACCTGCTGGCCAGCGAAGCCGCGCGCGACACCACCACTTTGTCAGTCTCGGCCGCAGCGGCGCGCGGCTATATCACGCTGCGCGCGCTCGATGCCCAGCTCGACGTGGTGCGGCAAACGCTGACCTCTCGTGCCGATGCACTGCGCCTGGCGCGCGATCGCGCACGCGCGGGCTACACCTCGCAACTTGAATATGAGCAGGCGCGTGCCGAGTATGAATCCACCGCCCAGGCAGTACCGCAAGCCGAGCTGGCGGTAGCGCGACAGGAAAACGCGCTTGGCGTGCTGATCGGCAACGGCGATGCATCCGGTATCACGCGCGGCTTGCCATTGCAGGCGCTGCAGCAGCCCCCGGTGCCGGCCGGCCTGCCGTCCGACCTGCTGCGGCGCCGCCCCGATATCGCCCAGGCCGAGTACACGCTGGCAGCCACCGATGCGCGCCTGTCCGCCGCGCGCAAGGCCTATCTGCCGAGCATTCCATTGACGGCTTCCGGCGGACTGGTCTATGCCACCGGACTCGCCAATCCCGTGCGCATCTGGACACTCGGCGGCAGCGTGCTGGCCCCGCTGTTCGAGGGCGGCCGTATCGTCGCGGGAGCCGACGCGGCGGCCGCGCAACGCGATGAAGCGGCCTATACCTACCGGCGCGTGGCGCTGAACGCGTTTCGCGAGGTCAACGACAATCTCGCTGCGGTGCAAAAGCTTGGTGAACAGGAAGCACGGCTGCGCGAGCAACGCGACGCACTGGCCGCCGCCCTGCGCCATGCCACGAACCGCTATCGCGCCGGCTACTCGCCCTATCTGGAACAGCTCGACGCGCAACGGCAACTGTTCAGCGCCGAGCTGAACCTGATCCAGGCCCATGCGGACCGCCTCAACGCCAGCGTGGCGCTATACCAGGCCATGGGGGGCGGATGGCAGGCAGAAGCTGGAGCTACGGCCGGGCCTGCCCGATAAGAAAACCTTATGGTACTAGTCACCGATTGAATTTCTCTGGCGCGCGTGGCTCGGCTAGAGTGGCCCCCAAGAAAAGCATGCCCGGACGGATGAACACACCACCCGCCGTGCCGCATGAACAGGAGACTACATGCTTCGCAGCTTCCGCGCGCTGGCCGGCGTGGCCCTGGCCTTTGCCGCCATCGGCCACGTACACGCCGACACCTGGCCGTCCCGCCCCATCCAGATGATCGTGCCGCAGGCACCGGGCGGCACCAACGATATCGTCGCGCGGCTGGTAGCCGCCGACCTGTCGCAACGACTGGGCCAGCAGGTGGTGGTGGAGAACCGTCCCGGCGCTGGCGGCAATATCGGTACGCAGGCCGCCGCGCGCGCCACGCCCGATGGCTACACGCTGCTGATGACCATCAGCAGCACTCAGGCGATCAATCCGTCGCTCTATCGCAGCATTCCGTTTGATCCGGTCAAGGACTTCGAGCCGATCTCGCCAGTCGCCACCGTGCCGAACGTGCTGGTCGTGAACCCGGCATTCCCCGCCAAATCGATGGCTGAACTGATTGCGATGGCCAAGGCCAAGCCCGACTACTACCGCTTTGCGTCGGCCGGCAACGGCACGCTGAACCACCTGCTCGGCGAGATGCTGAACAGCATGGCCGGCATCAAGCTCGAACACGTGCCATATAAAGGCGTGGCCCCCGCGTTGAACGACGTGCTTGGCAATCAGGTGCCAATTGCGTTTGCAAGCCTGCCTTCGGTGCTGTCCCATATCAAGGCGGGCAAGGTGCGCGCGCTCGGTGTGAGCTCAGCCAAGCGATCGCCGTTCGCACCGGACGTGCCGTCGATCGGCGAGACCGTGCCCGGCTACAGCGGCGACCTCTGGGTGGGCCTGTTCGCGGTGCGCGGTACGCCAAAGGAAGTCGTGCAGAAGCTGTCCACCACACTGCAGGCAGCACTGGCCGACAAGGCGCTGCGCGACAAGCTCGCGGCGCAAGGCGCCGAGGTACTGAGTGCCACGCCGCAGCAATTCGCGGGCATGCTGCGCACTGATATCGACAAGTGGGCGAAGATCGTCAAGCAGTCGGGCGCGCAGGTGGACTGAGACCAATCCCTTAATCACAAAACCCTTAATGCCGCAATCACGCAGTGCCGTGATTGCGGCATTGTCGTTTTGGCGAAACGCGTGTCATCAGATCAAATGACAGCGGTTGTCGCAAAAGCAGCAAATCTGAAAAATTCCCGTCGGTGCGTGTCAACAAAACTTTAGGTCTTGTTACCATCCGCACCGAATTCAGTACAGACGCGTGTGCAAGAGCCAATCCGGGCGAATCAACGCACGGAACATCGCACAAACGGCGCATAAAAAAGTCGCATAAGAAGTCGCATAAGACATTGCACGACAAGACGCGCATCAGCGCGCTGTCCAACGGGAAACGGGAAACACCTCAATATGTTTACAGCACACTCGCTGCGGGGGAGCAGCGTTGCTGGCGCGCGCCTGCGCCAAGGCTTTGTTCGTCCATTGCCCGCGCTGGGCAGCATCGCGATGGCCATGCTGGCAACTTTCCACGGCACCGCATGGGGCCAGACCAACCCGGCCGCCGTGCTGGACCGCCAGAGCCAGATCATCGAAAGCCAGCAGCGCGACCGCTTGCGCGAGGATCAGGAACGCGCGTTGCGCGCGCTGCCGCCACCGGGCGGCACCAACCTCGACACGGTAAAGCCGCAGGTACAGGTACCCGATATCGGCGTGGTGTGCCGCGACATTCGCGAGATCGAGATCAAGGGCGATACGCAGCGCGTGCCTGACTACCTGCGTCATGAGATTACGCGCGACCACGCTGGCCGCTGCCTCTCGGCCAGCGACCTTGAAGCCATTCTGGCGCTGCTGACCAAGAGCTTTATCGACCGTGGCTTCATTACCACGCGCGCCTACCTGCCCGCGCAGGACCTGCGCACCGGCAAGCTGGAAATCACCGTGGTGGAAGGCCGTATCGAACGCTACGAGATCGAGGGCGGCCGCAACGGTGCAATCTGGCCGCACGGTGCATTTCCCGGCAATCCGGGCGACGCACTGAACCTGCGCGACCTGGAACAGGGCATTGACCAGATCAACACGCTGGCCTCGAACAACGCGCGACTCGACCTGCGCCCAGGCAGCCAGCCGGGTCAGACCGTGGTAGCCGTGCAGAATGCCTCGAGCTTCCCGGTGCACCTCTATGGCTCCTACGACAACCTGGGTACCGCGGCCACGGGCCGCAATGCGGCGTCGGCCACGGTCACGCTGGACAGCCTGCTGGGCCTGAACGAACTGTTCGCGGTGACGCGCCGGCAGTCGGTGTTCCCGGCCAGCGGCGGGCACAAGTCCGATTCCACGGCCGTGCACGCGCAGTTGCCCTACGGCTACAACACCTTCATGGTGGACTACAGCCAGAGCAACTACACCAACACACTCTCGCTGCCCAGCGGCACCACGCTAAAGGCCACCGGCAAGACTGACACCTGGAGCGTGGGTGGGGATCGCGTGATCTTCCGCGACCAGGCCAGCCGCGTGGCACTGTCCGCACGGTTGACCACGCAGGAAAGCAAGAACTGGCTGGGTGGCGAGTTCCTGCAGGTCAGCAGCCGTACGCTGACATTCCTGGATGTCGGCGTCAATGCGTTCACGCAAGCCTACGGCGGCATCTTCAACGGTCGCCTGGCCATGGTGCAAGGCCTGTCGCTGCTGGGTGCACTGCATGATTCGCCCGACCTGCCGCGCGACCTGCCGCACGCCCAGTTCAACAAGTTCACGCTGGATCTTGGCTACAACCGGCGCTTCAATATCGGCGGCACGGGACTGACGTTCTCCACGCAGTTCAGTGGCCAGGCTGCCAACGACACGCTCTATGGCACGCAACAGATCCTGATCGGTGGCCCTTCATCGGTGCGCGGCTTCCAGAATTACACGCTGGCGGGCGACAACGGCTACTACATGCGCACCGAACTGGGCCTGCCGTGGCAGTTCGCCACCGAAGCGGCCGGCAATATCGCCGGCCGTGTCTATGCGGGCTTCGACTGGGGCAACGTGACCAACCGCGCGGCCGGGGTGCCGTCCGGTTCGCTCTCCGGCGCCACGCTCGGCGTGGGCCTGTTCTGGAAGACCGTCAGCGTCGACGCCTTCGCTTCGCGCGCCGTGCGCGCGCCCTCCTCCCAATTCCGCGAAGGCACGCTGTTCAGCCTGCGCCTGTCCGCTTCGATCTGAGGTCTGCCGCCATGAACCACATCTATCGCGTCATCTGGAATGCCGCCACAGCCACGTGGACAGCAGTCGCCGAAACGGCCCGCGGCCACGGCAAGAGCAAGAGCGAACGGCGCGCTGCCCGCGCGGCATTGATTACCGGCGGCCTGGTCGCGGCGACCATGCCGCACGCGCTGCTGGCGCAATCGGTATCGGTGGCGAACGGCAGCGGCAAGACCAATGCCTATGTGGCGCCCAATGGCACCACCGTGGTCAACATCGACACGGCCAATGCGGCTGGCCTGTCGCACAACCGTTACAACAGCTACAACGTCAACGACAAGGGCGTGGTGCTGAACAACACCACATCCGCACAGATTGCCTACCAGTCGCAACTGGCCGGACAGGTCACCGCCAACTTCAACATGACGAACACCGCCAAGGTGATTCTCAATGAAGTGGTATCCAACAACCGCAGTACGCTGGCGGGCTTTACCGAAGTGCTCGGCGGCCGCGCCGATGTGATCCTGGCTAACCCGTATGGCATCACGTGCTCGGGCTGCGGCTTCATCAACACCGATCGTGTCACGCTGACCACCGGCACGCCGTACCTGAACGCCAACGGTTCGCTGGGCGGCTTCACGGTCAACCAGGGCGACATCCTGATCAACGGCAACGGCCTCAATGCCACGGCCCAGCAGATGCTGGACCTGGTAGCCCGCACCGTGAAGCTCGACGGCACGATCAACGCACAGGACCTGTCGATCACGGCGGGCACCAATCGCTACGACTACGCGAGCCGCTCGGTCACAGGCACGGTGCCGGGTGCGGGTGCCGCGCCCGCGTATGCGATCGACAGCTCGGCACTGGGCGGCATGTATGCCAACCGCATTCGCCTGACCGCCACCGAAGCCGGCGTCGGGGTACGCATGCTCGGCGACGCCGCGGCATCGGCCGACGATTTCACGCTGTCGGCGGCGGGCCGCATCGAGCTGCAGAACCGCATCTCCGCGCAACGCGATGTTCTGGTGGCCAGCACCAGCAACGACGCCACGGCACTGGCACTCGCCAATGCCAGCATCACGTCGGGCCGCAATACCACGCTGAACGCCACGCAGGGCGGCGCCAACCTCGCGGGCGGCGCCATCGTGGCGGCCGGCGATCTGGCCGTCAATGCCGCATCGCTGATCGACAACGCCACATCGGCCACGCTCGACAACAACAATCTGCGCACCGCAGGTGGCACGCTGGGCCTGGCGATTGGTGGCGCAGCCAACGTCACTGGCACACGCTGGACCGCTGCCGGTAACTGGCAAGGCCAGTTCGGCAGCCTGACCATCGGCGCGGCTACGCGCTTCCAGTCGTCGGGCGCGTTGGCTGCCAGCACCACCTCGGGTGACATGAACCTCGGCGTGGCAGCGCTGCAGGCCAGTGGCGACCTGCTGTTGACCACCGTGGGCAAGCTCGTTACCGCAAAGGATGCCGACCAGGGCCTGCAGAGCCTGAACGGCAACGTCAGCCTGAATGCCGCGCAGGGGCTGGACAATGCGGGCGTAGTCACCGCCGACAAGGGCAGCACCACGCTGCGCGTGGACGGCACGATCGCCAATAGCGGCACCGTGCACGCTGCCACTACACTCGACATTGCCGACCGCAACGGCACGGGCACACAAGCCGTGACCAACAGCGGCGACTTGCTGTCT
This sequence comes from Cupriavidus sp., assembly GCF_057315035.1. NCBI lineage: Bacteria > Pseudomonadati > Pseudomonadota > Betaproteobacteria > Burkholderiales > Burkholderiaceae > Cupriavidus > Cupriavidus sp. The sequence continues at coordinate 6,730 of NZ_DBHKYV010000033.1, read as the reverse complement.
GATGGTGCACTGGCCATGAAAGCCGGCGCCATCCAGAACACCGCGAGCGGCTGGGTACAGGCCAACACCGGCAGCACGATCGAGGGCACCAGCCTCGACAACGCCGGCGCCATGCTGTTGTCGCAACAGGCTAGCGCCAGCGACACTGTGGCGCTGAGTGGAAACCTGACCAACAGCGGCACGCTTCAGTCCAAGGGCAACGCAACGCTTGCCGCGCGGGACGTCAGCAATTCACGCACATTGCTGGCCAATGGCACGCTGGCCATCGATACCACGGGCAACGTCACCAACCAGGCCGGCGCCATTGCCCAGGCGGGTCAGGCGCTCAGGGTGAACGCTGGTGGCAACATCGCCAATCAGTCGCTCGCCACGCTGCGCGCCGACAACGTGACACTGACCGCGGCGGCGGGACTGACCAACGACGGCCTGGTCAGCGCCGACAATGGCACGGCAACCTTGCGCGTGGACGGCACGCTGCGGAACAACAGCACCGGTACGCTGCAGGCCAGTCAGAAACTCGATATCGCCGATCAGCATGGTGGCGCCACGGAGGCCATCGACAATACGGGCGCATTGGTCTCGAACGGCACAATGGCAATCCAGGCTGCCTCGATCACGAACACCAGCAATGGCGTGGACGCGGCCAGCGGTGTCATCCAGGCCAAGGCGGGCAGCACCGTTACGGCGGGCACCATCGACAACAGCGGCACGTGGCTGCTTTCACTGCAATCTGGCGGCATCACCACGCTGACCACCACCGGCACGCTGACCAACAATGGATTCCTGCAGGCCGCGGAAGATGCCACGCTGACCGTCGCAAAACTGGTCAATGCACGAAACGCCGCGCTACGTACCGGCCGCGACCTGTCACTGGTGCTTGGAAGCGGCACTGCGCTGGATAACAGCGGTACGGTACAGGCCATCGGCACGCTCGGCATCGCCGGTACGGGTGCGGCACTGACCAATGCCACATCCGGCAAACTGCTCGGCGACCGCCTTAATTTCAACGTCGCCAGCATGGACAACAGCGGCATCGTGCAGGGTGGCAGCAGCACCACGAGCTCGATCACGCTGACCGGGGTATTCCTGAACCAGTCCACTGGCGTCACCACGCTGGCGACGGCCGCGACCGGCGCGGGTTCTCTTGCCGCCGCGCAGATCGACAACCGGGGCACCCTGCAATCGTTCGGTGCGATAACACTGGGCGTCGGCGCCTCGGGCCTGACCTCGACCGGCGACATCCTGACTGGCGGCGACCTCAATATCGGCGCAAGCGGCAGTAACGACTACACCGCCACGATCAACGGCACGGTACAGGCCGGCAATGCACTGCATATCGACAAGGCCACCGGCAAGACTGGCACCACGCTGTCGATCCAGCAAGGCAAGACGGTCACGGGCAAGACTGTCGATATCGACATGAATACGGTCAGCCTTGCCAAGGATGCCGTACTGGCGGCCAATGGCAACCTGAACCTGACCGCCACCACGCTGACGCTGGCCGGCGACAGCAGCAGTACCGCACGTATCGTGGCCGCGATGGACGGTGCGGGCAAGGGCACGGTCACGGTCAACAGCGCGTTCACCAATAACGGCCTGTTGTATTCGAAGTCCGACCTCGATGTGGTTGCCCAGCACATCACCAACTCTGGCACCGGCGGCATTGCGGCATTGCGTGACCTGTCGCTCAAGACAAGTGCCGGCCAGCTCGACCTGACCACCGCCACACCCGATGCCAGCGCTGGCAACATCACCAACAACGGGACGATCTACGCCGGCAGCAAGCTTGATATCACGGCCAACGGCACGCTGACGAACACCAGCACGATCAGTTCGGGCGGCCAGATGACCCTGCGCGCCAACACGCTGGTCAACAACTACGACATCGTCAGCAACGCCGGCATCGACATCGTCGCAGCTACGCTGCGCAATGAAGTACCCGGTGGTGATACGCGCGCGTGGGGTGCGGACAGCACGCATGCCACGGCACGCGACGGTTCCGGGTACGACGATGGCGGTGACGGCGGCAATCTCGACGAATTCCGCGACTTCAAGACCACGTGGACCGTTTCGCAGTACTACACCGGTGGCACGCCGGGCCATGCTCCGCAGATCCTGGCCGCCACGGCCCTGAAGCTGGCTTTCCACGAAGGCAAGAACCTGGGCGGCATTCTCTGGGGCGGTCAGTCGGTCACGATGCAGGGCTTCTCCGCCGACAGCGCCCAGACCAATGGCAATGCCTACAAGGCGCAAGGCATCTGGGATGACCGCGGCCATGGCTTCGTACTGTCTGGCGCGACGTTCACAAACGACAGCCTCGCACTCGAAACGCGCAACTACACCCAGTACTACACCGAGACGCGCAAGGAAGCCGGCCCGGCCGGTGGTATCGAGATCTACGACTGGCATCTGTGCAGCAACAAGGGCGATGCCAACAGCAAGTATGACGAGGGCTGCCGCTACAACGGCTACAGCACGAGCTACTCCAGCACCTACAACAATGCACTGAACGCTGGCATCCATACCGTACTGCTGACCGGCAGCGGCTTCACGCTTAACAACAACGGCGCCGTCACGAATGGCGCCGACAACAGCAGTCGTGCCGGCACCTCGAAGCCGACCAGTACGGGCACCAGGCAGACCCCCACGCCAGGTGCGGTGGGCACCGGTAGCCTGACGAACCAGAGTGGTGGCGTGGGCGCTGCGGGAGGCACCTCGCTGGTCGCCGGCAATGCAGCCAACGGCGTCAGCGGCACCTCGTTCGGGGGCATCAATATTCCGCTGCCGACCAATCCGAACGGCTTCTTCGTGATTGCGAAGGAACCAGGTGCCAAGTATCTGGTGGAAACCAACCCGCTCTACATGAGTGGCACGGCTACCTATGGTTCGGACTACCTGACCAAAATGCTGGGCTACAGCACCGACGAGATCGGCCTGCGCCTTGGCGACGCCAGCTATGAGAATTACCTGGTCAAACAACAACTGATTGCGCAGACCGGCAATGTGCTGCTGGCCACCTACCAGAACGGCGACGCACAGATGCAGGCGCTGTTCGACAATGCCGCGTCGCAAGGCAAGAGCATGGGCCTGGAATTCGGCAAGGCCCTGACGCCCGAGCAGCAAGCCAACCTGAAGCAGGACATCGTCTGGATGGTGCAGACCGTGGTGGACGGCAAGACCGTGTTGGCACCGGTGGTCTACCTGTCGCAGAGTACCAAGGCCAGCATCAACAGCGGCGCCGTGATCTCCGCGCAGGACGCCAGCCTGAACCTGGCCTCGCTGAACAACACAGGCGGCACGATCCTTGGCGGCAAGTCGCTGGTGGTCACCTCGACCGGCGATATCACCAATACGTCGGGTGTCATCAAGGGTGGCGACGTGAGCCTGACGTCCACGACGGGCAGCATCGTCAACAAGACGTTCAGCACCGGTAACGGTACGGACCAGTTCTACCAGACCACGGTTGGCAAGACCGGCTCGATCGAATCAACCGGGTCCCTGTCGCTCGACGCGAAAAAGGACATCACGAACCTGGGCGCGACGATGAGCGCCGGCACCGATGCCAGCCTCAAGGCCGGCGGCAACGTGACATTCGACACGATCGAGAATCGCAACACCAACACCACCGGCAGCAATATCGGCCCTGACGGCAACAAGGGCATCACCACCACGACCACCACCACGGTGCAGCAGGTGAAGTCCGGCCTGACCGTTGGCGGCAACCTGAATGCCCAGGCCGGCAACGACATCACGCTGGCCGGTACCGATGCCAGGGTGGGGGGCAATGCCGACCTGAACGCCGGCAATAACGTCAACATCGTCGCACGTGAGAACACCACCACGACCAGGACCACCAGCGAATCGAACGGCTTTGGCCAGAACAATTCGCTGTATGGGTCAACCAAGGTAAGCACCGATTCCACTTCGGTGCGCAACGTTGGCAGCAATCTGGAAGTCGGTGGCAATGCGAACGTCACGGCGAAGAACGATGTGACGATCCAGGGCTCGAACGTTGACGTGAAGGGCAATGGCACGGTCAACGCCACCAACGTCAATGTCCTCGCAGGTCGTAACTACGACGAAACGCATACCACCACCGAACGTTCGGGCATCATGCAGGTCAGCGCGGCCGGTAGCCGATCGTCGGGTGCGGAGGCATCGGCATCGGCATCTTCCGGCCGCGGCAGCGCAGCGGCGGCGGCGGGCGCATCGGCGGAAGCGACCGGCACCGGATCGGCGGGCCTGGCATTCAGCAGCACCACGAAGACGCAGACCGATACCACCGACCTGCGCCATGTGGGCTCGAACGTCAACTTCGGTGGCAATGTCACGATCAATGCCACGCAAGATGTCAACCTTCAGGGATCGAACGTCAAGGCCGGCGGCAATGCCACGGTCAATGCACAGAACGTGAACCTGCTGGCTGCCGAAGACAAGAAGACCTCGACCACCACCACCACGAGCACGTCGGTAGGCCTGATGGCCAGCAGCACGAACAAGGCCGAGGCAGAAGCCAGTGCCAGCGCGAACGCGGCAGCCGGCAAGGGCAATCCGAACGCGGCCGCCAATGCATCGGCAAGCGCGTCGGCAAACTCGGAGAACCATCTCGACCTCGTGCAGCACAGCACCAGCACCACGTCGACGCTCGATACCACCCACCAGGGCTCGTCGATCAGTGCCGGGGGCAACCTCGATGTGAAGGCCACCAACAACCTGACACTGGAAGGCTCGCAACTGGCATCGGGTGGCAACATGAACCTCGACGCCCGCGACATGAGCTTCAAGGCGGTCGACGACGTGCACGAAACGCGCTCCAGCAGCAGCACGACCACTGCGGGCTTCTATGCCAGCGGCAATGCCAGCGCGGAAGCACAGGCTGGCGCCGGCGTTGGGCTTGGCGCGAAGGCCGGCGCGTCCGCCGAGGCTTCCGCGCGCGGTGAAGTGGGGCTGTACGGATCGAATACGCGTACGAGCAATGTCGACGGATCGACTACCGCGGTGACGTCGGGCATCTCGGCTGGCGGCAATATCACACGTACGGCAACCCACAGCATCAACGACGTCGGCACCCAGATCACCGCTGGGGGCAACCTTACGCAATCGGCACAAACGATCACGAGCCAGGCCGCCGCCAATACCACGTACAGCTCGTCGAGCAGCGCCACCGACACGGCCAAGGTCGGTGCGTACGCGGAAGCATCGGCTGGCGTATCGGCCGATGCTTCCGCGGGTCCTGGCGCCGGCAAGCCTGCCAAGACCGAGACCTCGGCAGGTGCAGGCATTACGGCCAGCTACCAGCATGACGATGCGTCGTCGACATCGAACACCAGCAATGCCGTGGTCTCGAACATCAAGGTCGGCGGCAACGTGACCAGCACGTCGACCAATGCCACCACGCTCGAAGGCACGACGATCAGCGCCGGCAAGGATGTGACGCTCAATGCGGGTTCGCTTGACTACCGTGCCGCCGCCAATACCTCGAGCAGCACCAGCAACAGCACCAGTGCGGGCGGCAAGGTAGACGTCGACATCGTCAACAAGAGCGCCAGCGTGGGGGTCAATTACCAGGGCGACAAGTCCAGCGACAGCAGCAGCAATGCGGTGGTCGGTGGCATCAACGCCGGCGGCAACCTGTCGATCAACACCAAGGGCGACACGCGCCTGGAGGGCACCAACCTGGCGGCCGGCGGTGCCGCAAGCGTGACCACGGGCGGCAACCTGACGTTCGATGCGGCAAAGAACACCAGCAGTTCCAGCAGCCAGAGCGTGGGCGTGGAAGTGGGCGTGACAGCCGGCAAGGGCGAAGGCGGCGCCAGTGTTGGCGTGGGTGTCGGCAAGGCATCGAGCAGCGGCAATACCGATGTGGCCGGCAGCATTGCCAGCGGCAGCGGTCCGCTGACGATCAAGAGCGGCGGCGATGCGACGTTCACCGGTACGTCACTGGCCAGCGGCAGCGATGTCAGCGTGGCCGCTGGTGGCAACCTCACGTTCAATGCCGCCCACGACAAGCAGAGCAGCCAGTCCACCACGGTGGACGTCAGCGCGGCGGCTTCGGGTGGCAAGAAGGAGAATGTTGGCGGCACCAAAGGCGCGAACGGCCAGAAGACCGGCGGCAAGACCATGAACGAGCGCAGTGGCGAAGCCGAGCTTGGCGTGGGCGTGCAGAACTCGCAAAGTGATATGGCAAGCGGCGCCAGCATCAGCAGCGGCGGCAATATCAAGCTGTCGTCGGGTGGGAATACCACGCTGGAAGGCACCCAGGCCAACGCCAATGGCAGCATCGGCGTGGCCGCCGGCGGCGCCGTGACACAGAAGGATGCGGTCAGTACGTCGAGTTCGACCGATGTGAGTGTGTCTGCTGCGGGGTCGGGTTCGAGCCTGACCGCGCCGACGAAGAAGACCGGGACTACTGGCACCGGCGGCACGGGGGGGACTACTGGCACGAAACCGCGTGACCCCTACGCGCAGCAGAAGGGCAGCGGCGTGGCCAACGTGGGTGTCGATGTCCAGAGTTCGACAACGTCGCAGAAGACATCGTTGAATGGCGGCCAGGGCGTGACTATTACGTCGGGGCAAAAGTAAACCAGCAGGTGGTTGATATGCCCGTGGTGGCCTCCCCTCGCCCGCGTCGCGGGGAGCAAACCGGCCGCTTTTGATATGCCTGTGGTGGTCTCCCTGTGGTGGTCTAATTTCCTCAGACAGGTCGATAGGTGGAAAATCACGATCGACG
>NZ_DBHKYV010000032.1:71407-99015 GCF_057315035.1 Cupriavidus sp. | reverse complement strand
CGATCGTGATTTTCCACCTATCGACCTGTCTGAGGAAATTAGACCACCACAGAGCAAGCCAGCAGTAAGCTGAACCTCTCAGCCGCCGATAACCTGCTTTGAAAACGTCGCGCGCTCCATCTCGACGACGTTGACCGTGACCTGCACGGTCTGCCCCGAGGCCCCCGGGCGCACCATTTCCCCGATCGCATTGACTACCAACTGGCCCAGTTCCTTGCGCGTGGCCTGGTCGCGTCCGTCCAGGATCTGCAGCGTGGCATGCACGAACGCGCGGTCAGCGTGCTCGGTGCCCTGGCGGTACGTCGACAACATGATGCAGCGCGACTTGATATCAGGCTCCTGGAACTGGCCGCTCGACAGCAATGCGGCATTGGCCTCATCGAGCAACTCCTCCTGCGAGCAGGTCAGGCGGGTGTTTTCGGTGATTTCGATAACGAGATGGGGCATGGGAACCATGAGGTCTGAGAACCGGGAATAACGCATCGTACGGCAATCCCGGCTGTCCTGTCGACGCGCGGCGCGCTAAGCTATGCGGCATGGACCAATTCACGTTCGAACTGTTCTGGCGTCTGCTAGGTGGCCTGGCTGCCGGCGCCATTATCGGCCTGGACCGTAACCTGCATGGCAAGGCGGCGGGCATGCGTACGTTGGGGCTGGTGTCGTTGGGTGCGGCCGCCGCGGTTTGCGTGGTGTCATTGAACGGGCATCCCCCGGACGCCATGTCGCGCGTACTGCAGGGCCTGCTGACCGGCGTGGGGTTTCTGGGCGTAGGCGTGATCGCGCGGCATGGCGCAAGTGACCGGCCGCAGGGGCTGACCACGGCGGCCGGTATCTGGCTGGCCGCCATCCTGGGCGCGGCGTCCGGTGCCGGTTACTACGCGATCGTGGTGATCTCGCTGGCGCTTGGCTTGCTGTTGCTGCGGCTCGGTGGCCGTTTTGAAAACAGCCTGCACGCACGGCTGGACAGCAAGATCACGCACAAGGTGCCCGATCGTGGGGATCGCCCTGCCGACAATCCCGACGATGACCGGCTGCTGTGAGCAGCCGACCCTTCAGGCGGCGATGCCGAATGCGGCCTCGATCCTGCGGATGTGGGTTTGCAGCAGCGGCCGCACCTTTTCCAGCAGATGCGTGGGCGGTACCAGCGCATTGGGGCCGCTGCAGCTCAGTGTCATCGGTGGCAGCGATGCGCCCGGCCGGAATGCATGGGCGATCGAGTTGATATCGGGCAACCATTCGCCAAACGAGGTCGTGCAACCGAGCCGGCGCTGTTCGTCGCGGCAAGTCGACAGGATGCCCTCGGCCTGCGCGGCGCTTACCTTGTCGTCGCTACGGAATGCTGCCAGTGCCTGACGCTGTTCGGCTGGCGACAAGGCTAGCAGATAGGCGCGGCCGGCCGCCGTATTGAGGCCTGATACGCGGCTACCCACCGGCACGCGCAGCGTCAGGTAGCTCTCCGACTGGCAGTTCTCGAAAATCAGCATGCGGCCGCGGTCGCGCACGATCAGCGATGCCACGCCTTGCGACAACTCCGCCAGCTCCTGCATGAACGGCCTGGCCACGGCCAGTACATCGGTGCCTTGCTGGCCGGCAGGTGCCAACGCCAGCGCGGAACTGCCCAGCCGATAGCGCACGGGATCAACCAGGCCTTGCAGGTAGCCGAGTTCGGTCAGCGTATGCGTGAGACGCGAGATCGTCGATTTCGGCAAGCCACAGCGTTGTGCCAGTTCGGCGTTGCCAAGCTCGCTGTCGAACCCGCGGAAGCAGGCCAGTACGTCGAGGCCTCGTGCGAGCGCGGTGACGAAGTGTCGGTCTTCCTTGCGATTGTCCTTGCGTGCCGGCGTGGCAGCATCTTCAACCGTATCAACGCCCGTGTTGGCGTCCAGATTGTCGTTCAGGGTGTCTTCCATGAGGCTGCTCATACGTTGCCGGACGCAAGCTGCTCGCGCAGCTTTGCCTTGAGGATCTTGCCCGACGGCGCGGCAGGCAACTGCGCGACCGTGCGGATTTCAGCGGGCATCTTGTACGGGGACAGGCGCTCGCGCAGGAAGGCGCGCAAGGCGGCTTCGTCGAGCGTCATGCCGCCGCGCACTTCGACAAATGCAATCACTTCCTCGTTGCCTTCCACGGTACGGCCCACCACGGCCGATTGCAGCACGGCAGGGAAGGCATTGAGCGATTGCTCGACTTCCTCGGGGTACACGTTGAAGCCCGAATGGATGATGATCTCCTTCGAGCGGCCCACGATCGAGACCGCGCCGTCGGCATCGATACGGGCCAGGTCGCCGGTATGCAGCCAACCATCGCTGTCGATGGTCTGTGCGGTCAGGTCGGGGCGGCGATAGTAGCCTTTCATCACGTTCGGTCCGCGCACCAGCAACTCGCCACTGCCGTCCGGCAATTCGTTAGCGAGCCGAATCTCGACGTCGGGTACCACCGGACCCACCGAACAGTCGCTGCGCGGATGTTCCACGCGCGTCTGGCAAACCGTAGGCGAGGTTTCGGTCATGCCGTAGCCATTGTTCAGCACGATGCCGAACGCGTCTTCGAACGCGGCCTTCAGCGTTGCCGTCAGCGGTGCGCCACCGGATTGCGCCATGCGTAGCGATGGCGTACGCACCGACTGGCCATTGGCGCGGCTCCATTCGATCACCTTGGCATACATGGCCGGTACGCCGTGCAGTACGGTCAGTTGCTGGTCGATCAAGGTACGGGCAAGCTTTTCCGGGCGGAAGCGCGGCTCGTACCAGACCGTGGCGCCATTCGACACCGGGCCCACCAGCAGCACCGACAAACCATAGACGTGCGAGATCGGCAGCACGCCATAAACACGGTCGCCGGCCCTGACGCGCGACTGCATGCGGTTGGAATGCCCGATGAACATCAGGTTGGCATGCGTCAGCATCACGGCCTTTGATGCGCCGGTAGTGCCGGTGGTGTAGATCAGCGCCGCTACCTGCTTGCGCGGATCGGCCTCCACGGGTTCGGGCGTGACGCCTTCATCCACGGCACTGACCAGCAGGCGACCCACGTGCGGCCATTCGGCCCACTGTGCGCCACGCGCCAGCCCGTGCTCGCGCGCTTCGGGGAAATCGTTGTCGAGGTACAGCGTCACCCGTGCACCGGCATGTTCGACGATGTTGGCGATCTCGCGCGCCGACAGGCGGGCATTGACCGGTACCGACCAGGCATCGATGGCGCTCAGGGCCAGCAGGATGACCGCGCAGCCGACGCTGTTTTCCGTAACCAGCACCACGCGGTCGCCGCCGCGCACGCCCAGGTCGGTCAGCGTCTGCGCGGTCTGGCGCACCGCGGCATCGAGTTCGGCATAGCGCAGCGCGCCATGCGCATCCATCACGGCCACGCGCTCGGGATCGCTGGCGACCCATGGCGCCATGGTCTGGTGCAGGCGGGCAAAGGCAGGCTGGAACGGCGGGGTGGACTGGGACGATGCGGATGCCGGGCCAGAATGGCCCACGCTTGTGGCGGTACTGCTCATGTTGTCTCCGGGCAAGGCGTCCGGCGTGCGACCAGGTGAGCGCCGCCGGTATTCGATGCATTGGATCGTCCCATCGATATCCGCCGAGTGTCAACCGCACGGTGGAATCATGGTTCTGCATAGCAGAACTAACAAAAAACTCTGTGCGAATATCGGCATGAACAAGCCCGCACTCGGCGAGCGGATATGTCGGATCTGCGACATGTCTGCCAATGTCTGGTCGCCCATAAGCGTTTTAATGCGTCTTAATGCGTCTTGTCGGACATCTCTGAACACAACGTAGATGAGAACGCTTATCATGTGCGTTCTTTATCAGGACATAGCAGGAACATGAAGCAGGGCATTTCGGCCGGATATCGCATGGCGGTCGCCTCACGCGCGATGGCGGCAATCGTGGGCGGCTATGCCGTGGCCGCGCTGGCCACGGGATGCCTGTCGCTGGTATTCGTGCGTTGGGCCGGCATGGTGCGGCCCGAGGCCGTCGTGACGGCCACCTTGTTGTCGTTCCTGTGGTTCGCACTGGCCGTGGTGTGGGTCTTCGCCGCGGACACGGCGTGGCGCGCGTGGTCTGGACTGTTGATGCCGGCCGCCGTACTCGCGCTTGGCTGGTTTGCGCTGCGTGGTGCGTGATGGCTGAACTGAAGAAAGGTCAAGGGCTGCGCCAGTCGATGGCGTGGCTGCATACATGGTCCGGCCTGCTGGTCTGCTGGGTGTTGTTCCTGGTGTTCTGCGGCGGCTGCGCCAGCTACTTCAAGGACGAGATCTCGCTCTGGATGAAGCCGGAGCTGCATGCTTCGCTGCAGGAGAAGGTGCCTGCCGAGGTTGCCGCGCAGCGCGCCTATGGCTTCCTGCAACGCGAGGCCGCCAATGCCGAGCGCTGGTTCATCTCGCTGCCCGATGATCGCAATCCGACCATCTCGCTGTTCTGGCTGCGTCCGGCAAAGCCCGGGGACGCCGGCAAGCCCAACCGGGCACGTCTTGAAAACCGTACGCTCGACGCGGCCACCGGCGAACCAATTCCAGGCGCGCGCGAAACCCGCGGTGGCGAATTCCTCTACCGGCTCCATTTCGATCTGCATTACATGCCCGCGCTCTGGGCGCGCTGGATCATCGGTTTTTGCGCCATGTTCATGCTGGTGGCCATTGTCAGCGGCGTGATCACGCACCGGCGCATCTTTGCGGATTTCTTTACGTTCCGCTCTCGCAAGGGGCAGCGCTCGTGGCTCGATGCCCATAACGCCGTGGCCGTGCTGGCGCTGCCTTTTCACCTGATGATCACCTATACGGGCCTGGTGACGCTGCTGTTCATGTACATGCCGTGGGGAATCCAGGCCGTGTACAACGGCGACGACAAGGCCTTCAATGCCGAGCTGGCCGTGCGCGCGCCGCGCGTCAAGCCATCGAAGGAGGCCGCACCGATGGCGCCGGTCGGACCGATGCTGGCACAGGCCATGACCCACTGGCATGGCATGCCGCCGCAACGGATTACCGTCGAACAACCTAATAACGCCAGTGCCAGCGTCTCCATGACGCGCGCCGCTGGCCGCGACATCAGCTCGACCGCACCGACCATGGTGTTCTCGGGCACTACCGGCGAACTGAAGGCAACGCTTGGCGACGACGTGGCGCCGGCCAGCCAGACGCACGGCACGATGGTGGGATTGCATATGGCACATTTCGCGCCGCCGTTGCTGCGCGCACTGTTCTTTGTGTCCGGTATCGCGGGCGCGCTGATGGTGGCCACCGGTGCGTTGCTGTGGGCAGTCAAGACACGTCAGAGCCATGCCAGGCGTATCGCTGCCACAGGCCGTACGCCGTTTGGGCTGCGGCTGGTCGAGGCGCTGAACCTGGGCGCGATTGCCGGGCTGCCGATCGCTTTCGGCACCTATTTCTGGGCCAATCGATTGTTGCCGGTCGATCTGGCACAACGTTCGGCCACCGAGATCCAGGCCTTCTTTGGCGCATGGGCGCTGGCCGCGTTGCTGGCACAGGTTCGGCCAACACGCGCGATGTGGCGGGCCCAGCTATGGACCGGCGCGGCGTTGTTTGCCGGACTGCCGCTACTCAATGCGCTGACGACATCGAGCCATCTCGGCGTGACGCTGCTTCATGGGCCTGCGGTGCTCGCCGGCTTCGACCTGACCGTGCTCGCGCTGGGCATTGGCCTTGGTAGCGCCGCATGGATGCTTGGCAAGCGCGGCGCTGTGCCGCGCAAGGCTGTGGCACCCCGTGCAGTGGGCCCCGTTGGCGAGGTATCGCAATGAGCGGCACTTCGGCACTTTCCATCTGGCCTGCCTGTGTGGCCGGTTTCGGCTTTAGCGTGGGCGGTTTCACGTGGCTGGCGCAAGCCATCGATCGGCACCATGCCGACATGTTCGGACGTGGCAGCGTGCCGGCGCCAGCGCGTGTCGTGCGTTTGCGTTGGCAGGGCGCACTGGCGCTGGTGCTCGCACTGGCTGCCTGTGTGCTGGCCGAAGGCTGGGCCTTCGGTGTCATCTACTGGGCGGGTTTGCTGACGCTCGGTGCGCTGACCGTGGTCGGCGCATTTTCCTGGGCGCCAGGCGCTACCCCGCGCCTTGCCCGCATGTCCATGGCGGTGGGAGTGGTTGCCGCGATGGCCGCACCGTGGCTCATGCAGCCTTAGCGGTGTTGTCGAGCATCGTCATCAGAGCGATGCGTCATTAGATCAACCCGGGTCATGCCTGTCCGCCGCAGCCACGCGCTGCGGTGCAGGGGTTTTGTTTTTCTTTGGGAGCTGTACCTTGTTTTTTGCCGTACCTCGTGCGCGTGCATCGCACGCATCCCGCACGCGCCTGCGTCACCTCGTTGCCATGCTTGCCGCAGCGGGCGTATTGCCGACTTTGGCGTTTGCGCAGGAAGCCGATGCGCCTGCCGCATCGTCAGCGCAGCAGACGCTGCCCACGGTCACAGTGCGTGGCGAAGCCGCGCCGGATCAACTGCCCGCACCTTATGCCGGCGGACAGGTTGCGCGCGGCGGCCGTCTTGGCGTGCTTGGCAACCAGGACTTCATGGACGTGCCGTTCAGCATGACCACGTACACGTCGCAAGCGATCCAGAACCAGCAGGCACGCAGCATTGCCGGCGTACTGGCCGACGATCCGTTTATCCGCACCAGCTACGGCTTCGGGAATTTTTCCGAGACCTTCATGGTGCGCGGCTTCCAGCTCAATAGCGACGATATCGGCTGGAATGGCCTGTACGGTATCGCGCCGCGCCAGCTGGCCTCGGCCGAAGCGGTCGACCGCGTGGAAACCTTCCGTGGCGCCAGTGCGTTCCTGAACGGTGTATCGCCAAGCGGCACTGGCATTGGCGGCGGCATCAACCTCGTGCCGAAGTACGCGACCGCCGCACCGATCACGCAGGCCACGATCGACTACACGAGCAATGCGCAGGTGGGCGGTGCCGTGGACGTGGGCCGCCGCTTTGGCAATGCCAAACAGTTCGGGGTTCGTGTCAACGCCATGGCACGTGGTGGCGAGACCCCGATCGACAAGGAGGATCGTCAGCAGCGCCTGCTGACGGTGGGGCTGGACTACCAGGGCGACGCATTGCGCGTCAATGCCGACTTCGGTTACCAGAGGCAGGTAGTGCAGCAGGGCCGCGGTACGATCCAGCTCAACGGCACCGCGTTGCCACGGGTGCCGTCGGCATCGACCAACTTTGCGCAGCAGTGGACCAGCTCGTCGCTGGAAGATACCTGGGGCACGATTCGCGCCGAGTACGATTTGACGAAGGACTGGACTGCCTATGCCGCGTTCGGCATGCACCACAGCAACGAGATCGGCAACTACAGTGGCGCTACGGTAGGCAACAACGGCTTTGGTACGGCGTCGCGGTTGAGCGTGCCGTTCAAGCAGGATACGACCACTGGCGAAGTGGGTATCCGTGGCCGCTTCGTAACGGGGCCGGTCAAGCACAGCGTGAACCTGGGCTGGTCCGGGCTGGAGCAGGAAAAGCGCTCGGCCTACGAACTGTCGCGTTCGTTCGCCACGAATCTCTACGATGCTCCCGCGGTGGACCGGCCGGCGACGTGGATCGCGGCCAGCAGCATGACCGATCCGCAGGTGACGGGCCGCACCAACCTGAACGGTGTGTCGGTGTCCGACACGATGGGCTTCCTGAACGATCGTGTGCTGTTGACTGCTGGCGTGCGCCATCAGGTCATCAACGTGCGCAACTACGCGTACAACACCAGCGCGGTAACGCCCTATAGCGCTACCGCAACGTCGCCGATGTTTGGCCTCGTGGTCAAGCCGCTGCAGAATCTGTCGGTGTACTACAACCACATTGAGGGGCTGGCGCAGGGGCCGACGCCGCCGACGACCGCCGCCAACCGCAATGAGACGTTCCCGCCAATCAAGTCCAAGCAGGACGAAGTGGGCGTGAAGTACGATGCGGGCAAGTTCGGCACCACGCTGGCGTTCTTCCAGATCAAGCAGCCGAATGGCTTTACCGATGGCACCACCAACCTGTTCGTGGTGGCCGGCGAACAGCGCAACCGTGGCGTCGAGTGGAGTGTGTTTGGTGAGCCGCTGCGTGGCCTGCGCCTGCTGGGCGGCGTTGGCTACATCGACACGAAGATGTCGAATACCGGCAACGCGCTGACCGAAGGCAAGGACGCGATCGGCGTACCGAACTACACGCTGACCGCGAGCGCCGAGTATGACCTGCCGTTTGTGCCGGGCCTGACCGTATCGGGTCGCTATATCCAGACCGGCCGCCAGCAGGCCAATGCCACCAACACGATCAGCCTGCCATCGTGGAACCGCTTTGACCTGGGCGCCCGCTACGCATTCAAGGCCGCGCAACTGCGCTACACGGTGCGTGCATCGGTCGAGAACCTGGCCGACAAGGACTACTGGGCTTCGTCGTACGGCGGCTACCTGGTAGTTGGCAACCCGCGTACCTTCAAGTTGTCGATGACGGTCGACTACTGACGATGGTGAGTTGACGCGCAGGATCCTGATGCAGCGCAGCAGGACCTGAAATGCAAAAACGGCCGCAATTGCTTGCGGCCGTTTTTGTTTTATCGTTCCTTCTTTCTTGCTCGCTGCGCTCAGGCGTGAATTGCCGATGGTTCCAGGCGTTTGCCGGTCAGGCTGGCCACGGCGACGGCCATGGCTTGTTCGCGCGCTTCATCGGCGGCGGGGGCCGGCAGGAAGCGCTCGGGCGCTTCGCGGGCCAGGCGTTGCAGGTGGCGCAGCTTGGCCTTGAGGCCGGGCTCGACGCGCGAATCTGGCGTGACGGTGGACGGGCAGGCCACACCGAGGATGTCGAGTGCCTGGCGGAAGTTGTCAACGGTCAGGCCTTCGCGCGGGTCTACCTGCACCAGGCGGGCACGCTGGGCTTCGGTGAACGTCGCGGCGGGAGCGGTCGACAGGATGACCCATGCACCCGGCGCGGCGCGCTGGCCAAACCATGCGTCGATCTCCGCGCCATGACCGCCGGCCACCGGCGGCGTCATGCCTTCGACCTGCAGGTCCAGTTGCTGGAAGATCGCCGCCGGGGTGCCGCGACGCCAGGCGTCGGAGACCACCACGCGTGCACCGGCAATGCCGAACAGGCGGCGCAGGAAGCCAAGTGCGATGGGGTCGAAAAACCTGACATCGCGCAGTGTTCCCGTATCTGGCGTACCGCCGAGGCGGGCAGCGGAGCGGTCCGAATACAGGACGCCGGGTACGTCCAGCATGATGAGGCGTTCAGACATGATTTCTCGTGTGAATCGGTGATGGGATGAATCAAGCGTATCCGGCTTTTGCGTGAGAAAGGCGACACAAAATGTGCAGAAGTGCAACAGTTGTGTAACTTGCTCGCGTGACTCGTAAATGCCGGTTACCCCTTTCTCCTAATTGTTTCTCGCGGACACACCTGCCGCGCCAGGCCTTGGATTCCGGCCTGATCCGCATGCGGAAATTGCCGTAATGCACGCCTCAACGGGCGGTGATCGAACCTGGTTGACAGGAATTTGAAAGGAAATGTTCGTAGGGCTGACACAGAACGCCGCCGCGTGCGACGGTGAGGGTGGCTTACTGGAGGGCTGGCTACCGTTTGCGCAGCAATTGCATTTCGAAATGCTCGAAAGCGTATTGGCAAGGAATGCCACAGAACAGGTCGGCTTGACCGACCGGCCGCTCGCAGGCATGGCAGGTTCCACAAGGCCGCAGGCGCGGTGCCCAGTCACGGCCCGCATTCTCGAACTCCTCATGGAACGATGTATCGTCCTGCGCTGCCTTGCGTAGCATTGTGCTTTCCGTTTCCACGCCTGCGTTGATCGATGTTTTCGGCCGGCCGCGTCGCGGGCACAGGCGCCAGCGGTGATGCTAGCGAGGCAGCTCGCGATCGCAAATCGGAACATCATTGTTTACGGCGCAGGGAAGGAAAAATGAAGCGGCGCGGATGCCGGCCGGTGGGCACGGCACCCGCGTTTGTGGCAGTGCGGTAGCGTCTGCGAAAAATAGCGTCTGCAGGACGGCGGGCTAGAACTGAAAGCGCGCAACGTCGCCTTCAAGGGCAGCGGACTGGCGATCGAGGCGCGCGGCCTGGTCCGTCACCACATCCACGAGCCGGGCATTGTCGGCGCTGGTCTGCTCCAGTTGCGCGAGTGCCTCGCTGACCGTGCGAATGCCGTTGGCCTGTTCATCGGCCAGCGTGCGCAGTTCCGCGGCCAGCGTATGGCTGTGATTGACGGCGGCATCGATTCCCGACATCGCACCTTCCACGCGCGCGCTGAGATCGGCGCCGCGTGCAATTTCCTTGGCGGCATCGCCGATGATGCCGCCAATCTCGCGCGCGGCGGTGGCACTGCGCTGCGCCAGCGCACGCACCTCCTGCGCCACCACGGCAAAGCCGCGCCCGGCTTCGCCCGCACGCGCAGCCTCGACGGCAGCGTTAAGCGCCAGGATATTGGTCTGGAAAGCAATTCCTTCGATGACAGCGACGATGTCCGAGATATTGCGCGACTGCGCATGAACGTTGGCCATGGCGCCGCTCATGTCGCGCACCGCCGCCATGCCGGCACCGGTGGCTTCGCGCGCGCGGCTGGCCATGTTGCTGGACTCCTGTGCCTGGGCGTGAGCCTGCTGGACCAGTGAGGTAAGACGCGCGACATTGGCCGCGGCTTCGGTCAAGGCAGCGGCCTGCGTGGCGGTTCGCGTCGACAGTTCCTGGTTGCCGTGCGCAATGCCGTTGCTGGCCGCGGAAATCTCATGTGCACACTGCTGGATACGTGCCAGTACGCCAGCCAGTTCGTCGCGCATGCCAGCCAGGTTGAACAGCAGGCTGGCATCGTCGTTGCGGCGCAGCGTGATCCGTGCCGTCAGGTCGCCACCGGCGATGCGGTTGGCCACGGCCGCCGCCTCGCGCGGCTCGCCGCCGAGTTCGCGCGTCAGGCTACGCGCGGCGATCCACGCCAGCGCGCCTGCGGCGATCAGGCTTGCCACGAGCAAAGCGCCCATGACCGTTTGCGCCATGAGCTGTGCCGCAGCCACGCCGGCCACTGTATCGGCTGCCTGCCGGGCCAGCGCGGTACGCGTGGTTTCAATCAGCGCGCCAAGCTTCTGCAGTTGTTCGCCCAGGAAATGACTGTCGATGGAGACCGAGGCATCGAACTGCAGCGCGTCGAGCGGCTGCTTGCGGATCAGTTCGACATAGCGGGTCACGAGTTCGCCAGTAGCGGCACGTTCCGTTTGCAGCGATTGCGCCTGCGTGGGCGCGGCACTGCGTACGCCATCGACCGCGGCATCGAGGTGTTTCAGTGCCTGTGCAATATCGTTGGCGGCGGTGTCGCGCTCGGCTGTGCTGGTAGCCGCCGTCAGTGACAGCTGTGCGCGGCCCAGTTGCGCCAGTGACGCCTGTGCACGCTCGGCGGAGATGGCGCCGCGCATGTCGCGCTGATACAGCGTGTCGGTGTCGCGTTTCAGATCGATCAGATTGACAATGCCAGTCAGTCCCACGATGGCGCCGAACGCGTAGACCAGCACGAAAGCGGCGCAGAGCCGCACGACCAGCGGCAGCCGCGCCAGTCCTTGCCATATGGAATTACCCCGCCGTCCAGGCAACCCCAGCT
The DNA here is from genome assembly GCF_057315035.1 of Cupriavidus sp. Classification (NCBI taxonomy): domain Bacteria; kingdom Pseudomonadati; phylum Pseudomonadota; class Betaproteobacteria; order Burkholderiales; family Burkholderiaceae; genus Cupriavidus; species Cupriavidus sp. The sequence continues at coordinate 87,430 of NZ_DBHKYV010000032.1, read as the reverse complement.
TGATGGCTTGCAACACGAATAAGACTCCCTTCGGGGCACTGCCCCGCCATGCCATGACCCGGAACGCTGCGGCAGGCCGGCCCTCTTGCGAGGATGGGAATGCAGTCCGTCGGGGGCGGTCCTGCTGCAGTGCCGCATGATCCTCGTCTACCTTGATGACAGCTGGATGACATTTTGAAAGTGACGGGGTTGCAAGGCGACAGGTGATCGTCGCGCAGGTGGGAGTTTGAGATGAGCTCGAGCGCTAGTAGCCCGCCGATACGTTGGTATCGTCAAACGGCACGCGACGGCGGGTAAGTTCTTCACGGGCTGCATTGTCAAGAATGTCGAGCCGGTAACCCTGTGCGTATACGACGGTGACCGTCACGCCGTTCTCGGCGCACAGATTGAGTGTGCGCCGCATGCGCGAGACCAGCCCGGCCAACGCGCGCGAGGATGGGGGCAGGTCATGGCCCCAGATCGTATTCTCGATACGCTGGCTGCCCAGGATGCGCCCGGCATTGGCGAACATCAGCATCGCGAGGTCGAACTCCTTTGGCGTCATCGGGATGCGCTCGCCATTCAGCGTGGCATAGCGGCCCGGGTTGTTGAGTTCGTAGGGACCGGCGCGCAGCGGCATGTTGGCGCGTAGCCGGGTGCCCGCGAGCCGCCGGCGCAGTGCGGCAATGCGTGCCAGCAGTACGCGTGCGCTGAGCGGGCGCACCACATAGTCGTCGGCGCCGGCATCGAGCGCCTCCACCATGTCGTCGTCATTGTTCTCGCCGGAGAACATCACGATCGGCACGTCGCGGTTGCGCACCGCGCGCACGGCGCGAACCACGTCGATGGCGGAGATGTCGGGCAGATCCCGATCGATCAGCAGCATGTCGTATTTGTCGTGGTCCAGATCATGGATCAGGTCACGACCGGCCTGGAAGACGCTGCATTGGAAACCAGCGATGGAGAGCAGTTCCCGCATCGGATGGAGAGGAGAGGCGCGGCTGGCCAGCAGCGCAATATTGGTCTGGGGATTCATACGACGCTATCGAACAGGCAAAATGCATTGAAATGGATAAACACGTCGCAGCGTATCGACGGGGCATGAGCGGAACAATCGGCATTCCTTTAAAGGGACGGTTGCCATGTCGCTGTCCAGCGTGTTTTTACTGCGCGGCGTTATCCACAGAATTTGTGGATAACCTCTGGGGAGAACCCGGAGGCCGGGCGCAGGGCGGGGAGGGCGTCGGCCTGACTAAAAAATAGGCAGGGGGTTGCGATGTGTGGTGATGTGTGACGATCGGTGCGTTTAAGCGACGCGCTATGCCAGAATATGGCTCATCGTGTCCGGGCCGTTCAGGTGGCAACTGCCTATGCTGAGTCCAAGCGTCATCGCCGAGATCATCTTCGCCTTCCACATCGTGGGGGTCATCGCGGCATTGCATGCGGTCATCACGGTGCGTACGGCGCCTGGCGCGATTGCGTGGGCCGGCTCTCTGGTGATGATGCCGTACTTCGCGCTGATCCCGTACCTGATCTTCGGGCGCAGCCGTTTCGCCGGTTATGTCAACGCCCGCCGCTTCAACAATGACCGGTTGCGCGAGATCCGCCAGGGCATGACCGTGCAGGAGCGCAAGGCGCTTGGCGCCAGTGTCGTACGCGTGCCGGAACAGGCCTGCATGCGGGCGCTGCCCAACCTGACCGGCATTCCATGCCTGTCCAACAACCATGTGCGTCTGCTGATCAATGGCGATGCCACGTTCGAGGCCATCTTTGCGGCGATCGATGCCGCGACCCAGCAGGTGCTGGTGCAGTTCTTCATCGTGCATGACGACGAACTGGGCCGTGCGTTGCAGCGCCGCCTGTGCGAGCGTGCCCAGGCAGGGGTCAAGGTTTACTTTCTCTACGACAGCATTGGATGCCATGCGCTGGGACGCGGCTATGTCCGCGTCCTGCAGCAGGCTGGCGTGGAAGCTCGCCCGTTCTCGACCCATCCGGGGTTCGTCAATCGTTTCCAGCTGAACTTCCGCAATCATCGCAAGCTGGTGGTCGTGGACGGGGCCAGCGCATTCGTGGGCGGGCACAACGTCGGCAACGAATATCTTGGCAAACGGCCTCCGTTGGCACCTTGGCGCGACACGCATATCGAGATCCGCGGCGGTGCGGTGCTGGACCTGCAGATGGCGTTTGCCGAAGACTGGTACTGGGCGGCGCGTGAGGTGCCCTACCTGATGACCCCGCCGTCCCGCCCGGCGGGCGACATGGTGTGCCAGGTGGTGCCGTCGGGGCCGGCCGATCCGCAGGAAACCTGCTCGCTGTTCTTTGTGGAGGCGATCCAGTCCGCCACGCGCCGGCTCTGGATGACCTCGCCGTACTTCGTGCCCGATGAAGCGGTCTTTGCCATGTTGCGTCTCGCAGTGCTGCGCGGCGTCGACGTGCGCATCCTGATTCCGTCGCGGCCGGATCACCTCGTGGTATACGGCGCCTCCACGATCTACGCATACCAGGCGATTCGCGCCGGGGTGAAGGTCTATCGCTACCAGCCTGGCTTCCTGCACCAGAAGGTCATCCTGATCGACGATGAGGCGGCCGCGGTAGGCACGGCCAATCTCGACAACCGCTCGTTCCGTCTGAACTTCGAACTGATGGTGATGACCGCGCATCCGGCGTTCGCGGCGGATGTGGCGCGCATGCTGGAAGCCGATTTTGCCCAGGCGCGCCAGATCGACGGCAATGATTTCCTGAAATCGCCAGCCATGCTGCGCGTGGCGATGCATGTCGCGAAACTGTTCGCACCGATTCTTTAGCAGGTAGGCTGGGACGATCCGAAGTCAGGAAGTGGCGGTATTTGTGTACACTGTCTACTATCATTTGGAGATGACGTGGACATTGTTCACTTGGGAGCTGACATGACCCGTATCGCTGCCGCAACGCCTCCCACCCGCACCACTTACCGGCATGGTGACCTGCGCCGTGCATTGCTGGAAGCCGGCATCGACCTGGCCCGGCACGGCGGCCCCGATGCGATCGTATTGCGTGAGGCCACGCGCCGCGCCGGTGTGGTGCCGAATGCCGCCTACCGCCACTTTGCCAACCGGCAGGATTTGCTGCAGGCCGTGCGCGCGTCCGCGCTTTCGGGCCTGGCGATGGCCATGGAGGCCGAACTGGCGACCATCCCTGCCGATGCATCGGCAGCGGAACGTGCGCGCGGCAGCCTGCGTGCGGTAGGCACCGGATACCTGCGGTATGCGCTGGCCGAAACCGGGCTGTTTCGTACCGCATTCTCGGTACCGGACGATGCCGAGGGTGACGCGGATCCCGCCAAGGCCGGCAACAGCGGCCTGAATCCGTTCGAACTGCTTGGCGCGGCACTTGACCGATGGGTCGAGGCCGGTTTGCTGACCGAGATACGGCGCCCCGGCGCGGAATATATCGCGTGGTCCGCGGTACATGGCCTGGCGGTGTTGCTGATCGACGGACCGCTGCGCGCGCATGCCAGGGAGCAGGCTGCCACGATCGGACAGCGGCTGCTCGAAATGGTCGAGAATGGACTGCAGGAAAAAGCGTGAGGAAAAAAGGATGCCACATGGCGGGGAACCGCGTGGCATCCGAAGCATGAGTATCAGGGGAGGGGTCAACCCTGAACTCGTCTGGGTCACCCGTATTGCACGGGTGAGGCGCAGTGTAAGAAGACGTTTCTGGTTCGAGAATCGGAATATTCTGAAAGTAGTGCAGACTATTCTGGATTTGTGGGCTGGCTCGGTGTCTAAGTCATGCGGGCGGGCCGCAATCGGGCTCGTCAGGCAGGAATCGCGGGAGACCGGCAATGAGTGGCGTACGCAGGAAAATGCCTGTGGTCGTGGCGGGGATGGCGCTCATGCTGGGCGGATGCGTCTGGTATCCGGGTTATGACGTCGCGTCGGGCTACGGTTACTACGACAGTAGCTACCCGATCAATTACTACGGCACCTTCTACAACGGATACCCGAACTACTACTACGGCAACTACAGCGGTTATCCCTACGGTTATCCGTATGGCTACGCCTCATGGCCAACGTATGGCTATGGTTATGGCAGCGTGTGGCTAGGCTATGGCTGTTGCGGGTATCGGGGGTACTACGGATACCGCGGTTACTACGGTTATCGCGGCCATGGCTACTACGGCTATCGCGGTGGCTATGGAGGCTATGGCGGCGGCTACCACGGATACGGCGGCTATCGTGGCTATGGTGGCTACGGTGGCGCGTACGGAGGCGGCTACCGCGGCGGCGGTGGCGGCAGGGGTGCCGGGCGCGGCGGTGGCGGTGGCGGGCATCGTTGAGATGCACGCCACCCAGGACACTACGGCAACTGCCGCAACTGGCCGATGACCGACATCAGCCGGCCGTGTGCCACGGTCACTGATGCCTCGTCCTGCAACGCTTCCTGATAGCGTTGGCGAAACGCCGCTTCGCCGCGTTCACTGAACAGCTTCTGCGTGGCGCCGGCCACGGCGCGGCAGGTCTCGTCATGATGTTCGTCGCCATCGAGCTCTTCGTCGATCTCGATGATCAACCGCGACAACGGATCGAGCCAGCGAAAAAACGATTCCTCGGTCACCAGTTGTACAAACTGACCTGCGGGAATCGGGCCATGCAATCTCTCATACTGGCCACGGTCGTAGCCAATGACTTCCTTGTGCACCTCGAGCAATGCCGCACGCAAGGCACGTAGCCCCGAGCGGCGGGTTTCCTGGGTAGCAAGGAACTGTTCGCTGGGCATGCCCATCTCCACTTTCCTGTTCATGGGCAGGCGCAATTGACATGATCATCCGCGGCGTCCTCCCGGGGCCACCCATTCGCCTGCCCGTTGTTATTGGTCGCACACATTCAAGCTCGAAGAGATGTACGGTGCGCAAGTCAGTATAGGCAGCGGCATGGCCCCAATCTAGCGCGACTGCCTAGCGAAATACCCGTATTGCGGCCCTGCGGCAAAGCATGCCGGCCATGTGGGACTTGCGTTGCAGCATATGTCCGCATTGCAGTGCAGCGTCGGTCAGGCATGCGCGATCCCGAGTACGGCGGTGATGTACAGCAGTGATCAGGACATGAGTGATGTGGGCGATGTCAGCCGCATACGGGCCAGCAGCGGCAGATGATCGGAAGCGAGCCGGGCCAATGCACTGCGATGACTTGAGACGGCCACCAAATGCGCGCGTGGCGAAGTCCAGATACGGTCGAGTGCAAGCACCGGATATCGCGACGGAAAGGTTGCTACGTGAGGCGTGCGTTCGAAATACGCATGCAGCCAGCGCAGCGGCCGGCCCCACAGGAACCACTCGTTGACATCGCCGAGCAGGATGGTCGGTTGTGCGGGCGTTTCGGCCAGCGCGGTCAGCAGGCGCCGCACCTGCCAGCGGCGTTCGCTTGGACGCAGGCCCAGGTGGGTGGCGATCACGCGCAATGCGAAGGTGCCCGATTCCATCGCGCTACATGCCAGTTGCGCATCGATGGCGCCGCGCGGTTCACGGCCTTTTACGCTGAGATCGATATGGCGCACGCTCAATGGTGCGTAGCGCGTCAGCAAGGCGTTGCCATAGTCGCCGGTGTCGCGCACCAGCGTCGGCCCCGGAATCGCATGCAGGCCGGTGCGGGCGGACAGGAAGCGCAGCATGTCGAAGCCCGTGGCACGCGTTTCCACTTCCTGCAAGGCAATCAGGTCCGCGCGCAGTTCGCAGAGCACGTCGCTGATCCGGTTTGGCACGAAGTGCCCATCGGTACCGACACCGCCGTGGATGTTGTAGCTCGCCACCGCAATCTCCGCATGCAGCGCCGCAGTGCGTGCCGGTGCGTTCACCGTACGCCCTCGCCAGATGCGGCATGCGTGCAGCGCGAATGATCGGCACGTGAAGTGTCGTGACGATGGTCGCGCTTCGACGGGTTATCGCGCCGCTGCCGGCGGCGGCGCAAGACCCACCAGACGCCCGCCGGTATCAGCAGCACCAGTGCCAGCCATGCAAACGTGGCGGCGCCCGGATTACGTGCGGCAGCCGCAATGCGGTCCACCAGCGATGCCGACAGGACGATGCCTGGCGACATGCCAATGGCGGTGCCCAGCAGGCAGTCGCGCAAGCGTATGCGCGATGCGCCCACCACGAGATTGACCAGCGTGAATGGCGCAACTGGCACCAGCCGCAATACCACCATGGCCAGCAGCCCATGCTGGCTGACCTGCTGGCTAAGCCGGTTCAGGCGCCGGCCGCCAAACCGCTGCACGGCATTGCGGCCGAGCAGGCGGCCGGCGGTGTATCCGGCCGCGGCGCTGAGTACGGTTCCGCCGAGCGCAATGGCTCCGCCATACAAGGGGCCGAACACCACCACCGTTACGACGATCAACACCGTCACGGGAAACATTACGAGGCCGCCGAGCACAAACGTTCCCATCATTGCCAGCGGCGCGAACGGCATGTCGTCCACGCGTTGCACCAGTGCCAGCAGATGGCGGAAGTCAGCCCATGCGCGCAGCGGCGTATAGCGCCACGCAAACGCCACGCCGGCCAGCAGCAAGGCAAAGGCCACCAGCATCGCCACGCGGCTGGCCACGCGCGGGCGTGCCTCGTGGCTGACAAACTCGGCCATGAGCTGGTCGGTGTCGATCGGCTCCATCGGATCGAGCAGCGTGGCATCGGGCAATGCTGCATCGATATCGTCCGGAACGGTCGGTACGAATGGCTGCAAGGTGCGGCCGTCGCGACGATGCAGTGCAGCCAGCGCCAGGTTCAGGCGCGGGTGCGCATCCATCGCCTGGGTCAAGGCATCGGGCGTTACCGCAAGGTGCTCGCACAGCAGCCGGTTGCGCATGCTGGCAATTACGGCGGCAATGCGTGTGTCGCCGCATGCTTCGATCGAAAGATTGCATTCGGTGTCGAGCCCGAACGACCGGTTGCTCAGGTTGGCGGAGCCGATGGTCAGCAAGCGGTCGTCCACGGTCATGACCTTGCTGTGGACGTTGACACAGGCATCACCGAGGCCCGGTACATGCGGGCAATAGAGCTGGAAGCGCCCCTGAGGATCGGCCTCGCGCAGGCCACGGTAGAGTCGCGCGCGCAATACGCCCATGCTCGCTTCCTCCAGCCAGCCGCTTTCGGTGCGGCGTGACACCAGCGCGATATCGGGGCCGTCCGGCTCGCGCAGCCGCGCCGCGAAAGCATCGGCAATCAGGCCGGAACTGAAGTACTGGTTTTCAAGGTAGAGCGTGTCACGCGCGCTGGCGATGGCATCGGTGTAGAGCTCACGAATCTCGCTGACCGCGGGCGTGTCATCGCGTGGGGGAAACGTGCGGCTGATGCCCACCGATACGTCGGTGACATCGGGTGCCACTTGCGTGGGCCACCGATCGGCGGTGCCCGCGCTGTAGTGGTTACGGATGTCGGGTACGCGTGGGTGACGGCCCGTCGCGCGCAGCCAGCGTTCTGCCGCGAGTTCGCCCAGCGCTTGTGCCGCGGCCCCATCGACCATGCACTGCACATCGTGGAACGGCGCATAGGGTTTGCCGTCGGGGTCCGCGCGGCGCGGTTCGTCGGCCAGGTGATGATGGGTGTCCCAGCGGCGGATCGTCAGGTCGAGGCCGCCCACGAAGGCCACCTGGTGGTCGATGACCACGATCTTCTGATGATGCGAGGCACCGGCCGGATGATTGCCGTCGAGGCAGAACGACAGCCGGCGGTGGGTTTGCCAGTGCTGGCGCGCGGCCGGCAGGAATTCGCGTTCGAGCGCGAACACCATCGCGTAGTCCCAGCTCAGAACATAGATGCGCAGTCCGCGCTTGCGCCGGCATAACGCGTTGAGGAAGTCGCGCAGTTCGGCCGGCAGGCCATCGGCCGGGTCGTCGGGAGACAGGCGCATACGGCTGTCGATATCCCAACCGAGGATGAATACGCTGTGTTCTGCGCGCGTCAACGCTTGCCGTAAAGCGCTGAAGTACGCATCGGCATCGACCAGCATGGCAAAGCGCTGGCAAGGTTCCACGCGCCAGCAATTGTGGCCCGGACGGAGCAGGGAGCGTTCGGCATCGTTTGTCATGGCGAAGGGTACGCCGCGCAAGATTCGTACCGACGGCGCAAACAGGCGCGGCGTAAGATGCCCGCTACTTGCGCAGTGTGCGCCTTACTTGCCTTTGTAAAACTTGCCGGCTAGCAGGAGGTGGTTGCGCAGGCAGTGGCGTCGACGGCAGCACTGCGCCATGCGCCAGGCGGTTTGCCGAAACGCCGGGCAAACGCGCGCGTAAACGTGGTCTGGTCCGGATAACCGACCCCATGGGCAATATCGGCCAGCGGCATGCTGCCGGCCATCAGCCATTGCACGGCCTGGTCCAGGCGCAGGCGGGTCTGGTAGCCGTGAGGCGTGTCGCCAAATGCTTCGCAGAACAATGTGTGGAAGCGTCGGGCACCCCAGCCGACGCGGGCCGCAAGCTGATCGACACGCAGAGGCGCATCCAGGTGCGCACGCAGATAGTGGTCGACGGCCATGACCGGGAAATGCGCCGCGTTGGGCGTGGCGACGTCATGGCGTTCTTCGAGTCCCAGCATCGACGAAAGGCCGCCGGCCAGCGCAGCGGCCTGTTGCCACGCGTACTGGGGTGGCAGGTTGGGCGAGGCCTGCTGCAGCGTGGCCAGCGTCCGCACGCGCGCGGCAAAGGCGCCGTCCATCGAGAACGTGCGCGGCCGGGCCATTATTCGCGCGGGCAAGGCCACGGAACTGGCCGGGAAATCGGCCACGAGTTGCAGATTGCGGGTCAGTCCCGCGCACAGGTGATGCTCGCCGGCCGGGATCACCAGGCCGTGGCCGTTGTCCACGCGGTAGGCGTGTCCGTCGATCTCGAGCTCGATTTCGCCATCGACGCCAAACAGCAGTTGATGATAGTCGTGCGCATGCCCGAACGGCCGCCGTTGATAGCGGCGCGGCTCGACCAGCGGCGAGGCGTGTTCAACGAGCTTCGGCATGACGCGGTTTTGCGTGCGTCTGGCACAGCCAGACACCCATGCCGGCCACGCCCATCCCGAGCCACTGTAGCGGGCCGAGATGATCGCCGAACAGCAGCGCGGCCTGGACCGCAGCCAGTGGCGGCGCCAGGAACATCAGTGCGGCGGCGTTGGCGGCCTGGCCCTGGCGCACCAGCCGCAACAACAGCCAGGTGCCGATTCCCGAGAGTACAAACGCGGCCCACGCCAGCGATAGCCACAGTGTCGGGCCGGCTTCCCAGCGCAGCATGCCGGGGCCGCCCGATACACAGACCACCACGCCGGCCACAAGCAGGGCGCCGGCATTCTGCCAGGCTGAGCTGGCGCGGATATCCGCGCGGGCGATCGAGGTTTTCTGGAGCAGGGTACCCATGGTGATGGAGAGTATGGCCAGTATGCCGACCAGCACGATCCACGGCGATACTGCGTGCGGCGCGCTGGCCTGCATGGCTGGCAAGACTACCAGAGCCACGCCCAGCGCGCCCAGGCCAAGGCCGCGCCACGTGCGTGATGAAGGGTGCTCCCTAAGCAGCGGAATGGCAAGCAGCGCGGTCAGCAACGGCTGCAAGGCACCCAGCAGGGCCATGATCGACGGGGACATGCCGTGGGCTACCGCGCCGTAGCCGGCACACAGGTAGATGCCCTGCATCAGCGCACCGGCCAGCAGGTGACGCGGCACCTGCGCCAGCGGTGGCCACGTGGCGCGGCCCGCGATGGCGACAATGGTGAACAGCAGCGCGGCCAGCGCAAAGCGGGCCAGCAGGAACAGGCTGGTATCGGCCACCGGCACCACGGCCTTGCCGACGATAAAGCCGGTGGACCAGATCAGGACAAAGGCCATGGCGGGCAGCCAGGCAGGAACGGAGCGCGACATCTTGGGTAGACAGCAGACAAGGGCCAGGCATATGCCGTGGCCGGATTCCGGGAAATTGTCTGACAGGCTAACCGCCGGTGGCAGCGATGTCTTGGCAAATCCTGCAGCGTGACGACGATTTTGAGGTAACGTGCGAGCGCGTCACGCTCCCAATGCCCCATATCGCCTCATGCAGCCTATTGTTCGCCTCATGCCCGATTCCACAATTAGCCCGCAACAACGCCTGATCGACGACCTCGGGCTGACGCCGCACCCGGAAGGTGGCTTCTATCGCGAAACCTACCGCGATAACGCGCGCGTCACGCGGCTTGCCGACGGTGCGGAGCGGTCTGCCTCTACAGCCATCTACTACCTGCTTTGCAATGATGCATGGTCCGCATGGCACCGCATTCGTGCCGACGAAGCGTGGCATTTCTACGCCGGCGATGCCATCGATGTGCATGTGCTTACGTTGGAAGGCAGGCTGGTCACGCACCGGCTTGGCAATCCGCTGACAGCTCCGGGTGCCGTATTCCAGGCGGTGGTGCCGGCCGGCTGCTGGTTCGCGGCGGAGCGTGTGCCGGGCTCGGCCGGCTATGCGCTGGCTGGCTGCACCGTGGCCCCAGGCTTCGAATTCAGCGAATTCGAACTGGCTGACGTGGCGCAACTGGTGGCATCGCATCCCGAACAAGCCGCGTTGATTGGCCGGCTCGGCCGCGCGTAGTCCAAGGCCCCGCGCTCAGACTGTCTTGACCTGCTTGCGCAGGTACTCGACCACGCGTGCCGCGCGCGGCGACAGCGACCATTCGGAACGGTGGATCAGCCAGAGCTTGTCGATCACCGGCATCTTGCAATCCAGGACCTTGATCCGGGTTTCCTGCACGAAAGCCTGGCGCGCATAGCGCGGGATCACCGTGAAGCCGAAGCCGCGTGCCACGGGTTCGAGCATCAGGCCCACCTGGTTGCTGAAACCACGGCAGGGCAGGGTCTGTACGCCCGGGTTGCCCGGATAGTGACGGCTTAGCAGGCGGCTTGCCATGGCCTTGCCGTCCGGGTGATCGACAAAGCCGATGCGTTCCAGGTCAGTCCAGCTCTCGATCGATTCGGTGGCCGGATACACCAGTTCCAGCGGCTCCTCGCTGAATGGGCTTGCCGCCAGCCGTGCGTCATCGGGCTTCAGCGACACCAGGCCTACGTCGTAACGGTTCTGCAGCACGCCTTCGAGCACTTCGGCATCGGGCGCAAAGCGGTGGCGGATGATCAGTCCCGGTGTCTCGCCCTGCAGGTCAAGCAGGCGTGGGTAGAGGAACAGGCCAATGCTGCCGGGCGTGATCAGGCTGACCAGCCCCGAGGCGCCATCGTCGGCCAGCCGCACGCGCAAGCGTTCATTGGCCTGCTCCATGTCGCCACAGTACTCAAGCAGCGCCTTGCCGGCCGGTGTCAGTTCGAGCGCTCGCGGGCGGCGAATCAGCAGTGGGCCCAAGGCTTCTTCAAGATGGCGGATGTGCTGGCTGACCGCCGCCTGGGTAAGTCCAAGTTCATCGGCCGCGCCCGTGAAGCTGCCGGCCTGGGCCAGCATCGCAAATGAACGGAGCCATTGGGGATTCAACATTGCGGATTCAATATAACGAAGTCTTATTGACCTGATAACGGGAAGTCGGTTTTCATTATAGGCTCGAACTCGTAAGATTGCTGCACTGCAACTCGCAACCTCACCAGATCATGAGCACAACCGCAAGTCCCGCAAATCAAGCAGCCTCAGCCGTTCCAGCCCTGTTCACCCCGTTCACGCTCAAGGACGTCACACTGCGCAACCGCATCGCGGTGCCGCCGATGTGCCAGTACAGCGCCACCGATGGCCTGACCAATGACTGGCATCTGTCGCATTACACCGGCCTGGCGCGTGGCGGTGCTGGCCTGGTGATCGTCGAAGCCACGGCCGTATCGCCGGAAGGCCGTATCACGCCGGGCTGCACGGGTTTGTGGAATGACGAGCAGGCGGTTGGCATGGCGCGCATCGCGGCCGCGATCAAGGCTGGTGGCGCCGTGCCGGGCATCCAGATTGCGCATGCCGGCCGCAAGGCCAGCGCCAATCGCCCATGGGAAGGTGACGATCACATCCCGGCCGACGATGCACGCGGATGGACGCCGATCGGCCCATCTGCCAAGGCGTTCGGCGCACATCTGCCCAGGACCCCTGAGGCCATGACGCAGGACGATATCGCACGCGTCCAGGCCGATTTCGTCGCTGCGGCCCGTCGTGCGCGTGATGCCGGCTTCCAATGGCTCGAACTGCATTTTGCCCACGGATACCTGGCGCAGAGCTTTTTCTCGACCCATGGCAACCAGCGCACCGATGCCTATGGCAACGATGCGATCGGGCGTGGCCGTTTCATGCTGGAAACGCTCGCGGCGGTGCGCGAGGTGTGGCCGGCCAACCTGCCGCTGACCGCGCGCTTTGGCGTGATCGAGTACGACGGCAACGACGAGCAGACGCTCAAGGAATCGATCGAACTCGTGCGCGCCATGCGTGAAGGCGGACTCGACATGCTGAACGTCAGCGTCGGTTTTTCCACGCCCGACGCACAGATCCCCTGGGGTCCGGCATTCCTCGCGCCGATCTCCGAACGTGTGCGGCGTGAAGCCGGCCTGCCGGTGGCGTCATCGTGGGGTATCGACGATCCCGTGATCGCCAATCGTGTGGTGGAGCAGGAACAGATGGACCTGGTGATGGTGGGTCGTGCGCTGCTGTCCAATCCGCACTGGCCGTACCAGACCGCCATGAAGCTTGGCCTGGAACGCCCGTCGTGGGTACTGCCCGCGCCGTACGCGCATTGGCTCGAACGCTATCGCGTGCAATCGGCCTGAGCCCGATCCAGCGCGCAACGCTGGTCGGTTCAGAACGAGCCGACCAGCGTTGCCAGCGCGATCACCGCCACCAGGGCCAGCAATGGTCCGACGATGCCGACCATCACAATGCCGCCATAGCTTTGCCGATGGGTGGCGCCGCAGACGGCCAGTAGCGTCACGACCGCGCCATTGTGCGGCAGGGTGTCGAGCGTGCCGGCGCTCATTACGGCCACGCGGTGCAATACCCCGGGGTCCAGGCCGATCTCGAGCGCCCGCGTTAGATAGGTGCCGCCGAGCGCGTCAAGCGCAATGGTCAGCCCGCCTGAAGCGGAACCCGTCAACGCTGACAGCACATTGGTGGCAATCGCCAGCGACACCAGCGGCCCGCCTTCGATCGACAAGACCCAGTCACGCACCAGCGCAAAGCCGGGTAGCGCGGCCACTACGGAACCAAAACCGACCAGACTGGCCACGCTGAGCACGGGCAGCGCGGCGGCATGGGCACCAGCGCCCATGCTGTCGCGTAGCGCGGGCAGGCGGCGGTAATTCAGCAGCACCAGGCACACGATGGCTGCGGCCAGTGCCACGATTACCGACCATACGCCGCCCACTGCCTGCAGCGAGGTCGCGCCCCATTCTGGCAGCGCCAGATAATCGGCATCGAGACGCGGCAGCACGGCCAGGCTCATGGTCAGATTCACGCCGATCACTACCACCAGCGGCAATAGCGCTACCAATGCGCCCGGTGTTTCGACGCTGCGTCGGCCGTGCAGGGTTTCGGCCGGATCGAATTCCCGCGCGGTGCTTGCGCGCTCGCGAATCAGCGGCCGCTCGGCAACCTCATCGACCCCGGTCGATACGTCCGCGCCATACCCTTCGCCGTATCCTTCACCATTACGGCGGGCCGCCGCTTCACCGCGTGCCAGCCACCACATGCCGAACGTGAGCATGATCAGGCTGGCGACGATGCCGAGCCCGGGCGCCGCGAATGGCGTGGTGCTGAAGAACGGCATCGGAATGGCGTTCTGGATGGCCGGGGTGCCGGGCAGCGCCGACATCGTGAACGTCGAGGTGCCCAGCACAATGGCAGCTGGCATCAGCCGGTGCGGGATATCGGCAGCGCGGAACAGCGCGTGTGCCATCGGCGCCAGCACAAAGAACGCCACGAACAGGCTTACGCCACCATAGGTCAGCAGCGCGCCGGCCAGTACCACGGCCAGCATCGCGCGTTGCGGGCCTAGCGTGCGCGTCATCCAGTCCGCGATGGCGCTCACCGAGCCACTGTCGTCCATCAGCTTGCCAAATAGTGCGCCCAGCAGGAACAGTGGGAAAAACTGCGCGACAAAGCCTGCCGCGCTGCCCATGAACGTCTGCGTCCAGTGGGCCAGCAACGGTTCTCCGGCAGTGGCTGCGGCCAGTAGTGCCGCGGCGGGTGCGATCAGCAGGATGCTCCAGCCACGAAACGCCATCCAGATCATCGCCGCGAGGGCGATGACAATACCTGGCAAGCCCATGAGTCGGATCTCCTAGATCTCGTGAAGCAGGTCGTCGAGTTCGAACGAGGATTGCTGCCCCAGCGCATCGCCGTGCACGGCCAGGAACTGCTCGGCTGCCGCGCGGCCTTCATCGCGCAACATGCACAGGAACGACCACTCCGCGTTCATCTTCGACGACGAACCGAACTCGGCCATGCGTTCGCTGGAAATCCGGTGGATGCGCATGCCCGCCCATTGCGCGCCTTCGGCATCGCCAGGATCGGCCACGCGCCGCAGCACCGCGATCATGCGCAGTTCCTTGAGCAAGGTGGCATTGAACGAGATTTCATTGAGCCGGCTCACGATATCGCGAGCACTGCGCGGCGCCCCGGCGCGTTCCACGGGGTTGATCTGCACCAGGATCGTGTCGCGCGACTCGCATTCGCGTACCAGCGGCGTAATGGTGGGATTGCCGGCATAGCCGCCGTCCCAGTACGGCACGCCGTCGATCTCCACGGCCTGGAATACGGTTGGCAGGCAGGCCGAGGCCAGCAATACGCTGGCGGTGACTTCCGCGTTCTTGAACACGCGGCCACGACCGGTCTCGACATTGGTGGCCGTGACGAACAGATGGATCGGCGCCTGCGCCAATACCTCGAAATCGATGCTGGCATGCAGGATTTCGGCCAGCGGATTGCTGCCGACCTTGTTCAGGTCATAGGGCGACCAGATGCGTGCGGCCAGGTCGGCGGCGACGAACAGCGGGGAGTTGTCGAGGGTCCAGCGGCCCAGGATCACGTCGAGCGGGCTGCGCCGGAACGGACTGAAGCGCGCGGCATCGGATACGCGCTGCCAGAAATCGTGGAGCGCATCGCGCGCGCCGGCCACCCCGTTGAGCGCGTGGCCATACACCAGCACAGCCGCGTTCATGGCGCCGGCCGAGGTGCCGGAAATACCATCGATGCGCAGCCATGGCTCTTCCAGCAGGCGGTCCAGCACGCCCCATGTAAACGCGCCATGGGCGCCGCCGCCCTGCAGCGCCAGGTCGATCAGTAACGGGTCCCGCCGCGCGGCGGTTGCCGCGTCCACGCCATCCTCGTTCATCCGATGCTCCGATATGCGAAATCGATTCGTTGCAGGCTGCAATACGTGGGGCACTCGCTGCTCCATTATTTGTTGTGCAGTGCAACTTAGGCAAGCCCGGTGAAGCAGGGTGTCTGGTTTGGCGTAGACTTGCGCGCCATGACATCGATGAACTGACATGCAAATCGACCTTCAACATTTCACCCCCGTCGCGTCGCTGGTGGGCGGGCTGCTGATCGGCCTGGCGGCGGCCTTGCTGGTGTTTTTCAACGGCCGGATCGCCGGTATCAGCGGCATCGTGGGTGGGCTACTGCGCTGGCCGCGCGGCGACAAGTCATGGCGCCTGGCATTCGTGGCTGGCATGCTGGCGGCGCCGCTGCTGTCCGTGGCACTGGACATGGCGCCGGCGGTGCAGGTCGACGCGGGATGGGGCACGGTGCTGGTGGCAGGATTTCTGGTGGGCGTCGGCACACGCTATGCCAGTGGCTGCACCAGCGGACACGGTGTGTGCGGGCTGTCGCGCGGCTCGATGCGGTCGTTGGTGGCCACATTGACGTTCATGGCCGCGGGCTTCGTCACGGTCTTCGTGCAACGTCACCTGATCGGAGGCTGACATGGCGTGGCTGACCGCTTTCCTGTCCGGTTTCGTATTCGCGGTGGGGCTGATGGGCTCCGGCATGGCCAACCCGGCCAAGGTCAAGGGGTTTCTCGATCTCGCCGGCCTGTGGGACCCATCGCTGGCCTTCGTGATGGCCGGCGCAATGGGCGTGGCGGCGTTGGCATTCCTG
>NZ_DBHKYV010000032.1:0-71397 GCF_057315035.1 Cupriavidus sp. | reverse complement strand
GTCGCACGCTATCGCTGCTGGGACTGCCGCTGCAATGGCCGTCGGCACACGCTGTCACCATGCGTCTGGTGCTTGGCAGTGTGGCGTTTGGCGTGGGTTGGGGGCTGGCAGGCTTTTGCCCGGGACCAGCGCTGGTGGCGCTCGCCGCGGGGCATGCCAAGGCGTGGGGGTTTGTCGGCGCCATGCTGGCCGGCATGGCGGCATTCGAGGGGATTGAAGCGCTGCGCGCGGGCAAGGGCTCGCGCGCAACCGCCTGACTGACTACCCGATGATGTCGAACTGATCGAAGTACGCTTCGTTCAGCGTCAGTCCCAGGCCCGGCAGGTTGTCGTCAAGCTGCAGGTAGCCGTTGTCCGGGGCCGGATCACCCTTGAAGATGTAGTAGAACAACTCGTTACCGACTTCCACATCGTGCACGGGGAAGTATTCCGACATCGGCGAGGCGGTCGATGCCATGGTCAGGTGGTAGTTATGCATCTGGCCCGCATGCGGAATCACCGGCACCGACCATGCCTCGGCCATGGCATTGATCTTCTGCGCGGCCGTGATGCCGCCCACGCGATTGGTGTCGTACTGGATCACATCGACGGCGCGGCGTTCGAGCAGGTCCTTGAAACCGTATGACGTGAATTCGTGCTCGCCGCCGGAGATCGGGAACGGACTCATCTTCTTGAGTTCCGCATAGCCCTCGATATCGTCGGCAATGACCGGCTCTTCGAGCCAGCGCGGGTTGAACTCGGCCAGACGCGGGACCATGCGGCGTGCGTACTCGAGGGTCCAGCCCATATAGCATTCGAGCATGATGTCGACGCCGTCGCCAACCAGTTCGCGCAGCAGGCGCACCTGTTCCAGGTTCTTCTGCATGCCGGCGGGGCCATCGCGGGGGCCGTAGCCAAAGCGCATCTTCATGGCCGTGAAGCCCTGGTCCAGATAGCGCTGCGCTTCGCCCAGGAAGACGTCACGATCGTCGTTGTTGTAGAGCTTCGACGCGTAGCACCAGATCTTTTCCTTGGTGCGGCCGCCCAGCAGCTTGAACACCGGCCGTCCGGTGGCCTTGCCCATCAGGTCCCACAGGGCGATGTCCACCGCCGAAATCGCGGCCATGCCGATGCCCTTGCGGCCCCAGGCATGGGTGCGGCGATACATCTTTTGCCACAGGTATTCGTTGTCGAACGGATCCTGGCCGATCACGATCGGTGCCAGGTACTGGTCGACGATCTGCTTGGCCACGCGCGGCGCCAGTGCGCAGTTGCCGATGCCGACATGGCCATCATCGGTCTCGATTTCCACTACCAGCCAGCCGTGGAAGCGGAATGAACCCATCGCATCGCCACGATCGAACAGGATATCGGTGGCATTGGTGCAGAAATGCGCTTGCGGTGGCACCGTCTTGCCTTTCCATTCGAATACGCGGGCACGGACGTTGGTGATCTTCATGGTGCGTTGTCTCCGGAAATATGGGTATCAGGCGGCGTGCGCCTGCGCCAGGCGCCGGGCACCCATCTGGCAGGCCAGGTGAAACGCCTGCAGCGTGGCACCCGGGTTGGCGCGGCCCTGCTGCGTGATATCGAAAGCCGTGCCATGGGCCGGCGTGGTGATCGGCACCGGCAAGCCACCCTGCACGGTCACGCCGCGCGAGAAACCCATCAGCTTGATGCCGATCTGCCCCTGGTCGTGGTACATCGTGACAATGGCGTCGAACTGGCGCTGCTCGGGGCCGCCTTGCACCTTCAGGAAGATCGTGTCGGCCGGGAACGGGCCCTGTGCCGCGACACCGCGTGCCTGGGCCTCGGCCACCGCCGGCCCGATCACGTCGATTTCCTCGCGGCCAAATGCGCCGTTGTCGCCGTTGTGCGGGTTCAGGCCGCAAACGGCGATGCGTGGCGTGGCAATGCCGGAGCGGCGCAGTGCGTTGTCGATCAGGTCGATGGCAGCACGTACGCTCGTTGGGGTGATCATCGCCGGCACTTCCTTGAGCGCTACGTGCGACGTCACCCGCGAGGTCCACAAGCCGTCGAGCACATTGAATTCGCAGAACGCGCCGTGATAGCCCAGCTGTTCCGCGAACCAGTGCAACTCGTCGTTATGCCCCATGCCTGCCGCGTGCATCGAGCTCTTGTTCAGCGGGCCAAACAGGATTGCATCGGCCTGGCCGGCTTGGGCCAGCGTGACTGCCACCTGTAGCGTACCCAGGCAATAGCGGCCGCCCTCGGCGCTGGCTTCGCCGCGCGGGTACGCTGGCTGGTCGTCAAGCGCCCAGTGATACAGGTGCGGGCCGGCTTCGGTGCCCTGGAAATCGGGTCGGTCCACTTCGGGCAACGACAGGTCGACGCCGGCAACTTGCATGCCGCGCCGCCATTCGTCGCGATCGGCGATCAACAGGATGCGCGCCTGGGCGCTGACGGGATCTGCCAGCAGACGGGCGATCAGTTCGGGACCAATGCCGGCGGGATCGCCAAGCACCATTGCAATACGGGGACGTTGGGTCATGATCAGTCGAGTTTGACGCCGAGTTCGGCGATCAGCTTGCCGTAGCGCGCATATTCGCTACGCGAGAAAGCATCGAATTGGGCCGCATCGAGCGTGCCGGGTACCGCGCCGACTTCGCTCAAGCGGCGCACGGTATCGGGGTCCTTCATGACCTTGGCCATCGCCGCGCCGATTTTCTGGAGCGTGGCGGGTGGTGTGCCGGCCGTGGCGTAGACGCCGTACCAGGTATTGGCCTGGATCTCCGGAACGCCCGCCTCGACCAGCGTCGGCACGTTGGGCAGCAGCGGCGAGCGGGTTTCGGACGTAATGGCCAGCGCGCGCAGCTTGCCGGCCTTGATATGGTTGATCACGGATGGCATGGTTTCAAAGCTCATGTCCACCTGGCCGCCCATCAGGTCCACCAGCGCGCTGGCGCTGCTTTTGTACGGCACATGCAGCATCTTGCCGTGGATCTGGTGCGCAAATGCTGCCGCGGCCAGATGCTGGGTACTGCCAACGCCCGATGAGCTATAGCGGAACTTGTCCGGGTTGGCCTGGATCTGCGCCACCAGCGCCTTGGCATCGCGGGCCGCCACCTGGTTGTTGACCACCAGCACATTGGGCACCTGCGCTACCAGCGCCACCGGTACCAGATCCTTGAGCGGGTTGAACTGCAGCTTGAGCAGATGCGGCGCGATGGCTTGCGACGTCGATACGCCCATCAGCAGCGTATTGCCATCGGGCGCGGCCTTGGCCGTGATATCGGCGGCGATGGTGTTCGACGCACCGGGCCGGTTGTCCACCACTACCGGCTGTTTCAGGATTGCGGCGAGCTTTTCCGATACGATGCGCGCCATCACGTCGGTGCCACCCCCGGGCGCGGCGCCTACCATCATGCGAACCGGGCGCGCGTCGTCGGCGTGTGCCAGGGGCATGGCCATGCCGATGCCCACCATGCCGGCCAGTGCGCCAGCCATCCATTTCTTCATGGTTGTCTCCGTAATATGCAGTCTGCGCTGCGTGATCACACTATACGGAGCCGAGTGCCTGCGGAATACTGAGCTTTTTTGAAGTGGCGATAACCTGGGGTGATCGCTCGACCGGTCTGCGCGCGGTCCGTCCGGCCTTCAGTCGGCCCCCTGCAGTAGCCCGACCAACTGCCGCGCCGCCGCCGACAGGCTGCCGCCGCGCCGCGTCACGATGCCGATCGTGTGCTGGCGCGACTGCAGTGTCACGGGCAGGATGCGCAGCATTTTCTGGCGCGCGAACATCTCGGCCACGCTGGTGGGCAGCAGCGACACCAGCCCGGCGCCATGCTGGAGCATGGCCACCGTGACAAAGGTGGAGGCCGTGGAGATGGTATTGGCGGGCATCGACAGGCCCGCCAGGTCGAATTCGCGCTGCAGCAGTTCATGCATCGGCATATGGCCCGGATAGACGATCCAGCGATACGTCGCCAGGTCCGCCAGCGTCATGTGCCGGGCACGTGGCGCCGCATGCGGGTATCCGATCACCACCGAAATCGGCTCTTCACCAAGCGGCTGGTAGTGGTATCGGTCGGGCTGGTCGCTGACCAGCGCGCGGCCCAGCAGGAGATCGAGCCGGCCGTCGTCGAGCTGTTCCAGCAGCCGCAGGCTGGTGTCCTCGACGATATGGATCGACAGTTTCGGTTGCCGCGCCTGCATGGCGCCCAACGCCGGAACCAGGATGTCGGGCACCGCCCCCATGATGGTGCCAACCGCCAGATGGCCACCCTGGCCCGAGCGGATCTCGGCAAAATCCTGGCAAAGCGCACCCAGGTCCGTCACCATCAACCGCGCATAGCGGATCACGCAGTGACCAAACGGGTTGGGGCGCATACCCGTGCGCGAGCGTTCGAACAGCGGCGCATCGAGCATCGACTCCAGTTCCTGCAAGGCCTTGCTGGCGGCCGATTGGGTCATGGCCATGGCCGAGGCGGCCTGGTGCAGGCTCTTGTGGTCGTCCAGCGCAATCAGCAACTGCAACTGCTTCATGCGCAGCCGTGACATCAGGACATCGAGCGTGGTCTTCATGATCGGAGGGTGATTCCAAAAAGCGATCACGTTATGGAAAGGATTCAATATACATGTGCGCGGGCGGCGCCGTATATTGGCCACCACCAGACAAACCAGACGGAGACAGCATGACCACGCCAGCGACTTCAGCCGTACCTGCCGCATCAGCCTATCGCGGGGTATTTCCGGTGGCGCCGACCATCTTCGATGCGCAGGGCGGCCTCGACCTGGACGGCCAGCGCCGGTGCATCGATTTCATGATCGATGCCGGCTCGGATGGCCTGTGCATACTGGCCAATTTCTCGGAACAGTTCGTGCTGACGGACGATGAACGCAGCCTGCTGATGACTACGGTGCTCGATCACGTGGCCGGACGCGTGCCGGTGATCGTGACCACCACGCATTTCAGCTCGCATATCTGCGCCGCACGCAGCCGCGCCGCACAGGACGCCGGTGCGGCCATGGTGATGGTGATGCCGCCATACCATGGCGCCACGATCCGCGTGCCCGAGCGCGGCATCTACGATTTCTTTGCCACCGTCTCCGCGGCGATCGATATCCCGATCATGATCCAGGATGCGCCGGTCAGCGGTACCACGTTGTCAGCGCCGTTCCTGGCCCGCATGGCAAAGGAAATCGCCAATGTCTCGTACTTCAAGATCGAGGTACCGATGGCCGCGGCCAAGCTGCGCGACCTGATTGAACTGGGCGGCGACGCCATCGTGGGCCCGTGGGATGGCGAGGAAGCGATTACGCTGATGGCCGACCTGGAGGCCGGCGCCACCGGTGCGATGACCGGGGCAGGGTATCCCGACGGCATTCGCCAGATTCTCGACGCGTGGCAGGCCGGCGATGCCGAAAAGGCCGCCGAGCGCTACCAGCAATGGCTGCCCCTGATCAACTACGAGAACCGTCAGGGCTGGCTGGCCACGGCCAAGGTGCTGATGCAGGAAGGCGGCGTGATTCGCTCGGACGCCGTACGCCACCCGCTGCAGCCGATGCACCCGGCCACGCGTGCGGGTTTGCTGAAGGTAGCGCGCCGGCTCGATCCACTGGTGCTGCGCTGGGGACGCTGAAGTTTGAAATACCCCTTGGTTGGCTCCCCTCTCAAGCGCGAGAGAGGGGAGAACACCGGCAGGTGTTGCCTATCCGATCATTCGATATTCCTTCGAATCCGGTCGATCATGTCTTGTACATCCTTGTTCGCGTTGATCGGGGCGAGAGTAATATCAAGGTGCTCATTGGCGAAGACGCGAAAGATCTGGTCTGCGAATGCCTGGCCGATGGCACTCACGCCGCCAAAGTCGAAGAGTACCGACCTGAACAAGTCGACGCGAGCCAACAGTCGCTTGGCCTGCGAGCGTGAAATAAGCGCATCGTCACCATACGTTGCCAACATCACCGGGATGATGGTCTTGTCAAAGTCCAGATCATCGTTGCTTGAAAACTCGTCGAACACCTTCCGTGTCGTCAGTGCAGTGTGATTGTTCAACTCCATGAAGACGCCAGTGCCTGCGGCGCTCTTGTCGCGTTCGGTCAGCCAGGCCTCCCGCCTGCCATTCTCATGGCGGAAGTGGAAGCCGCCGGAGGCGATGTCGAACTTGTCGAACATGCGGGAGGTGAAGAAAATGCCTTCGCCGGGATGATTCTTGGGATCGGTCGTCAGCTTTCCTTTCGATAATTCCAGAATCGCATGGCGCTCGTCCAATAGCGAAAATTCCCGCTGTGGATTTCGTCAACCTAAACGGTCAAGGAATTTGACTACCGACAGATCCCGTACACGCGCGCAGCATATCCACCAGCAAACTCATCGACGCAGTCACCGGCCGCCCGCGTCGCGTAACAATGCCGTAGGGGCCGAGCTTGATCGGCAACGGTAGTGGCAGTACGGCCAGCGCGCCAAGCCTGGCGTAGTAGGCCGCTACCGATTCGGGCAGTACCGCGATCAGTTCGCTGTCGATCAGCAGCGAGGTAGTCATCAGTACCGCGGCCGTTTCGATCGTCGAAGGTGGCGGTGCCACGCCGGCGTCTTCGAACGAGCGATCGATCAGCGCGCGCATCGGGCTTGGGCGCGGCTGCATGATCCAGGGAAAGCAGGTCAGTTCGGCCAGTTGCAGTTTGCGTTTGCGAGTGAGCGGATGCTGGGGCCCGACCACGATGGCCAGCCCTTCGTCACCCAGTTGTTCGAACTCCAGGCCGCTGCTGTCCCAGCCTTCGGGCACGCGGCCCAGCACGATATCGAGCTGGTCGCGTTCCAGCAGGGGCATCAGCACATCGCTGGTATCGACCTGTACCGCGATTTCCAGTTGCGGATGATCCCGGTTGAGGTCGCGGATCGCGGCGGCCAGCAGGCCTGGGGTCGGTGCCATGACCGCGCCCACGCGCACGCGTCCGATCTTGCCCGATTCCAGCGCCACGAGTTCGTCGCGCAAGCCCGCCATGTCGGCGAACACAAGCTTGGCATAGCGCGTAGCGGCACCGCCGAAGCGCGTGGCCCGCAATCCGCGCGCATGGCGTTCGAACAAGGTTACGCCGAGCAGGTCTTCCATGTCCTGCAACATCTTGCTGACCGCGGGTTGCGTCAGCGTCAGTGCCTCGGCTGCCTGGCGCAGCGAGCCGCGCTCCTCGATGGCTACCAGCAGGCGCAGGTGCTGCATCCTGAGGCGGCTATGCAGGGCGGAGACGGATGGAATCATGGGTGGGTCTTGTGTCGCGGGTTAGTGCGGGTGAGTGATTGTATGGTGCGGGCCGCTTCCCGGTATCGGCGCATGTGCCCCCATTCTGTGCGGATACCGGCTACGTACCTTACTGTGGTGAAAGCTGCGTTGTGCACTGCAAAATCGGGCGTGGCCCCTTATGTTTGTGGGACTTGGGAGCATACGTCAGGGTCCGTGTTGCGCTGCATCGCAGCATCGAATAGTTGCTCGAAACCATATTAATCGAGCAATTCATTGCCTTGACATTGCTTCATCTGAAGTCTTACGCTCCTGATCTTGTAAAAAGACGTTCGCGTGTAGAACGCCAGTTCGATATGCGGTCATTTCGGATTTCAGGAGACAAGCCTTGAACAAGGTTGCCGGGTTCTTTACGGAACTGATGCGCCGGTATTTGCCGGACCCGTTTGTATTTGCCATTGGCCTGACGCTGCTCAGCATGGTGATGGCGATGCTGGTCGAAGGGCAGGGCGCCAACGCGATCATCATGAACTGGGGCAAGGGGTTCTGGAACCTGCTCTCGTTCACCACGCAGATGGCCGTGATCCTGGCCATGGGCTACGTGCTGGCCACTGCGCCGCTGGTCGACCGTTTCCTGAACAGTATCGTGGCGCGCGTTGCAACGCCGCGCGGCGCCATCATCGTCGCCACGCTGGTTGGCGGTATCGGCAGCTACCTGAACTGGGGCTTTGGCCTGGTGATTGGCGGCATCATCGCGCGCAAGCTGGCGGTGAAGGTCAAGGGCGTGCACTACCCGTTGATCATCGCCTCGGCCTATAGCGGCTTTACGATGTACGGGCTTGGGCTGTCGGCCAGCATCCCGGTGCTGATCTCCACCCCGGGGCACCCGATGGAAAAGCTGATGGGCGTGATTGCGCTCAAGGACACCATCTTCTCCGTGCCGATGCTGCTGACCAGCCTGGCCGTGATCGTCACGCTGCCGCTGCTCAACGCAATGCTGCATCCGCGCGATGCTGCCGACGTGGTGGAAATCCGCGAGGAGAATTTCGCCCCGGACAACGCGGTCGCGGGTGGCCACAGCATGGGCGTTGAAAACACGCTGGCCGCGCGCATGAACAACAGCCGTCTGCTGAGCCTGCTGATCGGGCTGTGCGGCATGGCCTATGCGGTGCTGTACTTCGTGCAGGGCGGTACGCTGGACCTGAACCTGATCAACTTCCTGATCCTGTTCATCGGCGTGCTGCTGCTCGGTACGCCGGCCAACTACGTGGCCCGGCTCAACGAGGGCATCAAGACCATTTCGGGCATCATCCTGCAATATCCGTTCTACGCTGGCATCATGGCGGTGATGGCGGGCTCGGGACTGGTGGATACCATCTCGCGCGTGTTCGTCGACATCGCCACGCCGCAGACGCTGCCGTTCTGGGGCCTGGTCAGCAGCTTCGTGATCAACTTCTTTGCACCGTCGGGTGGCGGCCACTGGGTGATCCAGGGTCCGTTCATGATCGATGCGGCCAAGGCGATCGGCAGCTCGGTGGCGCAGACGTCGATGTCGGTGATGCTGGGCAATGCCTGGAATGACCTGGTGCAACCGTTCTGGATCCTGCCGGCGCTGGCGCTCTCGAAGCTCAAGCTCAAGGACGTGATGGGCTATACCGTGATCATGATGTTCTGGGTCGGCGCGATCTATATCGTGTCACTGCTGGCCTGGGGCATGCTCACGCACTGAAACCAATATTGCCGGAGACATTGCATGCCGTACCTGATCGAGACGTTTGACAAGCCAAACCACCAGCATGTGCGCCAGGCCAACCGGCCCACGCACCTGGACTTTCTGGAAGCCAACAAGCAACTGCTGCTGGCGTGCGGCGCCAAGCTCAACGACGACGGCAGCGATGGCGGTGGCGGCATCTATATTGTCGACGTGGAAACACGCGAAGCGGCCCAGGCCTTTATCGAGGCCGATCCGTTCTACACGGCCGAGCTGTTCGCCGAGGTCAAGATCATGCGCTGGCGCAAGGCTTACCTCGACGGCGTCCGTCATATCTGAGCGCGACCGAAGTCATGAAACGATGGAAGCAACGCCCCGAGGGCGCCAACTGGGGCGACTTCGGCGACGATGACCAACTCGGCCGCCTGAACCTGATCACGCCGGAATGCGTACGCGGCGCGGCACGGGAGATCCAGAGCGGCCGTACGTTCTGCCTGTCGTTGCCGCTGGACCTGCCCGGCGGCAACGTGCTGAACCCACGCCGGCACCCGCCGGTGCTGCGCCCCACGTTCCGCGACGATGTGGCTTACGTGAACTTCCCGCTGGCCAAGGTCGATCCGCGCGCGCTGGACGTGCTGAGTGACGATCAGGTGCTGCTGTCGATGCAGTACTCCACGCAATGGGATTCGCTGGCCCATGTCGGAGCGCTGTTCGATGCCGATGGCGACGGCGTGGCCGAACGCGTTTACTACAACGGCTTCAGGCCCAACACCGATGTCATCGGTCCGGTCGACTATGCCGAAGCCGACCATTTCGCGGCTCATGCATGCGGGCACGACCATAGCCATGCCGAGGCGCTGGGTATCGAAACCTTCGCCGCGCATGGCATCCAGGCGCGCGGCGTGCTGGTGGACCTCGCGCATTACTATGGGCGCGAATGCCGCACGGTGGGCTATGACGACCTCATGCACGTGATCGAAGCCGACGGCGTCGAGGTCGGTCGTGGCGACATCCTCGTGCTGCGTACCGGGTTTGCCGAAATGCTGGTGGAAATGGCCGGGCAGCCCGATGCGGATCTATTGCACCAAAGCTGCTGTGCGCTCGACGGGCGCGACCAGAAACTGCTGCAGTGGATTACCGATTCCGGCATTGCAGCCATCGCCGCCGACAATTACGCGGTGGAGCGCTATCCGGCCCGCGCCGTGCCGGCGGACCAGGGCCCGGTGCCAATGCTGCCGTTGCACCATCACTGCCTGTTCAAGCTGGGTTTGCCGCTGGGCGAACTCTGGTATTTGCACGACCTCGCTGCGTGGTTGCGCAGCGAACGCCGTCACCGTTTTTTCCTGTCGGCGCCGCCATTGCGGTTACCCGGCGCCATGGGGTCGCCGGTGACGCCGGTCGCCACCGTCTGACTTCGCCATCATTGATTCAAGGAGCCTGCCATGCTGTTCATGGTTGAAATGACTGTTCGTATTCCCCAATCGCTGGACCCGCAGGTGGCGGACAAGATCAAGGCCGATGAAAAGGCCTACTCGCAGCAACTGCAACGTGAAGGCAAGTGGCGCCACCTGTGGCGCGTGGCCGGCCTCTACGCCAATGTCAGCATCTTCGACGTGAAGGATGCCGACGAGCTGCACACGCTGCTGACGGGCCTGCCGCTGTACCCGTATATGGAAATGAAGGTGACCGCGCTGGCCCAGCACGGTTCGGCCATCGCCCAGAACTAAGCAGGAAGTCCGCCATGCCATTCGCCGAACTTTCAGACGTCAGGCTCCATTACCAGCTCGATGGCGACGCCAGCCTGCCGGTATTGGTAATGTCCAACTCGCTGGGTACCACCGTCGATATGTGGCAGCCGCAACTGGCCGCGCTGACGCAGCATTTCCGTGTGCTGCGCTATGACACGCGCGGCCACGGCCAGTCGTCCGTGACCGAGGGCCCGTACAGCATTGCGCAACTGGGCGGCGATGTCATCGCATTGCTCGATCACCTGGGCCTGCAGCGCGTGTATTTCTGTGGGCTGTCGATGGGCGGCATCACAGGCATGTGGCTGGGTGTGCATCATGCCGACCGCCTGGAGAAGCTGATTCTCTGCAACACGGCCGCCTATATCGGCCCGCCAGAAAACTGGACCAACCGAGCCGCCGCGGTCGAGCGCGACGGCGTGGGATCGATCGCGCCAGCCGTGGTCGACAAATGGCTGACGCCGGATTTCAGTGCCGCGCAACCGGAACTGGTGCAGCAACTGCGCGCGATGCTGAGCGCTATCGACGCGCGCGGCTACGCGGCCAACTGCCTGGCCGTACGCGACTCGGACCTGCGTGGCGAGATCGCGCGTATCACCACGCCTACGCTGGTGATTGCCGGTTCGGGTGATATCCCGACGCCGCCGTCGGACGGCCGCTTCCTGGCTGAGAAGATTGCTGGCGCCCAGTACGTGGAGTTGTATGCCGCGCATCTGTCGAACCTGCAGCAGGTGGATGGTTTCAATCAGGCCGTGACGAAGTTTCTGGCCGGTTGAGGCCGGATAGGTTGTAGCATCCTCGCCTGATCCACTTCATGGTTGGCAAGGCGATGTTGACGAAACGATGGCCGCGGGCCGCCTTGGTATTGCTGGGCACGCTGTTGCTCGGCGATGCCATCGCGCTGATATCGATGGGCCTGTTCAATTTCGGGGTGGTGCTGCCGGGCATATTGGGCCTGGCCGCACTGGCGCTCGCGTGGCGCTGGGAAGCCGTGGCGCGCTGGCGCGCGGCCAGTCAGCGTGGTCAGTGGCTATGGCGCGCAGCGTGGCTCGGTTTTGGCGCGTGGTTGTTTACCGTGGCCCTGTTCTTTTACTTTATCGACCGTGGCGAGGCCGAGCCCGTGCCGCAGGTGTCGTCAGCCGCGGCCATCGTCGTGCTCGGCTCGGGTACGCCGCATTGCAAGGTGTCGCCCACCTTGCAGGCGCGCCTCGACAAGGGGCTGATGCTCACGCGGCGTGTGCCTGCCGTACCGGTAGTGGTAAGCGGTGGACTGGACTTCGGCCAGCATTGCAGCGAGGCCGACGTGATGGCCGACTACATGATCGGGCATGGACTGGCGCCGGACCGGCTGGTGCGCGAGGATCGCAGCACCAGTACCGAGGAGAACCTGCGCTTCAGCCGCCAATTGCTCGAACAGCGCGGCGTAGGGCCAGCGGCGCCACTGGTCGTGGTGACCAGCGACTTCCATGTGATGCGCGCCGAGCGCATTGCCCGCAAGGCTGGTTTCGAAGCGGTGTCGGGCGTGCCCGCACCCACACCCGCCTATCTGCGCTATAACGCGTGGTTGCGCGAGTACTTCGCCTATATCAGCGGCTGGATGCTGCGCGAGTACTGATCAGTTCGGCATGCCGAAATGGTCGGCACGCGCCATCGGCCAGTACTTTTCCCACAGACTGAAACGCAGGTTGCCATTAAGCAGGTCGCCCGGCTGCAGGAAGTCGAACAGCTCGGACATTGGCTTGACTTCGCTTGGCGACAGGCGGCGCACGATATGGTGCGGCGTCAGTTCGCCCGGCGCCTGCAGCCCGGCCGCCTGCAGCAGTTCCTGCAGCGCATGGACCGTATGGCGATGGAAGCTGGCCACGCGTTCGGCTTTATCCGGCACCACGATGGCACGCTGGCGCACCGGATCCTGGGTGGCCACACCCACCGGGCAACGGTCGGTATGGCACTTCTGCGCCTGCACGCAACCGAGCGCGAACATGAAACCGCGCGCCGCATTGCACCAGTCCGCCCCCATGGCCAGGGTACGGGCGATATCGAAGGCACTGATCAGCTTGCCGCTGGCGCCAATCCGGATCTTGTCGCGCAGGTTCGCGCCAACCAGCGTGTTGTGCACCAGCAGCAGGCCTTCCTGCAGTGGTACACCGATATGGTCGACAAATTCCAGCGGCGCGGCACCGGTACCGCCTTCGGCACCGTCGACCACGATAAAGTCGGGCAGGATGCCCGATTCCAGCATGGCCTTGACCACGCCGAAGAAGTCCCACGGATGGCCGATGCAGAGCTTGAAGCCGGTGGGCTTGCCACCTGACAGGTTGCGCAGTCGCTCGACAAACTGAAGCAGTTCCAGCGGTGTCGAGAATTCACTGTGGGCCGCCGGCGAAACGCAATCGACGCCCATTGGCACACCACGCGTGGCGGCGATCTCGGGCGTGATCTTTGCCGCTGGGAGTACGCCGCCATGGCCCGGCTTGGCGCCTTGCGACAGCTTGATTTCGATCATCTTCACTTGCGGGTCGGCAGCCTGTTTCGCAAACAGGTCGGGATCGAAACCACCGTCGGCACGCCGGCAACCGAAGTAGCCCGAACCGAGTTCCCAGATCAGGTCGCCGCCTTCCGAGCGGTGATACGGCGAAATCGAGCCTTCGCCGGTGTCATGCGCAAAGCCACCGATCTTCGCGCCGCGATTGAGCGAGCGGATCGCGTTGGCGGACAGCGCGCCAAAACTCATCGCCGAGATATTGAACACCGAGATGGCGTATGGCTGCGCGCGATTGCCGCCGACCATGACGCGGAAATCGGCCGAAGCGATTTTCGTGGGCGCGAGCGAATGGCTGATCCATTCATGGCCCGGACGTTTGACGTCGGATTCGGTACCGAACGGGCGACTGTCGACCTCATTCTTGGCACGCTGGTATACGAGGCTGCGCTGCGCGCGCGAGAACGGTGCTTCGGACGTGTCGTCCTCGATGAAGTACTGGCGGATCTCGGGGCGGATGAATTCCAGGAAGAAACGCGCGTGGCCCCAGATAGGGTAGTTGCGCAGGATGGCGTGGCGCTGCTGGGTCAGGTCGTGGATACCGACCAGGCAAAGGGCCAGTGGCAACGCCACCCACCACCACGACATGGCATGGGCGGCCGCCAGGCCGGCCAGCACGATCAGGCCGCCGGCCGCCAGGGCCACGGCGCCATAACGACGCTCGAACATTGAGGGACTCTTCTTATAGGGGTAACCCCCGATGATGACCTGAACCGGCCTTCATGTGAAGTATCGGTTATGGAAGCGCTGTCTTGCGTATCGGACAACAAAACGCCATTAACTGCCATGACGTCGCCCCGACCGCATATCGCGGCGCTTTGCTGCAGCGCCGCGTTTGCGGCGACAGGCGGGTGGGATACAGTACGCGCAGACCGATAAGGAGACAGCGATGGACCTGCGGCAACGCGAGCACATCGAGACAGTGGTGCATGCCACCAGCTATCTGCCCCCGCCTGTGGTATCCGCGGAGCCGATCACGCATGACGCCGTGATCCAGAATTCATGGCGGCGCTGCGTGCATCAATATGGTCTCGATCCGTCGCGCATGCAGGAAGCCCGCATCGTGCCGCAGACCCGTCTGCGCGAGCACCAGCAACGGATTGACGATTTCGCGCGCATAGCGCGGCATGGTCTGGAAACCCTGTACGGGCAGGTTGCCGGCCTGGGCTATGTGGTATTGCTGACCGACGCGCAAGGCGTGACGGTCGACTATATCGGCGATGCCAACACCGACACCGCGCTGCGCCATGCGGGGCTGTACCTGGGGTCGGAATGGAGCGAGGCCGGCGCGGGTACATGCGCGGTGGGTACCGCACTGGTCACTGGCGAGGCGCTGACCGTGCACCAGGCCGATCACTTCGACGCCACCCACATTCCGCTGACCTGTACCGCCGCGCCGCTGTTCGACACGCATGGCAGCCTGAGCGCGATCCTGGACATTTCCGCGTTGACGTCGCCCGACGCCAAGACCAGCCAGGGTCTGGCGCTGCAGATGGTGCGCATCTACGCGGCCCATATCGAGAATGCCAACTTCCTGCGCGTGCATCACCGCGACTGGATCCTGAAACTCAACGTCGCCCCGGAGTTCGTCGACGTCAGCCCGGAATACCTGTTGGCGCTCGACGATGCCGGGCATGTCGTTGGCTATAACAACCGTGCCCGGCGCATGCTCGAAAGTGAATGCCAGGGACGGGCGGTGCTTGGCCAGTCGTTCGAGGCACTGTTCGACGCGCGGCTTGCAGACCTTGGGCGCTATGTTTACTCGCGGCCCAGCGAGCAGCGGCTGGTGGCGCTGCACCGTAGCGGCGGTTTGCTTTACCTGAGCGTGATGCCGCCGGCGTTGCGCTGGCATGCGCGCGCTGACACCGCGCCCACCGTGCCATTGCCCGAGCCGCTCGCGGCATTGAGCGGCGGCGACCCGGCCATGCAGCAGCAATTGCAGCGCGCCATGCGCCTGGTGGATTCGCGCATCAACCTGCTGATCCATGGCGAAACCGGCAGCGGCAAGGAGTACCTTGCCAAGGCCCTGCACCGGGCCAGCGCGCGGCGTGACCATCCGTTCGTGGCGTTCAATTGCGCGGCGATTCCAGAGACGCTGATCGAAAGCGAACTATTTGGACACTTGCCGAACAGCTTTTCCGGGGCAGGCTCACGCGGCAAGCGCGGCCTGATCCAGGAAGCCGATGGCGGCACGCTGTTCCTCGATGAAATCGGCGACATGCCGCGCGACTTGCAGTCGCGGCTGCTGCGCGTGCTGGCTGAAGGCGAGGTGTTGCCGATTGGCGCCACGCGGCCGGTGCCGGTCAATCTGCGCGTGATTTCCGCTACCCACCATCGGCTGGACCAGCTGGTCGAGTCCGGCCAGTTTCGCGAGGACCTGTACTACCGGCTGAACGGCGCGCGCTTCGAACTGCCGGCGTTACGGGACCGGCAGGATCTGGACTGGCTGATCGACACGATGCTCGCCGATGGCGGTCAACGGCGTGTCACGCTGTCCGATGCGGCGCGCCATTGCCTGCATGCGCATCACTGGCCGGGCAATCTGCGCGAGCTGCGCAATGTATTGGAGTACGCCTGCGCGATCTGCCAGGGCGGGGTGGTGGCGCCGGAGGACCTGCCCGACGGTTACGCCGATGTTCGCACTGCCGGTCACGCACCCGAACCCGTGCAGGCGCTTGCCGCGCCTCCGGGCGACGCCGACGCGCACGCGCTGCCTCCCGAAGGCATGCTGCTGATGCAGTACCTGCGTGCGTCGGGCTGGAACCTGAGCGCGGTGGCACGCCAGATCGGCATCAGCCGCATGACGCTGTACCGGCGCATGGAGCGCTATGGCATCCAGTCGCCCAACCGGCGCGATGGCGGGGATACGGGATCATCGACGTGACGGTTGTCCAGCGTTGGACAGCCGTACTGTGACACCTGTCACACCGCATCAGCGTAAGCGGACGTAATACCTGCGGGTTTCCCCGCGGATTTGCCACGGATGGACTCGAATTTGTTGGCGGTTTCCCAGCTGGCCCGCGTGTTTGCCATTGGCATGCCCATTGCAATAACCCTGTCACGACAAGCGCAAGCAGCGCGACAGGAGACAGGCCATGGGGGCACCATTGGTCGGCATCATTGCCAATCCCGTATCGGCGCGCGATATCCGCCGTGTGATTGCCAACGCCGGCAGCCTGCAGCTGGCTGACCGCGTCAACATCGTGCTGCGGCTGCTGGCCGCGCTGGCCGGCTGCGGCATCGACCGCGTGATGATGATGCCGGACCGCGAAGGCTTACGTGTCATGCTGACACGCCATCTGGACCGCCACCAGGGGCCCGATGCGAGCCTGCCGCGGGTGGAATTCATCGACATGCCCGTGACCGCGCGCGTGGACGATACGCTTCACGCGGCACGCCATATGGCGGACGCCGGTGTCTCCGTGATCATCGTGCTGGGCGGTGACGGCACGCACCGCGCCGTGGTGCGTGAATGCGGACCGGTGCCAATTGCCGGGCTCTCTACCGGCACCAACAACGCTTTTCCTGAAATGCGCGAGCCCACCATCATCGGGCTTGCCGCCGGTCTCTACGCCACGGGCCAGGTGCCCGCCAGCCATGCGCTGGCTTCGAACAAGCGGCTCGACGTCGTGATTCGCAATGCCGATGGCGGCTTCCGGCGCGATATCGCGCTGGTCGACGCCGTGATTGCGCATGAGCAGTTTATCGGCGCCCGGGCCTTGTGGAAGGCCGACACACTTGCCGCGGTGTATGTGGCCTACGCAGATCCACAGGCCATCGGCCTGTCCGCCATCGCGGGCCTGATCGAGCCGATTGGCCGGCGCGAGCCCGGCGGACTGGCCATCGAACTGGCACCTGCCGGCGAGGGTGTATTCGATCTGCGTGCTCCGATTGCGCCGGGCCTGCTTTGCTCGGTGCCGATTGCCGGCTGGACCCGCATCGCCCATGCCCGGCCGCATCGGGTGCGGCAACGCACCGGCATCGTCGCGCTCGACGGCGAACGCGAGCTCGCATTCGGCCCCCACGACGAGGTCACCATCACGCTGCATGACCATGCATTCCGCAGTATCGATGTGGCTGCCTGCATGGGATACGCGGCGCGCGAACACCTGATGCGCCAGACCTCGGCCATTCCACTGAATTGATCGCCACTGCATTACACGCAGTACCACCACCAAAGGAGACAACCATGAGTGCCAGTTCTTCGCAGTCAGCGCAGATGCCGCTGGACAAGGAGACCCTGCTGTCCGTGTACCGCAAGATGCGGACGATCCGTGATTTCGAGGAGCGATTGCATGTGGATTTCGGGCGTGGAGACATTCCCGGTTTCGTACACCTGTATGCCGGCGAAGAGGCAGCCGGCGTTGGCATCCTGCACCACCTGAACGACGGTGACCGTATCGCCAGCACACACCGTGGCCATGGCCACTGCATTGCCAAGGGGGTGGACCCGGTGGCGATGATGAAGGAGATCTACGGCAAGAAGGGTGGTTCGTGCAATGGCAAAGGTGGATCGATGCATATTGCCGACCTGTCCAAGGGCATGATGGGTGCCAACGGCATCCTGGGCGCCGGTGCCCCGTTGATCTGCGGCGCGGCGCTGGCCGCCAAGTTCCGCGGCAAGGGTGAGGTCGGCATTACGTTCTGCGGCGACGGCGCGTCCAACCAGGGCACGTTCCTCGAAAGCCTGAACCTGGCCGCCGTGTGGAACCTGCCGGTGATTTTCGTGATCGAGAACAACGGCTACGCGGAATCGACTTCGCGCGACTATGGCACTGCCGTCGACAGCTATGTGGACCGTGCAGCGGGCTTCGGCATACCCGGGGTCACGGTCGATGGCACCGATTTCTTCGCGGTACACGAGGCGGCGGGCGAGGTGATTCGCCGCGCGCGCGAAGGCGGCGGTCCATCGCTGCTCGAATGCAAGATGATCCGTTTCTACGGCCATTTCGAGGGCGATGCGCAGACCTATCGCGCAGCGGGCGAACTCGACGATATCCGTGCCAACAAGGACTGCCTGAAGCTGTTTACGCGCACCGTGACCCAGGCCGGAGTGGTTTCACGCGAGGAGTTCGACGCGATCGACCGCGAAGTGGCCACGCTGATCGACCACGCGGTGCAGGAGGCCAAGGCCGCACCATTGCCGGGCCCGGAAGACCTGCTGACCGATGTCTATGTGAGCTACTAAAACGATTCCCGACAGGAGACAGTCATCATGGCCCGCAAACTCAGTATGAAGATGGCGATCAACGAAGCGATCGACCAGGAAATGACGCGTGATCCGAGTGTGATCATGCTCGGCGAAGACATTGTTGGTGGCGCCGGTGCCGACGGCGAGAAAGACGCCTGGGGCGGTGTGCTCGGCGTGACCAAGGGGCTCTACGCGAAGCACGGCGACCGCCTGCTCGATACGCCATTGTCCGAATCGGCTTATGTGGGCGCCGCAATCGGCGCGGCAGCGTGCGGCATGCGACCGATTGCCGAACTGATGTTCATCGACTTCATGGGCGTGTGCTTCGACCAGATCTTCAACCAGGCCGCCAAGTTCCGCTACATGTTTGGCGGCAAGGCCGAGACACCGGTGGTCATCCGCGCCATGGTCGGCGCGGGGTTCCGGGCGGCCGCGCAGCATAGCCAGATGCTGACGCCGCTGTTCACGCATATCCCCGGGCTCAAGGTGGTCTGCCCGTCCACGCCTTATGACACCAAGGGCTTGTTGATCCAGGCAATTCGCGACAACGATCCGGTTATTTTCTGCGAGCACAAGAACCTGTATGGCTTGGAAGGCGACGTTCCGGAAGGCGCCTATGCGATTCCGTTCGGCGAAGCGAATATCGCGCGCGACGGCAAGGACGTGACCATCGTGGCCTATGGCCTGATGGTGCATCGCGCGCTGGAGGCGGCGGCAACGCTGGCCAAGGACGGGATCGAGGCGGAGGTGATCGACCTGCGCACGCTGTCGCCGCTGGACATGGATACCGTGCTCGAATCGGTCGAGAACACCGGGCGACTCGTGGTTGTGGATGAGGCCAGCCCGCGCTGCAATATTGCCACCGACATCGCCGCGCAGACCGCGCAGCAGGCGTTTGGTGCGCTCAAGGCCGGCATCGAGATGGTCTGCCCGCCGCATACGCCAGTGCCGTTTTCTCCGACGCTGGAAGATCTGTATATCCCAGGCGCCGCGCGCATCGTGGAAGCCGCTCGCAAGACCATGAAGGGAGGCAAGCACTGATGGCCGCAGCAATTACCCCGATCGTGATGCCCAAGTGGGGCCTGTCGATGAAAGAGGGCACCATCAATGCCTGGCTGGTCGACGAAGGCGCCGCGATTGCCGTGGGCATGCCGATCCTCGATGTGGAAACGGACAAGATCGCCAACGCAGTGGAGGCCCCCGACGCTGGCACGCTGCGGCGCAAGGTGGCCGCGGTTGGCGACCTGCTGCCTGTGAAGGCACTGCTTGGCGTACTGGCACCCGCGGAGGTCAGCGATGCGGAGATCGATGCGTATGTTGCCGGCTATGAGACGCCGGCGGATGACGATGACGAGGAGGAGGCCGGACCAGCCTACCAGTTCGCCGACGTGGATGGCCTGCGCGTACGCTACGCGCGCAAGGGCCACGGTGCGGAAGCCGTGTTGTTCCTGCACGGATTTGGCGGCGACCTGGACAACTGGCTGTTCAACCTCGATCCGCTCGCGGACACGTACACCGTGGTGGCACTCGACCTCCCCGGCCACGGCCAGACAACGCCTAGACTGGCTGGCACGACGCTGGCGGAAATGGCGGGTTTCGTGACACGCTTCATGGATGCGGTCGACCTCGGCCACGCGCATCTGGTCGGCCATTCCATGGGAGGCGGCATCGCGGCGCAACTGGCCGTGGATGCGCCGCAGCGCGTGCTATCGGTTGCGCTGATTTCGCCGGCAGGCTTTGGCGATGAGGTGAACAACGGCTACACGGAGGGC
Source organism: Cupriavidus sp. (assembly GCF_057315035.1). NCBI lineage: Bacteria > Pseudomonadati > Pseudomonadota > Betaproteobacteria > Burkholderiales > Burkholderiaceae > Cupriavidus > Cupriavidus sp. The sequence continues at coordinate 51,256 of NZ_DBHKYV010000032.1, read as the reverse complement.
TTCGTCAACGCGCAGTCGAGGCGCGACCTGAAACCGGTGGTGGAGTTGCTGTTCGCCAATCCGGAACTGGTCAGCCGGCAAATGCTCGACGACCTGCTGCGCTACAAGCGGCTTGACGGCGTGCCCGAAGCACTGGCGGCGCTTGGTACCAGCCTGTTCGCGGAAGGGCGGCAACGCGAGCAACCGGGCCGGCAGCTTGCCGATTCAGGCAAGCGCACCTTGGTCATCTGGGGCGCCAGGGACCAGATCATTCCGGCTGCCCACGCCGACAACGTACCACCCGGCGCGACGGTAACGGTGTTCGACGACGCCGGGCACATGAGCCAGATGGAGAAGGCAGGGGAGGTCAACGGCTTGCTCAAGAGGCATCTCCACGGTTAATTCACCTCTTGTGTTCTCCCCTCTCCCGCGCGCGGGAGAGGGGCGGGGGAGTGGGCGGGCGGCTAACTCTAAGACAGGTCGCAATTTGAAACGCTGGCCCTCACCCCCAGCCCCTCTCCCGCGGCGCGGGAGAGGGGAGCCAGACGACTTCGCGCACCAGAAATACCTACGCCACCAAACGGCGGTATGCCCGACTGTCGACGATGGTCTGGATTGGATAATCGGTCTAAAATTGGCCGCATTTGATCCAGGAGACTCAACGACATGAAGCAAACCGAATCGCAAGGCGTGCCGGCTTCGGAGTTGATTGACGCCAGGGTCGCAAGTCTTGACGACTGGCGGGGCGCAACCCTCGGCCGGCTACGTGCCATCGTCCTGGAAGCTGACCCGGCAGTGGTCGAGGAATGGAAGTGGAGTGTTCCGGTATGGTCGTGCGATGGCATCATCTGCACGGGCGAAACTTACAAGGCCGCGGTCAAAATGACGTTTGCCAAGGGGGCGTCGTTGCCGGACCCATCGCAACTGTTCAATTCCAGCCTGGAAGGCAATGTCCGGCGCGCCATCGATTTCCGGGAAGGCGAGAAGATCAATGAAAAGGCGCTCAAGGCGCTGATTCGAGCCGCCGTGGCGTTGAATCAGTCGAAAGGCAAGGGCAAGGGCTGATTCCACTGCCGAGCGCATGCAAGTGACTGAACACGCCATCGACAGCCCACCGCGCCCCCAGCGGAATTGGCGCAACTGGCGCGCCTGGCAGCCAGAGATCATCCTGGCGGCGAGCCTGCTGGTGGTGGTGCTTATTGCCGCCATCGGAGGCATTGCGCTCTGGCAGATGCGCGACGATGCTTTGACCAGGGCAAGGGCGGATTCCGCCAATCTTGCCTTGACACTCGAGCGCAGCATCAGTCGAAACCTGCAGTCCTATGAGTTGTCGATGCACGGCCTGATCGATGGCATCAAGGACCCGGAGATCATGGGATTGCCCGTCTCCCTGCGGCAAATGGTGCTGTTTGACCGTTCGATCAATGCAGAAGACCTGGGTTCGCTACTGGCCACGGACGAACGGGGCAACCTTGTGCTGGATTCCCGATCGACGCCGCCGCGGCCTGTCAACGTGGGTGACCGTGACTATTTCAAGGTTCACCAGCAGTCCCCGAAAGCGGGTGTCTTTATAAGCCGGCCGTTTCAGCCGCGCATGACCGCCGAAGGCAGTTCGGTCGGCATCAGCCGCCGTCTCGACAAGCCCGACGGCAGCTTTGCCGGCATCGTGGTGGGCACGCTGCGCCTGAACTACTTCCGGCGCCTGTTCGATGGCGTGGACCTGGGCGAACGTGGCGCGCTGACGCTGCTGCGCACCGACGGTACGATCCTGATGCGGCGCCCCTATGACGAAGCGTCGATCGGCCGCGATATCTCGAAAAGCGCGTCGTTCGCGCCGTTGCTCGCTGCCGACCGGGGCACGTTCATCGGCAAGGCGGCCGTCGACAGTATCGACCGGCTCTACAGCTACCGGCATGTTCCGGACTTCCCGCTGATCGTTGTGGTGGGCTTGTCGATGGAAGACGTACTGGGACCATGGCGCACCAGGGCAAGGGTCCTGGGTGGACTGATTACCGTGGTGGATGCCCTGATCATCGCGCTCGCGGTCCTTCTCTCACGGCAATGGCGACGCCGCATGCGCATGGAGCGCCATCTTCGGCTGCTGGTCAGTACCGACGGATTGACCGGCGTCGGTAGCCGGCGTGCATTGGACGATATGGCCGACACCGAGTGGCGCCGAGCGCAGCGATATGGCTGGCCGTTGTCCGTGCTGATGCTGGACGTCGACTACTTCAAACAGTTCAACGATCGCTATGGGCATCTTGCCGGGGATGCCGCGCTGGCGTCGGTGGCGGATTGCATCGTACAGAAGATACGCCGCCCCGGCGATTTCGCCGCGCGTTACGGCGGCGAGGAATTTGCGGTGCTGCTTCCGAACACGGACGGCCACGGCGCCGCCGAAGTTGCCCAGTCGATTCGCGTAGCAGTAGAGGCCATGCGTTTGTCGCACGCCGACAGCGAGTTCGGGGAAATCACGATAACCATCGGGATCGCGACCGCGGACTTCGCCGATGGAGAAAATTCGGATCTTCGCTCGCTGTTCCTGGCGGCCGACGAGGCGCTGTACCTCGGCAAACTCGGCGGCCGGAACTGCGTCTCGGTCAGTGGCAATGTTGCCGATGTCATCCGGGGCACCAAGGAGGAGTACCGCTGGGCCGGAGCGTTGTAATGTGGGTGATTTGCTCCCCTCTCCCGCGAGCGGGAGAGGGGTCGGGGGAGAGGGCATGAGGTTCAAATTGCGACCTGTCCCGGCTTGAGCCGCCGGCTCTCTCCTGCAGTTGATCTGCAGGAGGGGAGACAACATGCGCCACCTCAAATTCTTACAGATCAGCGCTGGAGTTCCACTCCGATACCTGCCAAGATTGCGGCCCTTCATTTACCACTGGCATCAAGCGCAGTTTCATCATGGCCTCGCGGAAAGCACACCACGCCACCGGATGGGCGGCGGCCGTCATCGCCGCTGCTGTTATCGCAGAGCGTGGCACTGGAGAGTGGTACTGGGCGGGCGCGGCCGGCTTCATAGCGGCGGTGCTGGGGAGCACCGCTCCCGACTGGATGGAAGTGGCATGGTGGTCAAGGTCGCGGCGTCTATGGATTACGCATCGGACCTGGACGCATTGGGGCGTCGCGTGGATCGGCCTGCTGCTGGGTTCTTACCATGCACTGGGCACGCATGCGCTGGCGGCCCCGGCGTTCGGTTTCGCCTGCGGTGGTGTCATGCACCTGCTGGCCGACTGGCCGAACCCGCTGGGTGTGCCATGGATCGCCGGTCGCCACTCGCTGAACTGGTGGAAAAGCGGACGCTGTGACCTGGTCATCGTTGCCGCGTCGTGGCTGATCGCGTTGGCGGTTTCCGACGACCTCTGGTTTCAGGGAAGGCATAGCCTCGAACTGATTCGCCATCTGGGCTTTGGGTCCGCCCATTTCTGATCACCAGCGCAGCAGGCGCGGTCCGAGCAGCGCACCGATTGCGGTAGGTACCAGCATGCCGAGCACATACCACACGCCCCAGAACGCGACACCCATCTCCGGGCAGTGCAGGCAGTAGGCCAGCGTAGCGATGGCGCCCGACAGCAGGCCGCCCACGGCGCCGGTCAGGCGCAATCGCGTCGGGGCCAGTCCACGCAATGCCCAGAATACGGCAATGAACACGGGCACCGACAGCATGGTGATATTGAACGGACAGACTCGCCAGGTCTGTCCAAGCACTGCCGTCGCACGCTCGCCAGCCGGCGTCTGCGTGAGCACATACAGGGCGCCCAGCCAGACTGCCGCAAACGGTACCGTAACGCCCACCCAGCTGGCGCCGGTGGAAACGCCGGGTCGCGCCAGCCGCGTCGCCATCCACAATGCGCCCAACAGCAGCGAGAGCGGCAACGCTACCTTGGCCCAGAACAGCGGGGTGACCGCTACCTCGGCCAGGTCGGCGCGAACATGTAGCGTGGTGGCCACCAATAGCGTCGCCAATGCCGCGCCTGCCGCCACGGCGGTGCCAAAACGACGGCTCAGCACGTGCCGGTCGACCGGCGCGATGCCAGTGGCAAGCATGGAAATCAGGTCGTCCGTTTTCATCGCGATCCTCGAATCTTCGCCGCGAGCGCCTTCAGCCCACGATGCACGCCCACCTTTACCGCCGCTTCCGACATCCCGGTCATCTGCGCGGTCTCACTGACAGAAAGTCCCTCCAGCTTGACATGCACGATCGGCAGGCGCTGACGGTCGGGTAGCTGGTCAAGCAACAGGTTGAGGTCGCGCCTGGCTTGGGCCGGTTCCAGGTCCGGCGCCGCCAGCACGTCCTCCGCCGCCTCCAGTGGATCGCTCAACGCATCGTGCCGCGCATGTGCACGAAAGTGGTCGGCGAGCTTGTACCGGGCAATCGCGTGCACCCAGGCCGTCAGCGGCTGTCCCGGCAGGTAGGTATGGCGAGCATTGTGTACGGCCAGCAGGACTTCCTGGGTCAGGTCCTCGACGTCACCGGCCTGTTGCGGGAGCCGGTTGCGGAAATAGCCGCGCAGCATCGTTGCCAGCTCGGTCAGGAATCGTGCATACGCCGCCTGGTCGCCCGCCAGCCCGTCCGTAAAGAGATCGAGCAGGCGAGACTCCCGCCGTTTCAGCGCATCCTGTTCGATAGTTCGTTCCATCGATCGCGTTGGTTACACCGGGCTACATTAATTTGCGCGAATTCTACGCTGCCATGGCGCTTGTGTGTGTTGCGAGCCGCTTCGCCGGCGCATCGGTGTCTGATTCGGTGTCTGATTCGGTGGCTGATTCGGTTGCCGATTCGGAGCCATCGCATATCGTTAAAAAAATTCCTCGACCCCTGTAACCGGATGCGCCGCCGCTGCGAATTTCCCATCAGACGCACACATACCGTGTGAATCTGGTGCCCGCCGGACGAGGCGTGGCGCGATGTTCCGCCAACCGGGATAGTCCCGGTCCAACGCAAAGCAACAAGGAGTCGAGATGAACAAGATCGCAATCGCCGTGGTTTCCGCAGCGTTCCTGATGTGTGGCACCGCAGCGTTCGCCCAGACGGGTGGGTCGATGGCCAAGGATTCGATGGCCAAGGATTCGATGTCGAAAGACAGCATGTCGAAGGATGCAATGTCCAAGGATGCCATGTCGAAGGACGGCATGGGCAAGGATGCAATGTCCAAGGACAACATGTCCAAGGACAACATGTCGAAGGATGGCATGCACAAGGACAAGATGGGCAAGGCGAAGCCGCACGACAAGATGGGCAAGGATGGCGACGCCATGTCCGGTGGCATGAGCAAGTAACACTGGGCCGGGCAAGCTCGACCAGGCACCGGCCCGCGACTTGCCGTCGTGTGCCGTGCCTGGTTTGAGAAGGAGGCCGGAAGGAGACCAAAATGGGACCCTCGCATGACACTGTCAATTCCCGCGCCGCGCCACGCGTGATCCAGCCCGGCTGGGTGCGTATCTCGCACTGGCTCAATGCGCTGGCCGCCGTGCTGATGATGCTGTCGGGCTGGCGCATCTATAACGCATCACCGGTTTTCCCGGGCTTCAGCTTCCCGGGCGACATCACGCTGGGCGGATGGCTGGGCGGCGCGCTGCTATGGCATTTCGCGGCCATGTGGCTGCTGTTTTTCAACGGGCTGTTCTATCTGGCGATGAACGTCGTTACCGGTCGATTCGCCCGCAAGTTCTTTCCATTGGGGCCGCGCGCTGTGCTGGGTGATCTGGTCGCCGCGCTGCGAGGGCGCCTTTCGCATGCTGACCTGAGCCACTACAACGCGGTGCAGAAGTTTGCTTACCTGCTGGTGATGATCGTGCTGCTCGTGCTGGTGCTCTCGGGCATTGCCATCTGGAAGCCCGTGCAGTTTCCGCTGTTGCGTGAATTGATGGGCGGCTACGACTTCGCACGTGTGGTGCATTTCTGCGCCATGGCCTTGCTCGCCGCGTTTATCGTCGTGCATGTGGTGATGGTGGCGCTGGTACCACGCAGCCTGCTGACCATGATTCGCGGACGCTGATACAAACTGGAGCCTGAATCGTGAACACCAAACCTTCCAGACAATCGGCCGTCGACCGCGAGTCACTGGTAATCGATGTACAACGGGAACTCGAAGCACCGTCCCGGCGCCTGTTTGGCAAGCGCATCCTCACGCTTGGCGGCCTGGCCATGCTCACCGGTTGCAGCCTCAACGACGATGCCTCGGTGGAAACCTTCCTGTCGCGCGTGTCGAGCATGAACGACAAGGTGCAGGCGTGGTTGTTCGATCCGAACCGGCTCGCGCCGACCTACACGGAAGCGCAGATGACGCGGCCATTTCCGTTCAACGCGTTCTACGGCATCGACAAGGTTCCCGTGGTGGACGGCAGCGACTTCCGCCTCAAGGTCGGTGGACTGGTTCGGGAAAAGAAGAGCTGGAGCCTTGAGGAACTCTACGCGTTGCCCAAGGCCGAGCAGATCACGCGGCATATCTGCGTGGAGGGCTGGAGCGCGATCGGGCGATGGGGTGGTACCCCGTTCGCCGGTTTCCTGCAGCGGATCGGCGCGGATACCACCGCAAAGTATGTGGGGTTCCGCTGTGCCGACGACTACTACGAAAGCATCGACATGGCCACGGCACTGCATTCGCAGACCTTGTTGACGTTCACGTATGACGGCGAACGCCTGCCGGCCAAGTATGGCTATCCGATGAAGCTGCGGATGCCGACCAAGCTCGGCTACAAGAATCCCAAGCACATCATGGAACTGTTTGTCACCAACACCTTCCCCGGTGGCTACTGGGTGGACCAGGGCTACAACTGGTTTGGCGGGTCCTGAGGCAGGGTGCTGCAATCAATTTGCGCGGAGTGCGGCTCCGGTGAGAGGCAAGATTCACCTCTCACCTGGGAGCTGCCGCAGGCGCGGTCAGATCGTCGGCCAGTGCAGTTGCCCATCGCTACCGAGTACGCGCCCGTCTGGCGTTGCTGGCAGGTGCGTGATCTGCCCGACCAGAATCTGCTGCGGCGTACGGTAGATCCCGCCTTGTATGGCGGACATCGCAGTGACATCCAGGGGTTGATAGCTGGTGAGGTCTCGAATGACAAGGGTGCTCATGGCAGGTCTCCCAAAGTTGAGTGAGCGAAGGCGCTCGTTGGGTTAGTAGGCAATGAGCATGCCCGTAGGCGCAGATGCTGGGAGTAGCACAGAGAGCGGGTGTGGCGTGATGGCTGCTGCGCTGGAGGTGTCAGGGTGTTGGTGCGCGCCAAACACTTGGGGCACCAAACGTTGGTTTTCCGCTAGGACGCATAGCCATCGTGGTGGATTTGGTTGCGTTTGTGCACACAACGCGCATTTATGCATACGTAGCGCCGCGCGGTAGTAGAATCGCAGCATCCTCACTTGTACCCGCAGTTATCCATGCCCGATGAAAAAAAGAGCAGCTTGTCTGACACCATCCGTGCTGCGATCGAGCAAGACATATTGAGCGGGAAGTTGCCCAGCGGCACGCAACTGGAAGAACAGCAACTGCTGACGAGATTCAACGTGTCGCGCACGCCGGTACGCGAGGCGCTGATCCAGCTGGAATCGGCCGGACTGGTGGATCTGGTGCCACGCCAGGGCGCCATCGTGGCGTCGATCACGCTGCGTGAGTATGTGGCGATGAGCGAAATCCTGGTGCAGCTGGAATCGCTGGCCGCGCGGCTGGCGGCGCGTCGTATCTCTGCAAGCCAGCGCAAAGCCATCCATGCCGCGTTCGATGCGTGCCGCGCGGCGGCCGAACAGGCTGATGCCGATGCGTATCGCGAGGCTAACGACGTGTTCCACCACGTTATCTACGACGCAAGTTGCAACGACATCCTGGCGCGCCAGATCCGCACCATGCGTGCCCGCATGCGTGGCATGCGCGACTTGCGTTTCGAAAAGCCAGCGCGCATCCACGCCTCGCTGGAGGAGCATGGTCAGGTGATGGAGGCAATCTTGCGCGGCAGCGAGGACGATGCCGCCGCGGCCATGGTGCGTCATATCGCCACCGGCGGCGATGTCTATGCAGACATGATTGCGTCGATGCCTGGCGACACCAGCGCGCGCGCCCGGCGCTGAGCGCGGGCGCATGGCATCACGGCTATCGAGAGCGCATCAATCGAGCTTTACGCCAGCTTGCACGATCCGCTCCAGCGCGGTCCGGCCGTCGGCAGATGCCCATTTGCCGAAAGCAGCCGGTGATTCGGATAGCGAGACCTCGCTGCCATTCGACGCCAGCTTGGCGCGCAGTTGCGGATCGGCCATGACCTTCTTGGCCGCGGCGAAGATCTTGTCGCGGACTGCTGGCGGCATGCCGGCAGGACCATACAGCCCAAACCAGAACGTGAAGTCGAAGCCGGGCAATCCCGTTTCGGCCAGCGCCGGCAATCCCGGTGCCACCTCGGAAGGTGTGGGCGTGGTCACCCCGATCATCTTCACCACGCCCTGGGTACCCATCGGCAGCACCGAAGCCGCCGTGCCAAACGACATCTGCACCTCGCCCGCGGCCACTGCCTGCAGGGCCGGAGCGCCGCCTTTGTAGGGCACATGCGTCATCTGTGCGCCCGTGGCCTTCTCGAACTGCAGTCCGGCCACGTGCGGTGAGCCGCCGATGCCCGACGAGGAATAGTTGAACTTGCCGGGCTGCGCCTTGACCTTGGCGACGAGCGCCTTGACGTCCGTTACATCGAGGTTCTTGTTGACTGCCAGGATCAATGGCGAGATCGTCAGCCGGGTGATCGGCGTGAAATCGTCGGCCTTGTACCGCGCTTTGTAGAGTCGCTGATCGATGCCGTACAGCGTCGCCGTGGCCAGGCCAAGCGTGTAGCCATCGGCTGGTGCCGTGGCCAGCGCGGCCGAGGCCAGCGTGCTGCCGGCGCCCGGCTTGTTGTCGACGACGACGGTCTGGCCCAGTTGCTTCGACAGCGCCTCGCCAAAGATGCGCGCGACATAGTCGGCGGCGCCGGCTGGCGTATAGCCGACCAGCAGGCGGATCGGGCGGACGGGATAGTCATCGGCGGCGGCCGAAGCCTGCGCGAATGAGAGGGCAAGTCCGGCCAGCGCCAACGCGCGCAGCGTGGGCGCAAATCGGTGTGTCATGAGTGTCTCCGTTGTTGTTATGTTTGTCTTGCTTGTCATGCCGCGATGTTGGCGTCGCGCAGGCGCGCGATGCTGGCATCGTCATGACCCAACTCACGCAGGATGGCGTTGGTGTGCTCGCCCGGATCGGGGGCGGCGCTGGCAAAGCGATCGGGGTGAGGGGCGGCCGACAGGTTGATTGGCGAACGCAGCAACTCCATCGACCCCAATACCGGGTGGTCAGCCGGGCGCGTCATACGCAGGTGCTGAACCTGTGCGTCTTCGAACGCCTGGCCAATATCGAATACGGGCCCGCACGGCACTCCCACTGCATTCAGGCGCGAGGTCAGTTCGTTGGCCGTGAAGTCGGCCGTGCACTGGTTGATCGCGTCTTCCACGCGCTCGCGCTGCGCCGCGCGGCCTGCGGCGGTGTGTAGTGAAGTGTCGGCCAGCAGCCAGTCGGCGCCAACCGCAGTGCAGAAGTTGGTCCACATGCGGTCGGTGCTGGCTGCGATATTGACCACGCCATCGCGGCACCGATAGGTGCCCATTGGTACCAGCGTGGGATGCGCATTGCCCTGCTGCGAGGGGACGACGCCCTCCACCGTATACCGTGCGCCCTGGAAGTCGAGCTTGTTCAGCATCGCCTCGATCAGCGACGTATGCACCCATTGGCCGCGACCCGTGCGCTGACGTTGCAGCAGCGCCAGCAGGATGCCTTGTCCCAGGAACATGCCCGCCGTCGTATCGGAGATCGCAATGCCCACGCGCAGTGGGCCTTGTCCAGGCATACCGGTCACCGAGCTGAGGCCACACATGCCCTGGACGATCTGGTCCAGTCCCGGCCGTTCGGAATACGGGCCGTCCTGTCCGAAGCCCGAAATGCTGGCAAGGATCAGACGCGGGTTCAGTTCGCTGAGCCGTTCGTAAGTCAATCCCAGGCGCTGCTTGACCACGGAGCGGAAGTTTTCCACTACCACGTCGGCCTTGCGGGCGAGCCCGGCCAGGATTTCAGCGCCTTCGGGTGTTTTCAGGTCCAGGCACAGGCTGCGCTTGTTGCGATGGAGGTTTTGTTCGTCGGAGCCGCGGCGGCGTCCGGTGACCGATCCGCGGTCGCGCGGTGGTGGTGGTTCGATGCGAATGACATCGGCTCCCCAATCCGCCAGCAGGCGGACGGCCACGGGGCCGGCACGGGCGATTGAGAGGTCCAGGACGGTACAACCGGACAGCGGCAGGTCTTGAGTCATCTTGTGTTTCCGTGCATCGTGAATGCGTAAAAGTATACGGATAACAGTTATAAAAATACGTATACGGATTTTCCATGATGCTTTTCAGAGTTTCCTGGGCTACGATGCACCCTCAAGCCTCCGATTCGACCACCTTGTTGCACCGGATATGGTCGGGATGGTCATCATCCTGCGCAATTAGCCGATTCTTCGTCACTCAATTCAATGTATGCACACAAAGACCATTCGTATAAGTAAAAACGGAGGGCCGGAAGTGCTGGAGCTCTGTGAAGTGGAAATCGAGCCCCCGGCGCCCGGTGAGGTGCAAATCCGCCAATCCGCAATCGGCCTGAATTTCGCAGACATCTATCAGCGCAAGGGCGCGCATGGACCGCACGCGCCGACGCCGTTCCCAGTGACGCTCGGCGCGGTAGGTGCCGGCATCGTCACGGCGTTGGGCGATGGGGTGAACGGCCTGACGACCGGTCAGCGCGTGGCATATATGCACCCGGGGGCGTACCAGGTCACTCGCAACGTACCGGCGCATCGCGTAGTGCCGCTGCCGGATGCAATTTCGGAGCAGGTCGCTGGCGCAACGCTGCTACGCGGGCTGACGGCTGAATACCTGCTGCGGCGTCTTTATGTCGTGCAACCAGGCGATGCGGTGCTGGTGCATGCAGCAGCGGGCGGAATGGGTGTGCTGCTGTCGCAATGGGCGCGCGCACTGGGCGCCACTGTGATTGGCACGGTCGGTAGCCAGGCCAAGCTGGAGGTGGCGCTAGCGCACGGCTGCCATCACGTGATTCCCTATCGCGAAGCCGATTTTGTGGCCGAGGTCATGGCGTTGACCGATGGTCAGGGTGTCGCGGTGGTCTACGATGCCGTGGGCAAGGACGTCTTCCTTCCCTCGTTGCAATGCCTGCGGCCACGTGGCATGGCCATCAACTACGGCACGGCCTCTGGCGATGTGGCAGCGTTCGACCTGCAACTGCTCCATGCGAAATCGCTGATAGTGTCGCGTCCGACGTTGCGATCGTTCATTGCCGATGCCGTTTCGCTCAGGCGCGCCGCGCAGGCGTTGTTCGATGCGGTCGAGGCCGGCCACCTGCGGCTGGAGGTCGGGCAGGCGTTTGCGTTGGCGGATGTACAGGAAGCCCATCGCCGGCTGGAAAACCGTGCGACGACCGGGTCCACGGTATTGATCCCCTGAAGCAGACCATGTCCATGAAACTCTTCCACGGCTGGCTATCCAGCGCTTCACGTCGCGTACGGCTGTGTCTGGCCGAGAAGGGCATCGACTACGAAAGCGTGCCCGTAGACATGGCCGCGCAGGAACACCATACGTCCGCGTTCCTCGCCATGAATCCGAATGGCGTGGTGCCTGCGCTGGTGCTCGACGACGGCCGTTTTCTCTACGAGAGCTCGACAATCTGCGAGTATCTCGATGCCGTGTATCCGACTCCGCCGTTGCGACCCGAGGATCCGTATGCGCGTGCGGAGATGCGCAACTTTATCCGTTGGACCGACGAGAAATCGCTGCCCAACCTCTTGATCCTGAACTGGAGTGTCGCGTTGCAGCCGGTGGCGTCGCAATGGACCGATACGGCACTGGAACAGCGCCTGGCGCGCGTGCCAACCGCGGAGCGCCGCGAAGCGTGGCTGCGTATTGCGCGCAAGCCTTACACCGACGAGGAAAAGGCCGCAGCAAGCAAGGCGCTGCTGGCGTTGATCCCGAAGATGGAAACCATGCTTGCAGGCAGGCGCTGGCTAATTGGTGACGGCTACACGCTGGCCGATATCGCGGCCATTCCGTTTGTCGCACGTATCGCGGAGCTGGCACCCGCAGCGCTGGCGGCCGATTGCGCGCCAGCGGTCGCCGATTGGTGGCAACGTGTGCAACAGCGTCCAGCGTTCACGCAGGCCTGCCTTGAACGATTCGATGTCGCGCTGCAAAGGCGGTACGTCGAACAAGCACAACACGCACAACAAGCAGAACACCCCGAACACCACGAACACGCGGCGCGCTCTGCCGCCGTTTGACGATCATTTCCTCCGGAGTCAACGTATGCAAGCAGAAGGTTCTCTTCCCACCCTCGAGATTTCCGGTCATGTGGCCATCCTGACGCTGCAGCGGCCCGGTGTGGCCAATCGCCTGGGCCCCGATGACCTCACCGCGCTGCAGCAGCATATCGAAACGGTCAATGGCAGCGATGTGCGCGTGCTGCTGTTGCGCAGTACCGGCAAGTATTTCTGCAGTGGATTCGATATCGGCAAGCTCGCGGCGGGACAGCGCGGCGCGGGTTTCGAGCCGTTGGTCAATGCCATGGAAGATTGTCGCGCGGTGACCATCGCCGAGATCCAGGGCGGCGTATACGGCGGCGGAACCGATCTGGCGCTGGCCTGCGACTTCCGCCTGGGCACCGACGCCGTGGAGATGTTCATGCCCGCGGCGCGCCTGGGCCTGCATTTCTACGAGCGTGGCATGCGTCGGTATATCACCCGGTTGGGCCTGAACCAGGCCAAACGGCTGTTCCTGACCGCGGAGCGCATCCAGGCGCCCGAAATGCTCGCTTGCGGCTTCCTGACCGAACTGCTGCCTGCCGATGGCCTGCGCGAACGTGCCGATCAACTGGCGGAAACGGTCGCCGGTCTGGCGCCACTGGCAGTGCAAGGCATGAAGCGGCATCTCAACGCCATCGCGCGTGGTGCGCTCGACACCGTCGCACTGGCCGAGGACGTGCGTCGCGCCACGCAATCGGAAGACATTCGCGAAGGATCGTTGGCCTGGAAAGAGAAGCGCCGGCCGGTATTTACCGGTAAGTGACCGGCCTTGGCGGGTAGTCGCCGATAAAGCAGGTCATGCGGGTCGGCTGGTCTGGCGACGCTGGGCCAGCCAGATGCCCGCGCCAATGCAGACAAGGCCTGCGCCGTGATACCAGTGCGGTGACTCGCCCAACAGGACGGTGGAAAGGACCGCCGCAAACAGCGGGGTCAAGGTGATAAAGAAGACCGGCAGTTGAGCGCCGGCCCGCGAGATGGCACGGTCCCACGCGAAGTACGCCAGCAGCGAAGGCACGGTGCCTACATAGAGCAGGATCCATGCGACCTTGCCATTCCATTGCAACGGTTGCGCGAGCAAGCTGACTTCCCAGATGGCGACGGGAATGCTTGCGATCACGCCAGTCACAATCTGCGCCAGCAGCAGGACCGGCAGCGGCAGGTCAGGGCGACCCTTGCGCAATAGCCAGGTGTAGAAACTCCAGCAGATGGTCGCCGCGAGCATGTAGAGGTCGCCGGGGACGAACTGGAACTGGGCGAAGCGGCTGGGTTCACCGCGCATCAGTACGAATGAGACGCCCAGCAGGCAGAGCAGGGCGCCCGCCACGTGCCATGACCGAAAACGCTCCTTGAAGAAGCAGGCGCCGATGATCAACAGGAACAGCGGCGTCGAGGCACCAATCAGCGTGACGTTGATCGGCGTGGATGTGGTGAGCGCCAGGTACTGGAACGCGTTATAGCTGGCGATCGACACCAGGCCCATGGCCACCAGAATGCCGGCATGCCGCCGCAATGCGGTGCGATGGGCAACCACGCCACGCCATGCATAGGGCGCCAGCAATACACCCGCAATGATCCAGCGCACGAGATTCAGCGTGATGGGCGGCACGGCGTCGGCGGCAAGCCGTCCGACGATGGCATTTCCGGCCCAGGCCAGCGGCGGGAATGTCAGCAGAAACAACGTGGTCGGATCGATACGGGTGGTCTTCATCGTGGGCCTACGGCTTCGATTTCAGCCGGCGGCGTTCATTGACCGCTTCGCTGAGCCGGTCCAGTACAGCCAACGAGTCGTCCCAGCCGATGCAGGCGTCGGTGATGCTCTGTCCGTAGGTCAATGCAGACGGTTTGTGTTCGCCTGGGGTGAACTTCTGCGCGCCAGGGAGCAGATGGCTCTCAACCATGACCCCGAAGATCGATGCACTGCCGCTGCTGATCTGTTGCGCCACGTCTTGCGCGACATCGATCTGCTTCTGGTGCTGCTTGCTGCTGTTGGCATGGCTGAAATCCACCATCAGCGAATTGCCAAGGCCGGCGGCTTGCAGTTCCTTGCAGGCGGCCGCCACGGATTCCGCATCGTAGTTGGGCGCCTTGCCACCACGCAGGATGACGTGGCAGTCCGGATTGCCCTTGGTATGCACGGTCGCCACCTGGCCGTTCTTGTGCACGCCCAGGAAATGATGCGGACGTGAAGCGGCCTGGATCGCGTCGATGGCAATCTTGATATTCCCGTCGGTACCGTTCTTGAAGCCGATCGGCGCCGATATGCCGGAAGCCAGTTCCCGGTGTACCTGGCTCTCGGTGGTGCGGGCGCCGATCGCGCCCCAACATATCAGGTCACCAATGTATTGGGGAGAAATCACGTCCAGCAACTCGCCGGCCGCCGGCAATCCAAGGCGATTGATATCCAGCAGCAGGCTGCGCGCGATGCGCAGGCCCTCGTCGATGCGGTAGCTCTCGTCGAGGTACGGATCGTTGATAAGTCCTTTCCAACCTACCGTGGTACGCGGTTTCTCGAAGTAAACGCGCATCACGATCTCGAGCGTGTCGGCGTAGTGCAGACGCTGTGCCACCAGCCGCTGCGCATACTCGAGTGCCGCCTGCGGGTCGTGAATCGAACATGGCCCCATGATCACAAGCAGCCGGTCATCGTCGCCATGCAGAATGCGCGAGATGCCTTGGCGCGTCTGGGTGACCAGGGATTCGACAGGCGTGCCACGGATCGGGAAGAAACGGATCAAGTGTTCAGGCGGAGGCAGCGGAATGATGTCTTCCACATGGGCGTCATCGGTTACGCTGGTGCGATCCGGCGGTGCCTGCCAGCCCTCGGCAATGGTCGGCGGTGATTTTTGCGGATCAGTCATGGGGAACTCCTGAAATTCTGGGAAAAGAAGACCTGCCGTGGATGCGCATGATAACGCCACAGACCGAACCTCGTTCTATTTAACCTTGCGTACTTCCGTATCGGCTGCCGCGATGACGGTGCCGTCCTTTGCCAGCGGTTCCATCCGCGCCACGGGCTTGCCGGTGCGCCGGTCGATCAGTACGGAATGGCGCTCGCCATTGGCGAACAGGTTGCGTTCGCCCCATTGGCGCAGGGCAAGAACCACCGGGAACAGCCGTTCGCCGCGGGCCGTCAGCGCGTACTCCTGATAGGCCGAGCCATCCGAGGCCGCGCGGGTCTCAAGGATGCCGGCCTCCACGAGCTTCTGCAGGCGGTCCGCCAGGATGTTCCGTGCCATGCCCAGGCTGCGCTGGAAATCGCCGAACCGCCTTACACCATCGAAGGCATCCCTGATGATCAGCAGTGTCCATCGATCTCCAATGGCGTCGAGCGCGCGCGCGACCGGGCAAGGTTCGTCGTTTGAAAGCTGAGTGCGAGGCATGAGGCGGCTACCTGTCGTCCGGGTATGTGGTTGCATTTTAAAACTGGTTGCCATAGCATTCAACCAGTTTCAATTTGCAACTACATAACCTGCATAACGAGGTCTTCCCATGGATACGCCACCGGTATCGGTTGAGATGCCACGCGGATTGCTGATGCTGTTTGCCATAGCCAGCGGACTGAGCGTGGCGAACGTCTACTATGCGCAGCCTTTGCTCGATTCGTTGGCGCTGGAGTTCTCCATTGGTCATGCCGCTGTAGGTGGCGTGGTGGCGATGACGCAAGTGGGTTGCGCGGCCGCGCTGCTGTTCCTGGTTCCGCTTGGGGATATCGTCGATCGTCGGCGTCTGATGGGGGTTCAGCTATTGGCGCTTCTCGGGGTGTTGATCCTGGTCAGCGTGGCGCGATCCGTCCCGGTGCTGTTGGCGGGCATGCTGGGCGTTGGCCTGCTGGGAACGGCAATGACACAGGGGCTGCTTGCCTATGCGGCCAGCGCTGCGTCCGCGCGGGAGCAGGGCAGCGTGATAGGTGTAACGCAAGGCGGTGTATTTATCGGGCTGCTTTCCGCAAGGGCCTTCTCGGGCGCGGTCAGCGATCTTGCCGGCTGGCGCGGGGTGTATTTCGTGGCGGCGCTGCTGATGGCGGCGATCGCCGTGCCACTATGGCGCCGGCTGCCAAAGCTTGAGCACACGCATGAGCGGGTAGGTTATTTGCAATTGATCGCGTCGATGTTCTGGATGTTGCGCAAGGAGCCTGTCCTGCAGGCCAGGGGAATGCTGGCGCTGCTGATGTTTGCGGTATTGAACATTTTCTGGAGTGCGTTGGCGCTCGCGCTCGCATCGCCGCCGTTTTCGCTTCCGCATACCGCCATTGGCGCATTTGGGCTGGTGGGTGTGGCCGGCGCGCTGGCTGCCGCACGCACCGGGCGCTGGATCGATCGCGGATATGGACAGCGCGTGACAGTGGGCGCACTGGTGCTGTTGCTGCTTTCCTGGTGGCCGCTATCACAGATGTACGGCTCCCTATGGATGCTCGTTATCGGCATCGTGCTGCTGGATGCAGGCGGGCAGGCATTGCACGTCACCAACCAGAGCCTGATCCTGCGTACCCGGCCGGGCGCCAATGGGCGGCTGATCGGCCTGTATATGCTGTTCTATGCCATGGGCAGCGGCCTTGGGGCGCTCGGCACCACTGCTGCGTATGCGCATGCCGGCTGGCAGGGCGTCTGTTTGCTTGGTGGCTCCGTCAGCTTGCTGGCATTGGCATTCGGTGCTTCATTGTGGCGACCAACGGCTGTCTCGCATGTAGTTTGAAGGTCTAGGTCGGAGCCGGAACTTGGTCATGGACAACCCAAGTCCCGTTCCCTCTCCGCCGCAGGAAAAATTGCCGCACCGAGTCCGGGAAAGGTGTCCTATTGTGTGTTGGCATTAGGGTCGCATGCGAGTGCCTTTTACGGCATCAAAGCGTTGAGCCAATACATTGACTTCAGGAGGCGCCGATGAGCAAGCGTGACTGCCACGCTCAAGCATGAATTCATGGAAATGCTGCCACCGACGATTTTATTTTTCTTCGCGCTCCATATTGTGGCGATAATTCGGGCGCTAATGATCCGAGGTACGGGAATCTCGCTGCCAGCGTCGGCTTCGGCGCTGCTTGCCGGGATCAACTGGCCGCAGCTCTGGGCGATCCAGATACTGTTAGTGACGTTAATCATCAACTACTGCGTGATCGCCGAGCTTGGTCGCGTGATAGGCCGGGACAAGCTCAAGGCGATAATCCTGGGTCCGCTTCCGCGGATGGTTTCGGAAAGGAGTACCAGGCCTTAAGCCAGCCGCCAGCCCCCTCGCTACTTGCTGTGATGCTTCGCGGGGCGGCCAGGATGAGTCGCTGGGGATGATGCGGGTTGGGCGGCGGGGGGCGCCGATGGCGAACCCGGGGCCGGAGTAGGCGCCGCCGGCGTGTGAGACGACGCTCCAGTTGCGCCTGGCGGCATAATTTCGACGTTATACACCTTCTTGCATTCTTCTACGGCCGGAGATACGTAAAGAAACTTTACCCATTCAGCCTTGGGGTTTTGATTTACAGCAACCGTGACGACCTGATAGATGAAGAGTGCGGCGGCGAGTGAGAGCAGATTGCCGAAGGCGTAATCATAGAATCGTAGAAGGACGGGGTAATTGTGTTCTTTGAACGAGGCCCACAGCTCGTCCATTTGTTGTCCTGGGCGAACATGAGCATCGCCCGCTTGCCCCTCGTCTTTCAGTTGAAGCCAGGTAAAGAACGCCTTGAATAACAGCACTGCTGAAAATAATCCCGGAATGGCGGCCATCGAGGCGTAGACGTACAGAATATTTTCGAGTATCCCAACGTGTTTCCCGAATGAATGACCCGCAGGAAAGACGTTCAATTGGATATTCTGTGCTAATTGAGCACGAGCCGATTCCCTTGGGAGCTGGAGATTCGCGTCCTTGCAATACTTGTCCACCCAGACCGAGGATGCCCGGAGTAGAAGGAGACGGCGAAATCGGGTAAGCAAAAAGACGAAGATGTCCGGAAAGATCTTAATCTTGTGCTGAATGTATCTGGGCGGGTCGGTGTTCTCCTTGGACTCCCATTTGAACGAGATCTCACTATTGAGCAAAAAGATGAGCGCGACAGCCAACGCAAAGAAGCCATACTGAAACGGAGAAATGTCGCAGTTCACCATTTGAGCCCGCTTTGGGTCGTCGGCTCAGGCCGAACTCAAGCCAACCGCCCCGTTATTGGCAATATTTCTCACGATAGAAGTTGGGCACCTGTCTCGGTAGGTAGCCAAAAGGATGATGAGAACCACTATTGAAGCGAGTCCAAATCAAAGCCATAGAGCGCGGCCGGATTTCGCCAGCGAACCGCATCGGCAAGCATGCCAGCGTTTGCCAACCATGCCACGATGGCGCGGCACTCCTCGGCGCGTGCCGGTGCTTCGTGATTGGTCCACGGCCAATCACTGCCCCAAAGCAGTCGGTCCGCACCGGCTATCTGTAGCCACTGCCCAGCCAGTGCCTGCCATTCCTGCGGCGAGACCAGTCGGTATGGCGCGCTGATCTTGACCCAGAGCGGCCGGCGGGCTCGCACTGCGCGGGCGGTTTCGAATACCGGGTCGTCCACGCCGAGCGGGCCTGGCCTGCCAAGGTGATCGAGCACCACGGGAGTTGGTGTGTCGCCGAGCGCGCCATCGAGCGTGGACAACACGGCGGCGCCGTCGCCGTTGTTGGTGTGCACCTCGACATGCCAGCCAAGCATCGCTATGCGCTCGAACAGCGCGCGCCACGGCGCAGTATCGATGCGGCGCCACTCGGCATCGCCATACAGGTTGAGACGGATACCCTTGACACCCGCGGCATCGAGTACCGCAAGCTGCGCATCGTCGACGGTTGGATCGACCACGGCAACGCCGCGCAATCGCCCCGGCATGCGGCCCAGCGTGGCCAGCAGCGCCGAGTTGTCAGTGCCGAGGAAACTCGTCTGGACGACCACCCCATAGGGGTCGACTTGAGCCGTCGCATCAGCGGCGCCGCTCGATGGGCCACCCACCGTGCCGGCCACGGCCAGCATCGCCAGCCAATCTTCGAGACGCGCCGCATAGGGCGGGCGATAACGTGCCGATGCCACGGCCGCGCCGGCATCGAAAACATGAAAGTGGCAATCCACCAGCGTCTGGCTTGTCGTCATCGGCAGATCTCCTCTGTGCGGGTTACTACCGATATGGTAGTTCAACCCGGTCCGGGTACTCTAGTCCTCTATAGGAGTTGAATTTAACACGGACACCAGATGCCAGACAACATCATGCGCCAGTCAGGTGCCGCAGCGGCGGGTATGAGCCGCTACGGCCAGATCGCGGCGCAGTTGCAGCAGAAGATCGTCACGGGAGAGTGGTCTCCGGGCACGGCCATTCCGGCCGAGAGCGCGCTGGCGGGTGAATTCGGCATCGCGCTCGGCACGATCCGGCAGGCGATTTCGGTACTGGTTCAGCAGGGACTGCTGGAGCGGGTACAGGGCAAGGGCACCTACGTGCGAACTGGCCTCAGCGGCGCCAGCATGATGCGGTTTTTCCGATTTCGCTCGGAGGCCGACGCCGAGGCGGATCCCACCGCTGTGCCAAATTCGGAAATCCTGGCATGCCGCAGTGTGCGGCTGGACAAGGCCATGGCCAACCGTTTCGGACTCGACACCGGCGCGCGTGGGTTGTGCATCTCGCGCCGCCGCTCGGTTGATGGCACGCCGCGCCTGCTTGAATCGATCTGGTTGCCGTTGCCGCGTTGCGCGGCGCTGCAGGACACGCCGGTGGCCGAGTGGGGCGAACTGCTCTATCCGCTGTTGCAGCAGCGGTGTGGCATCACCGTGCACCGGGCCATGGACGAAGTGACATTCCGGCTGCTCGATGAAGAGGAGGCCGGGTTGTTGTCGCTGCCGCCATCTCATCCTTGCGCCATGGTCACGCGGCAGGCCTTCGATATCCAGGGCCAGTGCATCGAGTACCGGCTGACCCGGGGCGATGCGTATGCCTTCCGCTACACGGCAGAAATCCGCTGACAACAGCACCAATTACATTCGATGGAGACACCCCTCATGCGTTATCCGACCCGCCTCGGGCTAGCCGCCACGGGCGCTTGCCTGGCCCTGCAGCCGGCTCTGCTGCACGCTGCGGAGTCCGCCGCGTCATGGCCCACGCGTCCCGTGACGATCGTCGTCACGTATCCGCCTGGCGGCGGTGCGGACCTGATGGCCCGGTTGATCGCGCCGGGACTCGGCCGTGAGCTCGGCCAGACCGTGATCGTGGAAAACCGCCCGGGCGCGGGCGGCCAGATCGGCGCGTCGTACGTGGCCAAGGCTGCGGCCGATGGCTACACGCTGATGGTGGACGCGTCATCCTATGCGGTGAACCCGAGCCTCTATCCGCGCTTGCCCTACGATCCGGCCAAGGCGTTTCGGGCGATTGGCGTGCTGGCACGCTATCCCAACGTACTGGTTGCCAATCCCGCCTTCCCGGCCGCGACGGTCAAGGATGTGGTGGCGTTGGCCAAACAGAAACCGGGAACCGTGGCGTTTGCATCGTCGGGCAATGGCTCCGCGCAGCACCTTTCCGGCGTGTTGTTCGAGCAGCGCGCCGGCGTGGACCTGCTGCACGTGCCTTACAAGGGAGGCGGTCCTGCCATGACCGATGTCATCGCCGGACAGGTGCCACTGTTCTTCGCCAATGTGGCGTCGAGCCTGCAGCACATCAAGGCGGGCAAGCTACGGCCGCTGGCGGTGACCAGCCATGCGCGCACGTCGGCGCTACCGGCGGTGCCGACCATGGCCGAAGCGGGCGTGGCCGGCTACGAAGTCTATGAATGGAACGCCGCGTTCCTGCCTGCCAGCACGCCTGACGCCATCGTCGCGAAATTGTCCGATGCCTTGCAGAAGGTCATGAACAGTCCGGAGATCCGGCAGCGTGTGGCGGAGCTGGGCGGCGAGGTGGTGGCCGCACCGCCGGCCGAGGCAACGCGCTTTATCGACACGCAGACCCGGCTCTGGGCCAAGGTCATCAAGGACGGCAACGTCAAGCCCGAATAACGCCAGTCGGCATCGACACATCACAACAAAACCAGGAGATTCCCATGAACCCATTCGACCCCGCTCGCCGGGACATACTCAAGCTGGCGGCCGCACTGGGCGCCAGCACGTTGGCGCCGTCGCTGGCCCGCGCGCAGGCCTGGCCGTCCAAGCCCATCCGGTTGGTGGTGCCGTTCGCACCGGGCGGCAGTTCCGAAATTGTTGCCCGTTCCACGGCGGCAGAGTTGACCAAGCTGCTGGGTGTGTCGGTATTCGTCGAAAACAAGCCGGGCGGCGCGGGCAACATTGCCATGGCCGAGGTCGCGCGTGCCGATGACAACCATACGCTGATCCTCGGCCATATCGGCACGCTGGCGGTCAACCCCTACATTTTCCCGAAGCTCTCCTACGACCCGATCAAGGATTTCCGGCCGATTTCGCTGCTGTCGAAGGTGCCCAGCCTGTATGTGGTGCACCCCGATGTGCCGGCAAAGAACCTGAAGGAATTCATCGCGCTGGCCAAGAGCAAGCCGGGCAAGCTGAACTATGGGTCGGCCGGCAACGGCAGCGCCGGCCACCTGGCGTTCGAATACCTGAAGGCGACCACTGGCACCTTCATCACGCACGTACCGTATCGCGGCAGCGGTCCGCAGATTACCGACCTGCTATCGGGACGGCTCGATGCCGCGGCGGTGGGCGCCCCTGCCATTCTGCAGTTCATCAAGACCGGCAAGTTGCGTTGCATCGCCACTGGTACGGCGCAGCGCATTCCGCAGTTGCCCGATACGCCTACGGTGGCCGAGCAGGGATATCCGGGCTTCGAGATGACCCAGTGGTACGGTCTTCTTGCGCCGGCCTCGCTGCCCCAGCCAGCGGCGTCCAAGCTGGCCGAGGCGACCATCAAGGCGGTCAAGAGCCCGAGTTCCGTGGAGCGGCTGAGTGCCGATGCAGCATTGGTGGCGGGCACCACGCCCGAGGAATTCGCACGCTTCATTGCTATGGAGCAGCAACGCTGGAAACCGATCGTGGCGCGTGCCGGGATCAAGCCGGACTAAGAAGGCCAATCGAACCAGGTTGACTTCGGCAAGCATCGCTCGGATGTTTGTCGGCTCGGCCTGGCTGCATGGCCAACGGTTGCAATTCACCTGCGCCGTTGAGCCTTCGCATTGCCAGGCTTGCCGAATTCTTCCACCAGGAAGTCGATGAACGCCCGTGCTCGCGCGGTTTGGTTGCGGCGCTGGGGGTAGTACACGAACAAGTCGGCAGACGGAACCTTGTACTCGGGAAGCACCACGCGAAGACGGCCGCTCTCGAGGTACTTGGCGAGATCCCATTCGGAGCGGATGAGAATGCCTTGCCCATCCAGAGCCCACCCAAGGACGATATCGCCGTCATTGCTGGAAAGCGCACCTTCTACCTTGATCGTCTGCTGTTGGCCCGCATGATCGAAACGCCAGACACCATAGGCGCTGTCATTTTGTCGGTGGATGATGCAGCGGTGGTGCACCAGGTCGGCAAGTGATTTCGGCACGCCGAACTTGTCGAGATAGCCCGGCGATGCGCAGAGGAAGCGCCGATTCGACATGATCCTCCGCGCGGACAGCCGCCGATCCGGCAGTTCGCCAAAGCGGATGGCCAGGTCGATGCCGCTATCGACAAGGTCCACCGGCCGGTCGGTGACCTCGAGTTGCACTTCCACACGGGCGTGGCGCCTGGCAAATTCCGAGACCAGCGGCGCGATGGTGGTGCGTCCGAAGCCGAGTGTAGCGTTGACTCTCAGCAGTCCGCGCGGCTCGGCTCCGCTGCTCGATACAACGTTCTCCATCTCCCGCAGATCCGCAAGGATCCGCGTCGCATATGAAAGATAGGTCTCTCCCTCGTTCGTCAGGCTGATGCTTCGCGTGGTTCGATTGACCAGGCGCACGCCTAGCCGCGCCTCCATCAATGCGAGTCGCTTCGTGGCTGCTGGCGGCGTCAGGTCCAGCTCGCGGGCTGCGCCCGACAGCGTTCCCAGCTTGGCGACGAGCACAAAGAACTCCAGTTCCGAAGCAAAGTCGGTTTTCACTTTGATTTAATAATGTTGTGAGCTGGATTGAATTTTAGAACAGCCTTCCGCGCCTAATCTACCGATTCCCACGCCGGTGGCGTGCACATTCTGTGTATCAGGAGACACATTGTGAGAATCGTAGAAATCCGCGAAAAGACGCTTCCGATCAGTTCGCCCATCCGTAACGCCTACATCGACTTCAGCAAGATGACGCTCAGCCTGGTCGCCGTGATCACCGACGTGATCCGCGACGGCAAGCCAGTGGTGGGCTACGGCTTCAACTCCAATGGCCGCTACGGCCAAGGCACCCTGATGCGCGAGCGGTTCATCCCCCGCATCATGGAAGCCGACCCGGCATCGCTGGTGGATGCCACCGGCGACAACCTCGATCCGCACAAGATCTGGGACACCATGTTCAAGAACGAGAAACCGGGCGGCCATGGCGAGCGTTCGGTGGCCATCGGTACCATCGACATGGCGGTCTGGGATGCCGTGGCGAAGATCGAGGGCAAGCCGCTGTTCCAGTTGCTGGCGGATCGCTATGGCAACGGCCAGCCTGACCGCAAGGTGTTTGTGTATGCGGCCGGCGGCTACTACTACCCGGGGCAGGACCACAGCAAGCTCAAGGACGAGATGCGCAGCTACATCGATCGTGGCTACACCGTGGTCAAGAAGAAGATTGGTGGTGCATCGCTCGATGAAGACCTGCGTCGTATCGACTCCATCCTCAGCGTGCTGCAGGACGGCCAGAAACTGGCCGTGGACGCCAATGGTCGCTTCGACCTGGACACGGCCATCCAGTACGCCAAGGCCCTGTCGCAATACGACCTGTTCTGGTACGAGGAACCGGGCGACCCGTTGGACTTCGAGTTGCAGGCCACGCTGCGCAACTACTACGACAAGCCGATGGCCACGGGCGAGGACCTGTTCTCGATGCAGGACGCCCGGAACCTGATCCGCTATGGCGGCATGCGTCCGGACCGTGACTGGCTGCAGTTCGACTGCGCGCTGAGCTACGGCCTGGTCGAGTACCTTCGAACGCTGGACATGCTGAAGCAACACGGGTGGTCGGCCAGCCGCTGCATTCCTCATGGCGGACATCAGATGTCACTGAACATCGCCGCTGGCCTGGGTCTGGGCGGCAACGAAAGCTATCCCGACCTGTTCCAGCCGTTCGGCGGCTTCCCCGATGGCGTCAAGGTCGAGAACGGTTACCTCACGATGCCGGACCTGCCGGGCATTGGCTTCGAGGGCAAGTCGGACCTGTATAGCGTGATGCAGCAACTGTCGGCCTGAAGCCGCAATGCGCATTCGAGGCACCGTCCATTACTGAATGCCAGGCAAGAAAGAAGTGATTGTTCCGCAATCACGTCTCCGCAGGCAAGCGTTAGCATGCACTCCATAAAGATTCACATAAAAATGGAGACATCCCATGAAGTTCGCTCGTCTTGCGGCATTCCTTGCTTGCGCCACCGTTTTGGGAACGGCATCGGCACAGGTTTTTCCCCAGCGCCCGATTCGGCTGATCGTGCCTTACGCTCCGGGTGGCAGCGCCGATATCGCCGCGCGTCTGGTGTCCGATGCCTGGTCGAAAGCCCTGGGCGGCACCATCGTCGTGGAAAACCGTGCCGGCGCGGGCGGCAACATTGGTGTGGATGCGGTCGCCAAGTCGCCGGCCGATGGCTACACCATTGGTCTGCAGACGGTTTCGCTGGCCATCAATCCAGGCCTGTTCCCGCGCATGCCCTACGACACGCTCAAGGATCTGGCCCCCATCGGAATGGTGGCTGGTTCCCAGCATGTACTGGTCGTCAACAACAAGATCCCGGCGAAGAACCTGCAAGAGCTTATCGCTCTGGCCAAGGCGAAGCCGGACAAGATGACCTACGGCTCGGCAGGTAACGGCAGTACCTTTCATATGTCGGCTGAACTGTTCAAGTCCGTGGCCAATGTGTCGATCGTTCACGTGCCTTACCGCGGGGGCGGCCCCGCGCTTGTCGACACGATCGCCGGCCAGGTGGACATGTGCTTCCCGGTGGTCTCGGCTGCGCAGCAGCACGTGCTGGCCGGCAAGCTGACCGCCCTTGCCGTGACGGGCTCCAAACGTTCCTCACTGCTGCCAAACGTGCCAACGGCGGCCGAAGCAGGCTTGCCCGGCTACAACTTCGAGACGTGGTTCATGGTCTTCGCACCGGCCGGCACACCGAAGCCGGTGATCGAGAAGCTCAATGCAGCCCTGAACTCGACCCTGACAGCACAGGCGATGAAAGATCGCATGCTCAAGGAAGGTTTTGAACCAATGCCCTCGACGCCGGACGCGGCCCGCCAGCGTCTGGAGAAAGAGATGCCGGTGTGGGCCCAATTGATCAAGCAGCGCGGCATTACTGCCGAGTGATTGGAGCTGCGGCCTTGAGAAATGAAGGTCGCTACTTCCACACTCCCATGTCACTTCTTCACTACACTTCCGAGTAACGAGCGTTCTTCCAGCCAGGGCACAGGCGGGACGGACGCCATAAGTGCGGAACAAGATGCAGGACGGAGCGTGACACGGGGTGGGCGGCGCTTGCCGCTCGCGCCTCGGCCACAGGGAGTGCGGCAATGGACGGCAAGAGTGCAAAGCCCGTCGCCCTGGCGTTGCAGGGTGGCGGCATGCATGGCGCCTTTACCTGGGGCGTCATCGACCGACTGCTGGAAGACGGCAGGCTTGCCATCGAGGGCGTCAGCGCCACGAGCGCGGGTGCCATGAATGCCGTGGTGCTGGCCAATGGTTTGCTGCACGGCGACAAGAATGGCGCGCGCCAGGCGTTGCACGACTTCTGGCTGGCCATTGCGCAATCGGCGGAGCGGTATAGCCCTCTGCGGTGGTTTCCCTGGCTGAAGGGATCGCATAGTTTCGGGTTGAACCATTCGCCGCTGTATGCGCTTGCCGATATGGCGCTGCGCGTGATGTCGCCTTACCAGTTCAATCCATCGAACTCGAACCCGCTGCGGGATGTATTGCAGCAGCAGGTGGATTTCGAAGCGCTGCGCAAGCAGTGCCCGATTCGCCTGTTCTTGTGCGCGACGAATGTCGAGACCGGCAGGATTCGCCTTTTCTCGGGCGCGGATCTGTGTGTCGATGCGGTGCTTGCGTCAGCCTGCCTGCCGACGCTGTTCCAGGCCGTGACCATCGACGGCCAGTACTACTGGGACGGCGGCTATGTAGGCAATCCCGCCATCTTCCCGCTGATCTATGAATGCGAAACGCGCGATGTGGTGATCGTGCATATCAATCCGATCATCCGCCGGGGTGTGCCAACCACTGCCGCGGAAATTCTCAACCGGCTCAATGAGGTCAGCTTCAATTCGTCCCTGATGCGCGAGATGCGCGCAATTGCCTTTGTCACGGCGCTGATCCAGCAGGGCAAGCTCGATGCGGACAATATGAAGGAGATGCTGATCCACTCGATCCGTTCCGACGAGACCATGGCTGCGCTCGACGTTTCGAGCAAATACAACGGTGACTGGTCGTTCCTTTGCCATCTGCGTGACCTGGGCAGGACGCAGGCGGAAGCATGGCTTGCTGGCAACTATGACAGCATCGGCCAGAAATCGACCGTCGATATCAAGGGCGAGTTTCTCTGAGCGGCAATGCAAGGCCCGGCGGCGTCGGCTGTGCCAGCCGCCAGGCCAGATTGCGGCGTGCGCGCGCTTCGTAGCGCTTGTAGAACGGTTCGGTGAGATAGATGCGTGGACGGGCCAGCACCTTGCCGAGGAAAGCCCGTTCGGCGCTGTCGTAGGTCAACTCGTCGAGATCGGGACGCTCCGCGCGCAAATGCACGGCGTCCAGGCGAAACCATGCCCGCGGATAACCCAGTACTGCCAGGTCGATGTCGACGGCAAAGCGACCGGCCGCATCGGATGGCACCTGGGTATGCGATGTAGCCAGGATCAGCTGCGTGACACGCTCGACGGCGGCCATGCCGCGTTCGGCGTGTTGGCGGAACCACTCGGCGCTGCGTGGTTCATTGTCGCTGGCACCGGGCGTATAAATCACGTCGTGGCACCATAGCGCCAGCTCCACGACATCGGCGTCGGGGACCACGCCGTGCGCCCAGTCGAGGTCGCGCAAACAGCGGCGGACATGTTGCAGCGTGTGATAGCACCGCCCCGGCTCGGCATAGCGGCGGGCCAGGGCGGCATAGACCTCTTCGGCACGCGCGCCGCCGGAGCGCGACCAGAGCGCCAGGAACCTCGCGCGCATCGCGTCTGCTACCGAATCGGCCTTCGCCGGACCAGAGGACTGTGGCATCTTGCTATGCGTGTTGCAGATCGAGTTCGGCTTTGCCCTGTTGCCAGTCGGCAAGGTCGAAGCCTTCGGTGAAACTGCTGTGGATGGGCCCGAGGATCTCCCGCGCAGCATCCTGTTTGCCTTGTTGCCGCCAGAGTCGCGCCAGGCTCAGCGCAGCCTGCAACTCCAGCGATCTGGCACCCTGGTGGCGCGCCACCGCAAGCGCCTTCTGGAAACTCGCTTCGGCAGCGTCCTCCCGGGCTGGCAACGCCAGTAGCAGGTCGCCGTTCAGACGATGCAGCGCGGATTCCTCGATGCGCTCTCCGGTGTCTTCCGCGAAAGCCAGTGCTTCGGGCAGCAAAGCCAGGCCTGCTTCAGGCTGCCCGGCATTGCCGCAGGCTTCGGCAAGCATGGCCAGCAGATTCGGCCGACCCAGCGACGCGCCGGTTGCTGCATAGTCCGCCAAACCCCGATGTATCTGTGCAATCCCTTCCTGGGAATGCCCCTGTATGGCGATTTCCCATCCCTGCAGCACGATTCCCCATGCCAGGTAAATCGGGAATCCCTGTTCGGATGCCACCGCGATGGCAGCCTTGGCGTACTCGGCCACTTGCTGGGGCTCCCTGCGGCGCCGATGGACTTCCGCCGCAAAGATCAGGCATAGCGCCAGATTGACGGTGTCGGGGCGTTGCCGCGCCATCACCAGTGCCTCGTGGCAATGTGAGCGTGCCAGATCCGGCAGGCCCAGATACCATACGATCCAGCCCAGTGTACTCGTGGCGTGAACGGCCGGGTCTCGGCCATAGCCCATCATGTAGTCGTACTGGGGCGGCTCCGGGCGTTGCAATGCCAGCACCTGTTCCATATGGTCGCGGGCCACTTCAAGCAGGCCCAGGCGGAGCGCCGTGGCGCCGGCCACGCGGTGGCCTTCGGCGAGCTGATTTGGCTTCTGCGATTGCAGTGCCATGTCGAGCAGCCGGTTGGCCAGTGGCCATGACACCTTGTATTGGGCCCGCAGTTGATAGGATGCCCATAGCCCGAGCTGCGCAGAGAAGAAGTATGCGTCCTGCTCACTGTGATCACGCCCGCCACCCTGGTCGCCCTGTTTTCCGTGATCGCACAACGCCAGTGCACGCCGATAGGTAGCCTCGACCTCCGCTGAGGCCTGGCCACGGGTGGCCATCAAGGTAGGCCCCAGTGTCAGCAGCAACGTGAGTTCCTGGCGGTCGCGCTCCGGCGTCTCAGGCAGTCGCTTGAGCAAGTCGAGCGCAGTGCCGAGATGTGCGATCGCCTCGAATTGGGCGGAGCGTTGCAGCGCCTGCTGCCCGGCTGCGTACAGGTATTCGACGGCCTTCGGGATATTGCCGCTGAGGCTGTAGTGGTGCGCAAGTTCGTTGCAGTAGTCTTTCAGCCGGCCAGGGAACAGCGTCTCGATTGCCTGCGCGGTGCTCTCGTGCAGTTCGCTGCGCCGCTCGATCAGCATCGTGGTGGCGGCAACTTCCTGGGTCAGCGCGTGCTTGAATGCGTACTCCACCTCGGGGAACGCCGGCCGTTCGTGAACGAAGTCGGCAGCCTGCAGATCCGCCAGCAGCGGGAGCAGCCGGCCGTCATCGAACGCACTGACGAGCCGGACCAGGCTCAGCGGAAATTCCTTGCCGATAATCGCCAGCGTTTGCAGCAGTTCCTTCTGGGCGATCGGGAGACGGTCGATACGCGCGGCAAGCACGCCCTGGACCGTGGTTGGAATATGCAACAGGGTAGGAGCGGCCTGCGCGATGCGATAGCAACCGGGGTGGCCAAGCAAGGCACCTTCCTCCACCAGGGTCTGGACCACTTCCTCCATGAAAAACGGATTGCCTTCGGTCTTGTCGAGCACCAGCCGCTTAAGCGATTCAAGACTGCGGTCGTCGCCGAGCAGTGCGGTAAGCAGTCCGCGGGCCTCGGCCGGACCCAATGGCTCCAGATGGAGTTGCGTGTAGCAGGTCCGCCGGCTCCAGTCATGCGAGTACTCTGGGCGGTAGTTGACCAGCAGTACCATTCTCGCGCCGGGCACGTGGTCGATAAGAAGATTAAGGAAGGCCTCGGTTTCGTTGTCGAGCCATTGCAGGTCTTCGAAGAACAGCAGCAGCGGCTCGTCGAGGCTTTCCCGGACCAGCAGGCGGGCAATGGCTTCGAAGGTTCGCTGACGCCGGATCACGGCATCCATCGTGGGTAGCGCGCAGGCCGGATCGTTGGCCCCGAGCAGATAGAGCAGGTAGGGCAGATGCTCTTCGAGCGAACGGTCCAGCGTGAGGAGCCTGCCGGTCACTTTCTCGCGGCTGCTTCGCTCGCCATCCTGCGCGGTAATCTGGAAATAGTTCTTCAGGAGCTCGATCAGCGGCAGATAGGCGAAGGCCTTGCCATGCGAGACCGAGAACGTTTCCAGCACATGGCAGCCTTGCTGCGCCCGCGCCTTGAACTCATAGAACAGCCGTGATTTTCCGACGCCGGCTTCGCCGCGCACGCCGACGATCTGCCCTTGCCCCGACTTGGCCAGCTCAAGCGCATCGTGCAGTTGCTGCATTTCGTCCTGCCGCCCGACAAACCGTGCCAGGCCACGATGCGCTGCAACCTGCAAGCGCGTCCGCAACGCGCCCAAGCCCTGTACCTCGAACACGCCCAACGGATCCCGTACGCCCTTGACCTGTGTGGTGCCCAGCGCCTTGAACTCGAAATAGCCTTCCGCGAGCTTGTGCGTGGAGGCGCTGGCCAGGATCGAGGCCGGCGTGGCGATTCCCTCCATGCGTGAGGCAATGTGAATCGTATGCCCCACGGGATCATAGTCGGTATGCAGGTTGTCCTTGCGGATCGAGCGCACGACCACCTCGCCGGTGTGGATGCCGACGCGAATCTGCAGCGGAACGCCCTGTTCGAGGCGTACCCGATCGCTGTGCTGGCGCATGGCCTGCTGCATGCGCAGTGCCGCGTACAAGGCCCGCAACGCATGGTCCTCGTGGGCAATTGGTGCACCGAACAATGCCAGGATGCCGTCACCGAGGAACTTGGCCACATAGCCTTCGTAGTGGTGCACGGCCTCCATCATCAGCGTCATGACGGGGTCGATCAGGCGCCGGGCCTCTTCGGGATCGAGGTCCTGGATCAACGCGGTGGAGCCGGCCATATCGGCAAACAGTGCCGTGATGGTCTTGCGTTCACCGCCAATGCCGCCCCGGGCCTCCATGGCGGCCTGTTCGGCAAGGATGCGCTCCGCCAGATGGGGTGGTGTGTAGTGGACCGGGGCCAGGCCCGCGGCACTGGCTGCCGTGGCGGGTGCCGGCGCTGCGTCGCCCAACGCGTTGCCACAGATGCGGCAGAACTTCGCGGTGGGACTGGCTTCCCCGCCACAGTGGGGACAAAGTCGTCCAAGCCGGGCGCCGCATGACTCGCAAAATCTGGCCCCCGCAAGGTTCTCGAAATGGCATTCGGTGCAATGCATTTCGCCTCCTACCCCCGCATTACCCGCATCAGACCATTAGACGCGTGATCGGAGCGGCAAGCAAGACAGGGTGGATGCGCGTTGTGGGGCGATCAGTGAGCCTGGCAGCGTGAAAGTTTGCAATCTACGTGGCATTGAACGCTTTCGGGTTGAGCTACGCGGGCGGCGGTGCCAGAATTCCTGTGCGGGATCGCATGGGGTTGTCTATATATGGACCGGGAATCGCACAGCGACGTGTCGAATGGGACCGTGATGTTCGCGGATGTCAGCGGCAGCACACGGCTATACGAAGTAGCCGGCGACGCGGCAGCCCTGGCGGCGATCGGCCGATGCATCCGCGCCATGACGTCATGTGCCTGCGCCATGCATGGTCGGGTCATCAAGACTATCGGCGACGAGATCATGGTGATGTTCCCGTCCGCGGAACAGGCGATGCTGGCGGCAGTCGACATGCAACTCGCCGTTTCACAGCTCGCGCCAGTGAGCGGCATCGCCATGTCGATCCATATCGGTCTCCATCAGGGCCCGATCCTGGTGGACGCATCGGGCGATGTGTTCGGCGATGGCGTCAACCTGGCCGCCCGCCTTACGGCCCTGGCTTCGCGCGGCCAGATCCTGACCAGCCGTGAGACCGTCGAACATCTTTCTCCAAGTCTGCGGCAGAGAACGCGCGGCCTTTACCCGATCAAGGTGCGTGGCAGGGACCATCCCGTGGAACTGTTCGAGGCGATCTGGCAGGAGGGCACAGACCTCACGCTCGTCGCCGAGACCCAACCGGGCGCGGTCGCCTGGAGCTTTCTCACGCTGCGCTATCGCGACACGCTGGTGGAAATGACCGCCGAGTCAGCGCCGGTTACGGTTGGGCGCGACGGCAGCATGACCGTGGTCGTGACGGACCGGCGCGCGTCGCGCTTCCAGGCCGTAGTCGAGCCGAGAGCCGGGCGATACGTGCTGGTCGATAGAAGCTCGAATGGCACCCACGTCAGCTTCGACGGTGAAGAACCGTTTATCCTGCGTCGCGACGAAGTCGCGTTGCGGCACCACGGCTGGCTCACCTTCGGTGAAGCCGCATGGGCCAACGACGAGCGCGTCGAGTTCTTCCTGCAGACCGATATCGGCAAGGGGCTGCCCTGAATAGCAGGGCCAGGGTAGGTTGCACGCCGCGTTTGTGCCAGAATGCGAAGTCATCATCCCATTTCGGCATTCACTGCCTGCACCCTCGTTGACAGGCCCGTCCGCTACCGTACCCATCTCCGTCGTCAACGGCTTCCTCTCCGGCGCTGATCCGGCTGCCATCGCGCGGCTTGCCGAACGCTCGGGCATTGCACAAGAACTGTTGCTTGAACCCGGCGCACGCGTGACCCAGGAACAGTTCGCCACGCTCTACCGGCTGCTGGCCATGGAGCTCGACGATGAAATGCCGGGCATCTTCAGCCGGCCGCTACGCAACGGCGTGCTCAAGTTTCTTGGTCTCAGCCTGCTCGATGCGCCACGGCTGGAGATCGCGTTGCACCGCTTTGGCCAGTTCTTCCACCTGATCCTTGACGAGTTTCGCCTGACACTGCGGCGCGAAGGCGCGTCAGCGTATGTTGAACTGGTGCCAAACGCCGGCGGCCCCGGCCCTGCCGCCAGCGTGCTGGGCTGCGAGTTGATGCTGAAGCTGGTACACGGCATGGCCTCGTGGCTTATCGGGCAGAGAATCCTGCTGGACTGCGCGGAGTTTGCGTTTCCGCTGCCACCGGAAAGCAGTGATCACCTGTACCTGTTTCCGGGCCCGGTCCGCTTTGATTGCGGGCGCACCCAGATCGGCTTCGATGCGCGTTACCTCGATCTGCCGGTCAGGCAACGCAAGCCCGATCTTGAAAAGTTCCTTGCGCGTGCGCCCGAGGACTGGATCTTCGTCGCCTTCGCGGAGCAGTTGACCTGCCACCGCGTGCGGCAGCACCTGGCCGAGTGCCTGCCCGAGTCGCCCACCATCGATGCGGTGGCGCAGACACTCCACCACTCGGTACGCACCTTGTGTCGCCGCCTGTCTGCCGAAGGCACGACCTTCCAGGCCATCAAGGACGAGGTGCGGCGCGATCTGGCCATCCAGCGCCTGACCCGCACCACCGACCCAATCGCCGAGATTGCCTTCGACGTGGGTTTCGATAATCCCACCGCCTTCCATCGCGCATTCCGGCACTGGACCGGCAGCACGCCTAACGCCTACCGCCGCCCGGCCTGACCTGATCCGCCGACTCACAAATCTGGCCGTCGACTGACAAATCCTGCCATCTCGCGCGCTGCAAAAGCCCGTGGACGACCGGGCAAGCCCGGTCCACGCCAAAAGCGGCAGGATTTGTCAGTGAATGGGCCGATTCGGGTAATACCCGTTGCGCAGCCTCACATTACGATCGCTTCATCGATGTCGCAGCGCTGTTGGCCAACCGGCCGGAGGCGCTGTATCTCAAGATAATGAGGCAAGAGATGAGCTATACCGCACCCACCAAAGACATGCTGTTTGTCATTCAGGAGCTGGCCGCACTGACAAAAGTGGCCACGCTGCCCGGCTTCGAGGATGCCACGCCGGAAACCGTCGAGGCCGTGCTGGACGAGGCAGCGAAGTTCCACGGCGAGGTAGTTGCCCCGCTGAACGTGGCTGGGGACAGGGAGCCAAGCTCGTGGCACGACGGCGAAGTCAGGACGACCGCCGGCTTCAAGGACGCGTTCCGGCAATTCGGTGAGGGTGGCTGGCAAGGTATTGCGCATCCGACCAGATTCGGTGGCCAGGGCCTGCCCAAGCTGGTCGCGACGCCCTGCATCGAGATGATGAACGCGGCGAACATGTCTTTCGCGCTGTGTCCGCTGCTGACTGATGGCGCCATCGAAGCGCTGCTTATGGCGGGCTCCGACGAACTCCAGCAGCGCTACCTGCCACGCCTGATTGCAGGCGAGTGGACCGGTACGATGAACCTCACCGAGCCACAGGCCGGCTCCGACCTGGCGCTGGTGCGTTCGCGCGCGGTGCGCCAGGCCGATGGCACCTACAAGGTTTCGGGTACCAAGATCTTCATCACCTACGGCGAGCACGACATGGCCGGGAATATCGTGCACCTGGTGCTGGCGCGCACGCCGGACGCGCCGGAAGGCGTGAAGGGCATCTCGCTGTTCCTGGTGCCCAAGTTCCTGGTCAACGATGACGGCTCGCTGGGCGCGCGTAACGACGTCCAGTGTGTCTCGATCGAACACAAGCTCGGCATCAAGGCCAGCCCGACTGCCGTGCTGCAGTTCGGCGACCACGGCGGCGCTACCGGTTACCTGATCGGGGAAGAGAATCGCGGCCTGGAGTACATGTTCGTCATGATGAATTCGGCACGCTTTGGTGTTGGGGTGCAAGGTATTGCAATCTCGGATCGCGCCTACCAGCAGGCCGTTGGCTACGCAAAGGACCGCATCCAGAGCCGCCCGGTGGACGGCTCTTCAAGCGAAGCCGTCGCCATCATCCAGCATCCCGACGTGCGCCGCATGCTGATGGAGATGCGGGCCCTGACCGAAGGCGCCCGGGCGCTCGCGCTGGTGGCCGCAGGCTACTCCGATATCGCGCACCACGCGGCAGACACTGCGACCCGTGCGCAATATGCCGCGATCTACGAATATCTGGTGCCGATCATCAAGGGGTGGAGCACCGAGATGTCCGTCGAAGTCACCAGCCTGGGTGTGCAGGTGCACGGCGGTATGGGATTCATCGAGGAGACCGGCGCGGCGCAACACTATCGCGATGCGCGCATCCTGCCAATCTATGAAGGCACCACCGCCATCCAGGCAAACGACCTCGTTGGTCGCAAGACCGTCAGGGACGGGGGTGCCGCCGCCAAGGCCATCCTCGCGCAAATCGACGAGACGCTCGATGAGTTGAAGATCTATGCGGAGGGCGGCGCGCATGCGGCGTGCAGTGCGATGTACAAGCGACTGCATGCCGGGCGCGTGGCATTGGGCAATGTGGTTGATTTTGTGGTTGCGAAGACACGCGCCGATGCCAACGCCGTGTTTGGTGCCAGCGTGGCCTACCTGAAGTTGGCCGGCATCGTGCTGACCGGCTGGCAGATGGCGCGCGCACTGATCGTATCCATCGAAAAACAGCGCGAAGACCAGGCCTTCCATGGCGCCAAGATCGCCACGGCGGAATTCTTCGCCAACCACATCCTGACGCGCGCTCCGGCGATCGAGGCGTCCATCACCAGTGCGGTGGGCACCGACGGCTTCCTTACATTGAGCGCAGCGCACTTCTAAAGGTGCGTGATCGGTGTAGGGCTGGGTGCGTGGCGCTTACGCACCCAGGCCCTCGCGTTCTAGCCATGAGCGGAACGTCATGACCAGTTCATCGCCAGACTTTTCATCGGGAACGTAGGTGCAATAACTGCGCGACGGCAGACGCGGGCCGCTGAACGGGGCAACCAGCCGGCCAGCGGCGAGATCGTCGGATACCAGCGCGGTTGGCCCCATCGCAATGCCGATCCCGTCGATGGCGGCCTGCAAGGTCAGGTAGAAATGGTCGAAGGTCAGCGTGGCAGCTGGCCTGAGATCAGGAATTTGAACGCTTGCCAACCAGTCAGGCCAGAGTCGCGGAAGACTCGAGGTATGCAGCAATGTGTGATGTTGCAAGTCGCCTGGCGCGCGCAACGGTATGTGCTGTAACAGCGCCGGACTGCAGACCGGCAGCCTCTCTTCCGTCAGGAACGGTTGCATCGCATAGCCGTAGAACGTATCCGGACCACCGCGGATGACGATGTCATGGCTGTCGCTCAGGCTCTCCAGCGGCCCGTTTGACGTTTCCACCCTGACCTCCACATCGGGATGTTCGGCGCGGAACTTTGCCAGTCTCGGCACCAGCCAGCGCAAGGTGAATGTCGCGGGCGCGTTGACGCACAGCGTGCGGGAGACCGTTTCGAACACGCCGAATGTCTCGGTCGCGTGCGCGAGCTGTTCGAACAAAGGACCGATTTTCTCCAGATAGGCCTTCGCTGCCGGCGTCAGCTTTACGCTCCGGTTGTGCCGTTCGAACAGCGATGCGCCCAGCCATTCCTCCAGCAAACGCACGTGTTGGCTCACCGCCCCGTGAGTGACATGCAACTCGGCGGCGGCTTCCTTGAAGCTGCCGAGCCGGCCTGCGGCCTCGAAGGCCCGCAAGGCATTGAGCGGGGGCAATACCCGTTTCATTTGAGATAGTTTTTCTAACGTGAACCAGCAATTTAACTGGTTTGATGGACCGCTACAAGATAGATATCCTTCTTGCTGCGTCGTCGAAGATATCTCCCGTTCTCCTTCGAGCACCCACCAGGCAATACCCAATATCCATTACCCAAAATCCCGCACATCCTCATGCTCAGCTATACCGGCGGTATCGTGCTCTTTGCCGCCATGCTCCATGCGAGCTGGAACGCGCTGTTGCACGGCAACCGCGATCGGTTCTTGTCCATGACGTGGATGAGCATCGCCATCGCGGTGGTCTCCACATTCGTCGTCCTGTCGAATCCCTGGCCCGCTAGTGCTTCGTTTCCTTACATCGTCGCCTCGGGGCTCGTGCATATCTTCTACAACGCGAGCCTGGTGCGGTCGTATCGTCGCAACGACCTGGCGCTTGCGTATCCAATCGCGCGAGGCTCTTCGCCGCTGCTCGTCACGCTCGGCGCGGCACTGTTTGCGCATGAGACGATCGGCCCCTTGCATATTCTCGGCATCGCGATGATCTCGGGTGGCATCGTCGCCATCGCGCTGGGGCGCCACGTGTCGCGCGCCGGTGCGCTGGCCGCGCTGACGACCGGCGCTACCATTGCGGTCTATACCGTGATCGACGGTATTGGCGTCAGGCTGTCCGATGGCCAGGCACTGAGCTACACCGCGTGGATGTTCCTGTCCTATTGGCTGATGCCGGTGCTATTCGTCGCGGCACGCGGGTTCGCGCCGCTATGGTCATCGATGCGAGCCGAGCCGCTGTCGGTCGGCTCGTCGCTCGTTGGGGGCCTGGTGTCGATCGCGGCGTACGGCATCGTGATCTGGGCGCTCGAATCGGGCGCAATGGGCACGGTATCGGCATTGCGCGAGACCAGCGTGGTCTTCGCGGTGCTGATCGGGCGCGTATTCCTGCGCGAATCGGTCAGTGCCACGCGCTGGCTCGCTTGCGTGGTCGTCGCGGCCGGTGCGGTTTGCCTTGGCCTATGAGATGGGTACTGGAACAGGGGACACAAACATCATGGTGGATGACACGAATATTCGGGCTGGCCAGTGCCATTGCGGCGCAGTGCGTTTCGAGGTAACGCTCAGCGACGGCTTCAACTCGATCCGCCGCTGCAACTGTTCTTACTGCAGCATGCGCGGCGCCGTCGTCGTGGCGGTCGAAAAGGGTGGCATCCGGTTCCTGCAGGGCGAGGATGCGCTATCGAGCTACCGCTTCAACACCGGATCGGCGCAGCACTTCTTCTGTTCACACTGCGGCATAGCCACGCATCTTCAACGGCGCTCCAACCCGAACCTGTACGGCGTGAACGTGGCATGCCTGGACGGGGTAAGCCCGTTCGATTTCCTTGAGGTACCAGTCATGGATGGCGTCAACCATCCGAACGACAGTGGAGGGCCGGCGCGCAGGGCAGGGGTCCTGCGCTTTGTTCCGGACGACTAAGTCGTCTATTGGTCCTGGTATCTTCGCTCCTGCATCGAGCGCCCGCTCATCCGGGCGTGGAGCAATCTGCGTGCGTCGCCTAGTATCGATCAGTCTTTCGGCTGTGGGAGGGGGTGATGGCAGACTTCGATGCGTTATACGCGGCAATTCAGCGTGTTTATCAAGCGGTGTTATCAGATGACCTCTGGACCGAGGCGCTGATGTTGTTCAGCGAAGTGGTGGTGGCACAGCGAACCATGCTGGTCACGGAGTCGGCCGGGGGCCGCAGCCTGATTGCGGCCACTGGCATGGGAGCGGGTGCGGCATCGCTGATCTATCAGAAACTGTCGACGAACCCGCCCGCGTGGATTGCGTCAATTCCTGATGGCGTGCCGATGCGACAGACATCGTGCGTGACGGATGCGGAGTTCGAGCGATCCGAGATCTACCAGCAGACGGTCAGGCCGGTTGACGGCTTCTATGGCATGGTGGCGCCGCTTTCGCGTGCGATGCCGGGGCGAACCTATTTCATTGCCGGACGCGTGCATGGCGCGAGTGATTTCGGGCCCGCCGACGTTGCCGCAGCCGCTGCGTTCATCCCCCATCTTCATCAGGCGCTGCGCATTCATGCCCATCTCGCTGGAGTTGCTCAACGTTACGACCTGACATGCCACTTGATGGACGCACATGGCATTGGCCTGATCTGGCTTGACGCCAACCTGCGCGCCGTGGACGCAAACCGCAAGGCACTGGACCTGGTGGATCGCAACGACGGCGTTCGTTTTGGACTCACCAGGATTGGCGGCACATCGCCGGTTCTCGATGCTACGCTGCATGCCACAATTGCCCGAGCGGTGCTGATGCAGGGAGGCCATTACGTTGGCGCCAGCGGGGTCCAGAATGCGTTGCGCTGCCGCCTGGTTCGACAGGCGCCGTTATCGCCGTTGTCAGTGTCAGTCATACCTGTTGATGCGTGGCGCCATGATTCGCCACCCAGCGCGCGAATCGCGCTTGTGCTGACCGAAGAAGGGCAAGGCAACGCATCATCCGCCGGTTCGGCTGCGCGACTTGCGCAGCTCACCAGTCGAGAGAATGACCTGTTGGACTGCATCGTGCAGGGCCGCAGCCTCGCGGACTCGGCCGAACATCTGGGCATCCGCAAGGAAACCGCGCGCACGTACCTGAAACGGATCTTCGCCAAGACCGATACCCATCGGCAGGCCGAGCTTGTCGCGCTGATGCTGGCAGGGCGATAACCCCATTCGGGGACGCGCCGGACTCCCCTTTTGCGGATGCATCCCTTCGTCAGGGTGTCCACGGACGAGGCTGGTGTCTTCACGCGGTATTCCTAGACTTGCGCCACGGACCCGCGCGCCGCGCGGAGCCGTTTTATCCTGCCCACATCGCGAGGAGTCACCATGCCAGGCGCTACTGCCACTATCCGTGCCGATCTGAAAACCGCGTTCGTCAAAGCCGGCGGCAAGCCGCCGTTCATTATCAAGGACCCATTTCCGTCAGTGCAAATCAGCCCGACCATGCTGATCCAGCGCTACTGGAACAAGCTGAAGGGATCGCCCGGCAAGGCTGTCTCCGATGTGGAAGCCATCTCAGGCGGTCATCGCATACGTTACGAACATGGCGCCATCTACATGGGCGGCTCGGCGAAGCATCCGGCATGGGTCTACGGCGCCATCGGTGAGTACTATGACAAGCTTGGTGGTCCATCGTCGTGGCTCGGATTCCCGCTCACCGATGAGCAGGCGTTGCCTGACGATGGCGGGCGTGTCAGCACGTTCGAGCATGGCGCCATCTATTGGTGGGCAGACACGGGTGCTATCGACATCAACAACATCGTTGTGCACTACACGGGATTGCTGTGCTTCGGCGAGACGGACTGGGACCAGACGTCCGACTCGGACGAGCCATACGTTGTGATTGGCGTGCTGTCGCCCATTGGTAGTCGATCACTGCGGACGCAAATCTATGAGGACGTCGACGCCGGTGAATCGCGGCCGGATCTTGTCGAAGTCTATCGCGGGCCACCGATCGGGCTGGCGATCAGTTCCATGGTCATGGAGCATGACCTTGAGGATCCGGAGCAATACACCGCGGCAATGACGGCTGCCGTCAGTGCGGGTGCCGCGACACTCGGCGGGTTGGTAGCAACAGTGCCCGGTGTCGGTGCTTTATTGGCAGCGGCGGCAGCGGCGTTGCTTCCAACCGCGGTAAGCGTTGTCGTCGACGCGCTAAAGAACGAGTTCGACTTTGACGACGATGTGATCGGCTTCGATACGCCGATTCTCGCGTCGAAGGCCCTTGTCACCATGGCAGCACATAAAAAGACCGAGTTCACCAAGGGTGTGGGCTACAAGTTCCAGACCGCGTTGATTTCGGGGGAGGGCGCGTCCTACAAGGCGTGCTTCGGGGTGGTGAAAGCCTGACGTCGGAACGCGGTGCAGCCAAACGTAGGTTGCATCGGCGAATGCTGCCGGAAAGGCAAAACTCTTCCGCAAGCGCCTTCACCCTACCGCTCGCCGCGGTCGAAGTCGCGCCAGAACGAATCTCCCTTCGTGCGGTTGTCGTAGATGGTGGGCTGCGCCAGCGTCAGGATCGCTGGCGCCATGGCGATCGAATATGCGTGCAGCGGATAGGGCGAATAGTGCATCAGCCAGCGTCCGGCGTTGTCCGCATCGATCTGGAAGGGGTTGGTCCCGCCTACGCCGTAGCGCTGCACTGAGGCGCCCCAAGCGGCGTCGAAGTCGGCGATGTTCTTTTCCTGGATCGCGTGGCCCAGTTCATGCGAATACGTGTCGAGGAAGTCCAGGTAGTCGTCGCCTATGCGGCCGTAGGTGGCCTTGTCGACGAAGGTGACAGTGCCATGGTTCTCGAACGCGCCAGGGCCGGTTGCGACGCGTTCCATGAAGTACTTTGTGTCGCTGATATCGGCGCGGCTGCGGGCGCGCTCGGAAAACATCTGGTGGGCGTCGCGCACCTGCCCGGGCACTTTGTCGCCGTTCCAGAAGCCCGCCATCATCACACGGTTGGCAATGGCGCCACCGAGCCATGCGCCCAGCATGCCGGCGGCATAGCCGGCCATGAGGTCCCAGTTGTCGCCGGTGATGCCGGCGCCCACGGCCCCACCCAGGGTTAGCGAAGAACTGACGAGGCCCAGTATCCCCAGCGTGGTGGACTGTGCCACGGCGCCGCCCAGCGTGCCGGCCAGCGCGGAAACGCCCCACACCGCGGTACCGCCAAGGGCGCCGCTCAGTGCACCGAGCAGGCCGCCGATCACGGCCCCCTTGGCGCCGCCGTCGATGCCGCCCGCCACCGCGCCGCCCACCAGCCCGCCCGCCAGGCCCGACAGGAACGGGTTGCCTGCCGACACCACGAAGACGAAGGCACCCACCAGGCCGCCTACCAGCCCGCCCAGCACCGAACCAAGCAGCGACATGCCGCTAGGGTCGGCGTAGACCATCGGGTTGTTGGCGGCGTAGGCATAGGGGTTGAACAGGCGCGGACTCGCGAGCGCGAGCTCGGGCGCGCTGAGGTAAAGCGGATCGGGGCTGACAAAGCGGCCGATTTCCGGGGCGTAGTGGCGTGCGCCGAGTGCGTAGAGCCCACTGATTTCGTCGAGCTGCTGACCGCCGAATGCGCAGGGCACCGCCTGCAACGCTGCGCCAGCGTCTTCGCCGAAAGGCTGGAACACGCGGCTGCCGGCCAGCGCGCCGACGCCGTTTGTGAGCAGGGTCACGTGGCCCAGCTCGTTGCCATGCAGGTAGGTGCGGGTACCCGCCTGGTCGATCGCGACAGGCACGCCGTCGGCGCGCACGAAGCGGCGCGTGGTGCCGTCGTCGTCTTCCTCAAACAGGCCGGCCAGCGTCAGCGTGCGGCGCACCGCGCCGGCCACCGTGGTGGTGCGCCAGATGCGTTCGCCGGCAGCGTTGTGCAGATAGGCGGCGGTGGCGCCATCGGCACGCTGCACGCCGGCAAGTCGGCCTAATGCGTCGAAGCGTAGCTCGCGCCCGGGCAGGCGGATGACATTGCCATTGGCATCATGCGCGTATAGCCGCACGAGGTTGCCGGCGGCATCAAGGATGCCGGCTATGCGGCTGCTGCCCGGTGGATCGTAAGCAATGCCCGCGGCGCCATGGGTGGGGAAGGTCAGTACGTTATTGCCCGCATCGTAGCCGTAGCGGCGCACATAGGCTGCCACCGCGGGCGAACCGCCGCCGGCCACCTCGGTCAGCCGGTAGCGGCCATCTAGCGTGAAGCGCCGCGAATGCGGGGCATCGGGTCCGGGCGGGCGGCCATCGAGCTGGCTGAGCAGGTTGCCGACGCTGTCGCGCCCGTAGCTGACGTCGTGCATTGTGTCGCCGGCCGCGCCGATCACCTGCAGCCGTGACAGGAAGCGGCGCTGCGGGTCGTAGTCGATCAGCGTGCGCACGCCGTTGGCGACTTTTAGCTGCGTGCGCCGGCCGCGGGCGTCGTAGGTGATGGCCTCGAGCGTGCCGGGGATCGCGCTCAGGCGCGCGCAGCGGTCGTAGACGTAGCGCGTCTCGGTGCCGTCGGGGTAACGGATGGCGGCGAGCTGGCCGTTGGGGTGGTAGCTGTGGCCAAGGGACCAACTGCGGCCCGGGACGGTCAGCGTGCGCTGCGTGGCACGTCCGCGTGCGTCGTAGTCGAAGCTCCAGTCGCCGGCCTCGTCGTGCACGGCGGCGAGCCGGCCGATGGCATTGGCGCGTGCCGGGTCGTCGTAGGTGAATTGCTGCACGGTGGCGTTGCCCACGCTGACGCGGGTGGGCCGGTCGAGCGCGTCGTAGCCAAAGTCCACGCGCTGCCCGGCGGCGTCGACGCAACAGGCCAGCCGGCCAGCGGCGTCGTGGTAGTAGCGGCGCAGGCCGGCATCGCGATGGTCCAGCGCCAGCCGGTTGCCCGCCAGGTCGAAGCGTTGCGACAGTATGCGTGCGCCGTCGGGCCCCGTGACCTTCAGTACCCGGCCAGCCTCATCGAGCTCGTAGGTATGGCTGGTGAGCAGGCCGTCATGCATCTCGGTGACGCCAACCAGGCGTCCCCAGCCATCGAGCCGGCGCACGGTGGGCGTATCGAAGAAACCGCGTGCGATGTTCTCCGGCGAGGCGTCGGTGTCGTTGGCATCGTAGAGTACGGTGCGAAAGGAGTCGTAGAGCGCGCGCGTGCTGCGCGCGCC
Organism: Cupriavidus sp.; assembly: GCF_057315035.1. Classification (NCBI taxonomy): domain Bacteria; kingdom Pseudomonadati; phylum Pseudomonadota; class Betaproteobacteria; order Burkholderiales; family Burkholderiaceae; genus Cupriavidus; species Cupriavidus sp. The sequence goes on along the minus strand of NZ_DBHKYV010000032.1, from coordinate 8,344 downwards.
GGGCAGGTCGGTGGCGATCACACGTCCGATCGCGTCGTAGTGCAGGGTAGTGGACTCGCCCGCAGGCAGCGGGGCATGCGGGGCAAAGTCCAGCGACGCGCCAAAAGATGGCTCGCCCTGGCGGCCGAGCCAGCCGCGCCGGTTCAATGTGAACGGAGCCGACACCAGCACGGTGTCGTCGTCGATCACCGCGCGGGCCTGGCGCGCCGCGCCACCGCCATCGTGGTACACGCGCCGCCGCGCTGGCGGGGCGCCGGCCGCCTGCTTCTGCTCCAGTTCGACGTAGGGTGGCGTGGCGTCGAGATGCCACGCCACGGTCTCGCTTGGCGCCGCCAGCGTGTCGCCGGGCAGGGCGAGGCGGGTCACGCGGCCCAGCGCATCGAAGCCGAAAGCCCACATGGCGCCGTTGGCGTCGGTCATGCGGTCGGGCTGCAGCGCGGCATCGTCCCAGTGGAAATGCACCTCGTGCCCAGCGGGGTTGTGCATGCGCAGCGGAAAGATGCCATCGGCGTCGCGCTCGAGCGTGGTGTCGTGGCCGAGCGGATCGCGCGCGGTGAGCAGGTTGCCTTTCGCGTCGTACTGGTAGCGGCCGGCGTCGGTCCACACGGCCCCATCTTCGAGGCGGAAGCCGAGCGTGGCAGCATCGAGCCCGGCCGCGCCGTAGTGGTCCGCAAAGTCATTCGCAGCCAGCACGCGCAGGCTCTGCCGCATCAGGTTGCCTTTGCCGGCCTGCCCAAGCGGCAGGCCGGCAAAGGGGGCGCCATCGTAGTAGTAGCGGCGCTCGCGCAGCACGCTGCCATCGGAGGCGCTGTCGAGTATGCGCGCAGGCAGCGGGGTTACCGTGCCGTCGGGAGTGCGCGCGTAGGTGATCTCGCTGCGCTGTGCGAGTGGCGTCGGCCCGTTGGCCGATGACTGGTCGCTAACCACGTTGCCGGCTTCGTCGAAGGCATAGGTGTGGGTCGTTACCACTGTCGTTCCGTCGCTGCCGGGTGCCTCGTTGCGATTGCCGGTACGATGCACCGTGACCACCGGCGTGCCATCCGCGCCGTGCTGCGCGATAGCGGCCGTCCAGACGCTGGTGGCCAGCCGCAGCGGCGCGCCATCGGCCGGCCCCTGGCGTGTCTCGAGCAGCTTGCCCCAGCGTGCCACGGCCAGGGCGCGTGCGTCGCTGCCCAGGCCCTCGGTGGGGCTGGCGTCGAAACGCATCACTGTGTGCAGTGTGGGCGCGGTGTCGTCGCCGTGTTCGGTCAGTTCGACGCGGCCAAAGCCGGCAAAGCGCCGCTCGCGGCCGTCGTACATGCCGTCGTGGTAGCGCACCTCCAGACGGGTGTCGAGACCGGCGAGCGGGTCTTCCTGCTGTACTTCGGCCACCACCTGCACCGGAAACGGCAGGAAGGTCTGCCACGGCAGGCCCTCGGCGCGGTCGCGCGCGGCGAACTGGCTGGAGCTGGCATAGCGGATGCGCGTGCGTCGGCCAAGCCCGTTGTCGACCGACGACAGCAGGTAGGGCTTCTGCTCGCCAGCCAGGTCAAGGAAGAAATAGCGCGTGTGCGGCCTTACCTCATGCGCATGGCTCCACAGCACACCGGCCGTGCCCGCGCCCAGCAGGTCGGCCACGCGCACCTCGGCGCCGCTGGTCAACGGCGTGTTGGTCAGGCGGATGGGCGCCCCAAAGCCGTTGCCGCAGCGGTTGATCCAGATTGTCACGCTATCAGCCTCGACCACCACCAGGTCAGCCAGCCCATCGCCGTTGACGTCACTGAGGAACACCCCGCGCGGCTGGTTCGGGCGCGCGAACGGCGGCGAGCCGCGCATGACGCGGCGCCGACCCCAGCGGCCAATACCCTCGTACGGCCAGTACGACACCTCGCCGGAGCGCAGCAGCACGATGTCGGCGAGGCCGTCGCCGGTCATGTCTGCCAGTTGCACGCGCGGATCGGCCAGCGAGATATCAGGGAATGCGTCGAGATCGCGCACGCGGGGGATGGGCGGCTGCGAGCTCCAGCCCTGCACGCCACGGTTCAGGTGCAGGATGAAGGCCGTGGACGTGGTGCGCAGCAGGTCTACCTGCCCGTCGGCGTCGAGGTCGACCAGCCGGTTGTTGGGGTCGCGCAGGTCGTAGTTGGGCGCGCGCGGGTAGGCCTGGAACGGACCCCATGCGGCGGGACCGATGCGGGGAAAGTAGCCGGTGCGCGGCCCGTCGGTGACGAGCAGGTCGGCGGCGCCGTCGCCGTCGATGTCGCCGAAGCTGGTGCCGGGCGCGCCAAGCTCCACGCCGGCGGGCAGGCTGCGGATCTGGCGTGGCGCGTCGAAGCTGCCGTCGCCCCGGTTGGCCCAGTAACAGCGCTGCCCGCCGCCGATCTGGACGATGTCCGGCAGGCCGTCGCCGGTGCAGTCGAGCAAGTCGGTGCCGCGCACGCCGAGCGGCGCGAGCGTAAAGCCGTTGGGGTTGTTCAAGGCCCGGCAGCGGCTGGCGGGAGGGCGGAACGGGGTGTAGTCGAAGGTGAGCGGCGGCAGCGCGACGGTGTCGCCGTCACGGTATCCGCTCAGGCGGATTTCGCGCAGCAGGGACAGCGGCGTTTCCTGTGGCTCGGCATAGGCCAATGCATAGCGCCGGATCAGGCTCGCTCCGGCAAGGCGGTCGCAATGGACCTCGATGGCGATGCAGCGCAGTGCGGTGGCGAGGGGAAAGCCGTGCCGCGCGGTGCCAAGCACATCGGGCCTCGGCGCATACGTGAACACCACACGGTAGGGGCCATAGGCGATCTCGTCCAGATAGCGGTTGTTGCCATCGGCGAGGTAGTGGTAGCGCACCCGGTTGCCATTGCGGTCCTCGACCTCTTGCAGCGCCCAGGCGAGCACGCGTTCGGGGTGGTCGGGGTGCGCGATGCGGGCGTTACCGTCCACGCCATAGCGCTGCACGCCGCCTTCGCGCGGGAAGACCTCCCAGTGCTCGCCGCGCTCGATGCGGGCGAACCATTCATCGTATTTGGGGCGGTAACGCTGGGGCGCGCCAGCGGGTTCCCCCGCGCCGTCAAGGCGGACCAGTTCGCCATGGCGATCGTGCCGGAAGCCGTCACTGTCGTCATAGCGCACGAAGCGGCGTTCGCCATCGCGATGGATCGACGGTACCCCTACGCCCCAGCCAAGTCCGAAGGCGCCGTTCGCCGCGCCCGAGCTATAGCTGAGCGCCAGTGCGGGGCGTAGGCCGGCAGGGCCCGCCGGCATCAGCAGGTCGACCGTGTAGCTGCCGGTGCCGCGGTTATAGTCGGCGACAAAGTTGCCGCCCAGCCCGCGCACGTCGCCGCCGCCCCTGGGCAGGCTGACGGTCAGCGCGGAAGTGCCGGGGAGATTGGCCATGGCGATGGACTTTGGCGTGAGGCCTGGCTGTCACGCGTCGCGCACGCTCAGGCCGAGCACGCGCGCCCCGGGATTCTTCCATGCCAGCAGGCCGAAGCGGCCCGCCGCCGGCAGCGCGTGGTCGCGGCCCGACAGGATCTGCACGCCATCGAGTGCTGCTACCAGCGCGTCGCCGACCACGGCGACGCAGAGTTCGTGGGCCTGGCCGGCCTGGTAGTCGGCGGTGGCATCGAAGGCCGGCACGTCCAGCTCCGCAAAGACACCGCCGACCTTCCTGCCAAGGCGGCGATAGCCAAGCGTGGCGTCCATCAGGAAGTAATAGAAGTTGTTGTCATCCTGGTAGCGCAGGATCACGCCGATTCCGTCGCTGTCAGATTGCAGCCGCACGCGCAGCAACAGGTCGCGGCGCACTGGCCAGCCGGCGTCGGTGCGCGCCAGCAGCATGGCGCCGGGCTTGGCAGGGCTGGTATCGAGATGGGCGGCGGCATGCAGGTTCGACTGCTGGCGCAGGCACGGCACGGCAGCGTCGTAGCTCCAGGCGCCGGGGCCACCATCGGTGGCGGCCGGGTCGTCGATGCGTTCGAACGCGGCGAGCGGGTCGGCGCCCAGGTTCAGCGTCGTAACCGGCCGGCCACGCGGCGAATACCCGTAGTTGGCGAAGCAGGCGAGGTTGCGCACCTTGTCCTAGCCGAAGCCGGTATCGAAGGCGGCCTGGTTGAGCGCCCGATCGATGCGCACGGTCCAGTCGCCGGTCAGTGGACCGCCCACGAACACTGCCAGCGCGGCATCGCCGGGCCCCGCCAGGCCGTTGGCAGCAGTGACGACGTTGGCGACATTGGCGCCATGTTCCACGGTCAACGTCAGTCCGGCCGGCGACACGCCATCCACCGTCTCGACGTTCAGGCACAGGCTGCGCACCCGGGGCGCGAGATGGTGGAAGGGCAGGTAGCCCTCATCGAGCGCAAAGCGCAGCGCACCCTCGGACTGGAAGTTGTAGAACTCGTCCGGATACTGGAAGCGCAACGACAGGCCGAGCATCTGTTCGTCGTGACTCACGGCGGCCAGCCCGGCTCTCACCACGTTAGCCACTCCGATGCTGTAGCAGGCGTCGTAGTAGAGCACCAGGTGGACATTGGTGATGGTGCGGAAGTCCACATCGTTGACGTCCGGCGGCAGCTCCAGCACCCAGCCGCCGGCCACGCCGCTATTCTCGAACACCGCCAGCACCTGCTCGTCGGTAGCGGTGAAGACGAAGCCGTCGCCGCGCATGTCGAAGCGCGACAGGATCATGGTTTCGGCCTTCTGCACGCGCGTCTGCACCGTGCCGTCGCGGCGCCGGTCGAGCGAGAAGCCGCTGTTGGTGAGGGTGCCGTGCAGGCCATCGGCGCTTACCAGCCCCTCCACGATCACCTCGACCCGGCGCAGCTTGCGACGGTAGGTGCCAGGGTTCCAGCGGTCGAAATCTTCCAGCGTGGTCTGGAAGTCGAGCCGGCCAGTCTGCTGGAAGTCGCGGCGGAACTGGAACGGGTAGCGGTCGGCCAGCGCGATGCTGACCTTGATCGGGGCCTTCTTCTCGGTGTCGAGCAGGCGGTCGTAGCTGAACTGGTCGACGTCGGCCAGCAGCAGGTCTGCCGCCAGCATGCCGTTGAGATCGCTGCGCTCGTAGTCGAAGCGGATGCGGTTGACGGTGAGGTCGTACTCGAACTCGTAGGCGCGCTCCATCAGAAAGGCGGCGCCGATGGCCCAGTCGAGGTAGCGTTGGCTGATCTCGCGCTGCGCCTGTGCCAGGTTGTCCCAAAGTTCGGGGCTTAGTTCCTGGTCGTTGAACGCGTCAAGCTGCGACCTGGCCTGTGCGGCGCGCAGCTTTGCCAACTCTTGCTGTGCCTGCGCGGCCTTCACTCCTTTCTTTGCGACCGCGACCTGGCCATTGGCCAGCGTGAGGTCGTCGGTAAGCTGGTCGACCTTGCGGTCCATGTTGCGCAGTTCAAGCTCGCGCGTGGCCTTGCTGCGACTGCGGTTCATGGTGCGCAGGATGTCGCCCTTGGCAACGTCGCGCGTGTAGTAGAAGTCCGATGTGCCGAACAGGTCGGTGTACGTTTCGTGTACGTAGGTGAGCTGGATGCCGAGCTGCCGGGCAAAGTCCGGATCGACATGCACGCCGCCGTCCGGGGCCGAATACAGCGCTGTGATCTCGTCGTAGAACGCGGTTTGCTCGGCCACGGTCGCATAGTCGTCGCGCGCCTCGATGGCCTGGTCGATGCGCTTGCCGGCAATTTCGGCGGCGCTCTGCGCCACGTCCTGCTGCGTCTTGGCCAGCGCAACCTTGGCGTCCTCCACCTTGACGGCGGACTTCTGCGCATCCACCGCCTGTTGCAGCGTGAGCCGGGTGAAGGCTTCTTTTTCAGCGGTGCTCTTGAAGTTGAGATAGGCGCGCTCGGCCTGGATTGCCTGGTTGGTGAAGTAGCGCGCCTGGTTCTGCAAGTAGCGCCACGGGTGGATCGGGATGATGTCGTCCGGGATGCCCAGATAGTTGATGCCGTTGGCAATCTGGCCGAGATTGGCCAGCGCCTGCAGTATCACGATGCGTCGCCCGTAGTCGATGCCGTCGAAGGCGAGCCGGTCGGGGGCGTTTAGCAGCGCCAGCGTGTCGTCGGCATAGGGGGCGAAGCTACCTTCGTAGAGCGCTCCCGAGAGCTCGAACCCAGCGGGAGTCAGGGCGACGATGCGCGAGTAGGCCTGCACGGCAGCGTCGGTGTCCTGCTGGCGGTAGTGGCGGTCGCCTTCGGCCAGGTAGGTACGGGCCAGGCGCGCCCACAGCATGGGGCGCTCGATCGCGAAGTTCAGGTAGGCGTAGTCGCGTGCGCGCAGGTAGTAGCTGGCGGCCAGGTCGTGGCGGCCCAGTGCATGGTAGGTGTCGCCCAGCGACAGCGGCAGTACCAGCCCGCTTACGTGCGCGAGGTGCGAGGTGAATGCGCCCAGGTTGCCAAGGTCGACGATGAGGTCGGCTAGGCGCAAGGCGTCGATGCGTGGCTGGTAGAACGCGGCTTCCAGTGCGCCGGCACCGGCGGCCAGGTCGATATGGACAGCGCCATTTCTGCCGGCAACCTCGAACTCGCTCACCGGTTCGGCCGCATCGAACGAATGCGCCTGCCAGGCGGCGCCGCTGTGCAGCAGCAGCGGCAGACCGGCGCTGCCCACCGCGCGCGTGACCGACGCACTGCCGGGATTGAGCGCCTGCGTCACCTGCCAGCCGCCCAGTGCGGGTACGCGGTGTATTGCATTGGCGAAGTGGCCGGCGGCGGCCTCGGCGTTGCCGGCCAGGGTGCTGGTCACGCCCAGGTTGTGCTCGACAGCGGCCAGCGCGTCGGCCCTGTCCTGTCCTCGATAGGATTCGGCTGCGTTGGCCAGCGCGTCTTGCGCCCCGCCCACGTCCTGGCTGGCCAGCGCTACCGCGGCCAGCAGTGCGAAGCCGTCGCCGCGCCGGGCATCGTCTCCGGCGGCGAGCGCCTCTTCGGCGTGCCGGCGCGCCAGATCGAATTCACCCTGGCGTAGCAGCGTGAGGCAGAGCGCATGCTCGCGCTGCGCACGCGTGGTGTCGCCGGCGAAACGGTCGGTCAGTTCCAGCAGTTCCTGCGGCGGTTCGACGCTAGGCATGATGGCCGCCGCCGGTCCCAGCGACGGTCGCAGGCGATGGATGTTGACGCTGGCCTCCAGCAGTGGCTTGACCAGTTCGACCTCGGCCAGCATCTCGGGACGCAGCTTGCCGACCTCGACCGGAAAGACTGGCCACACCAGCACCGGCAGCAGGGCCCAGGCGGCAAGGTACTCCGATAAGGCCTCGCTGTAGCGTTGCCGGAAGAACGCCGCATTGCCGGCCAGCAGCCGGGCCTGTATCTGGGCCTCGAGGGATTGCGCGGTGGGTGGGGTGGCAAGCGCCAGGCGGGCGACCGCCTTGGTGGTGTAGGCCTCGGCCAGGTACGAAGGCATGCTGTCCCCCCTGTGTCGTCCGCAGGCCACCGGCGTGGCGCCGGCAGGCGGATTCAGGGTAGTCGATAACGCCGAGGATACAAGCGGAAGGGTCAGTTGTTGACCGGTGAAAGAGGCAATGAAGGGTCCCACAGGATTTCATGTAACGCCGAACGTTTGCGCCAGCCCACCTGTTCGAGCATCGGCGCTTCGTAGAATGCGGGTACTGGCCCGAGGCATAGCAGGCCAAAAGGCGTCGCACCCGCAGGAAGGCTGAGCTCCCGCGCGAGTGCGTCGGGATCGAACATGGATACCCACCCAAGGCCGAGATTTTCAGCGCGCGCTGCCAGCCAGAGATTCTGTACCGCACACGCGGCGGAAGCCCAGGCCATTTCGCGCGGCATGCTGCGGCGTCCGAAGATCGTGCCATCGTCAGGCGCCAGGATTACCGCCAGCAGCTCTGCACAGTCACGAATGCCCTCGACTTTGAGGCGCAGGAATTCCGCCGCGCGCTCACCCAAGGCCTGCGCCGTGGCCTGTCGCTCAGTCTCCACCAGCGGCATCAGTCGCGCACGCCATTCCGGGGTGCTCAAGCGCATGAACCGCCACGGCTGCATGAGTCCAACCGAGGGTGCCTGGTGGGCTGCATTCAGAAGACGCTCCAACTGTGCCTCGGCCAGGGGAGGCCCCGGCGTGAAGTGACGACAGTCGCGCCGTAGCGCCATGATGCGGTACAACGCGGCGCGCTCGGTTTCGTCAACTAGAGGGCCTGACCCGATTTGTTCCATTGATTTCCCTAGGTTGCGGGGCAGGTCGTTGTAGCACATGTTGTCGATTGTGGCGCGACGCGCAGGCCACTTCGCGTTCCGTGCCGGCAGCGCACTTTCCCGTGCGGTTGAGGCGACGAGTAAGTCATGTCAGAAAAAGACTTGCCAGACAGGCACGAAACGCATTAGTATTCGGTCCCCGCTGCAGCAAGCCAAGCTTCGATGCGGCGGGCGAGAATAATGGCCAGAGA